>SMVQ01000246.1 GCA_004357655.1 Planctomycetota bacterium
ATCGAGGCGGCGCTCGCCGCGTCGGCCGAGCTGCGCGCGGAGCGGGAGCGCCTCGAGGGCACGATCGGCCTCGTGCGCGAGGTGTACGGCGGGGAGCCGACGCTCTCCGAGGGCGCGCTCGCGAAGATCATGGACGCTGCAGGCGGCGCGCCGCGGCTGGGGCCCGTCATTTCGATCTGGTCGCGCCCGGCGTTCCGCGCCGCGGCTGCCGTCGTCGCGCTGATGGGCGGCGTCTGGGGCGTGCTCCGGTTCGCGGAGCCTGGTTCCATGGGCGTTTCGACGTCGCTCGAGGTCGCGCAGGCGGAGCCGAAGACGGCTGCGGACCGCGTCTACGCGGAGGCGGAAGCCATCACGACGGATGCGCGCGAGCGGCAGGTGGCGCTCGGCCTCCAGGCCCTCCGCCAGACCGGGCAGCCCGCCGACGAACCGCTGCCGGCGCCCGGGGCTGAGAAAGCCAAGGCGAGTCCCCCCCTCGGATACACGGTAGATCCGGGAGATATCTTTACGGCCGGCGTCGTGGTCGGTTCCTCGGGGCAGCTGCTCAATGACGAGAACAGGGAGCTGATCCGACCGGAGCCGGTGCTCCATTTCAGCGCTGTCGCAGATTCCAATCAGCTCGTAGCCGGACTCGCAGCCCCCCCGCCCGAGGAGGTCGTGAGGCTCGGCGAGGCGCTGAAGAAAGAGTCCGCGAACTTCTTCTCGGCGAGTCCATTTACCGCGGGGGTACCGGTCCGGGGGACCGAACTCGAGGGGATGCGGACCTTGTATAGGTACCAGGACACTGGCGAAGACCTCCTCCCGTCCGCCGGGAATGTGTGGGAGTGGACCGCGAGCCCGTCTAGAGCCTTCAAGTCGGTCATCGTTTCTGGCGCGGTGTCCACGGGCTCCGACGACTTCTTCCTCGGACGCGGGCAGGCTTCTGGCGGCGACGAGAGCCGCCGCGCACGGGCGAAGGGCACCTACCGCGGCGCCGGTGATGCGGTCCCCGTCGGCGGCAAGGGCGGCGCCGGCGCGCAGGGACCCTCTGGTCCCGGCTCACCTGGTCCGGCGAGCCCCGGGGCTCCGGCAGGCGCTCCGGGAGGCGGTCCGTCCAGTCCGACCACGGGGGGGGGCTCCCCCTCCTCTCCGACGTCTAGCGGGGCCGCTGCGAGTCTCCGTGCGCGTGTGGCTCCCGCGCGGGGCGAGCTCAATGCCCTCGGCTACGGGGGCGGCCACGAGGTCGCTAACGAAGAAGACGTGAACCTCGACGGCCTCATCGACGGCGCGGTCAACGGCTGGCTCGGGGGCGCGGACGACAAGGACCGCTACTTCCGCTACAAGCGCGGCCTCTCGCCGCTCGAGCTCCAGGAGCTCATCGAGCGCGAGTGCCGGACTCGGATCTTCCGCTGCTACCAGCGGCCGAACGAGCGTCCCTCCGCGATGTTCTTCCGCTTCTGGGGCGACAACGCGTTCGAGCTGGCGCAGCTCGACGCGCTCTCGACATTCTCGGTCGACGTCGACACGGCGAGCTACGCCCTGGCGCGGCGCTACCTCGAAGCGGGCAAGCTGCCCGAGAAGGCGCAGATCCGCACCGAGGAGTTCCTGAACTACTTCAAGCCGGACGTCGACCCGCCGCTGGAGGCGACGTTCAGGGTCGCGACCGAGCTCGCCCCGAGCCTGTTCGGTGGGCGCGAGGACAAGTGGCTGCTGCGCGTCGCCGTGCGTGGCCGCGAGGTGAGCGCGTCGGAGCGCAAGCCGCTCGCGCTCACGTTCGTCGTCGACACGTCGGGCTCGATGAAGCAGGGCGGGCGCCTCGAGCTCGTGAAGCACGCCCTCCGGCTGCTCCTCGGCCAGCTCGACGCGCGCGACTCGGTCGCCGTCGTCGCCTTCAGCCGCGAAGCGCGCCTCATCCTGCCGATGACGTCGGCGGCCCAGCGCGGGCTGATCGAGTCGGCCATCTATCCGCTGTCCCCGAGTGGGGGCACGAACGCTGAGGCCGGCCTGAAGATGGGCTACGAGGTGGCGCTCGCCGCTCTCGCGAGCGGCGTCCACAACCGCGTGGTGTTCCTGTCCGACGGCGTGGCCAACATCGGCCAGACGGATCAGGACCGCCTGAACGCGGACGTGCAGCGCCACCGCGAGCAGGGCATCTACCTGAACACGATCGGCGTGGGCATGGGCAACCACAACGACGTGTTCCTGGAGCAGCTCGCCGACAAGGGCGACGGGATCTGCGACTACTTCGACGACGCGGAGGCCGCGCGGCGCGCGATCGTCGACCGCTTCACGGGCGCGTTCGAGCCGATCGCCAGCGATGTGAAGATCCAGGTCGAGTTCGACCCGATCCAGGTACACCGCTACCGGTTGCTCGGCTACGAGAACCGTGCGATCGCCGACCAGGACTTCCGCAACGACGCCGTTGACGCGGGCGAGGTCGGCGCGGGTCACCAGATCGTGGCGCTGTACGAGCTCGAGCGCACGAGCGCGGCCGCCGATGGGCCGCTCGCCACGGTGCGGCTGCGCTGGAAGGCGCCCAAGGTCGCGCGCCAGGACCCGAGCGAGGTGGACGTCACCGAGATCGAGCACACGGTCCTGCCGCGGGACGCGGCCGGCTCGTTCGGCGCGGCCAGCGCGGGCTTCCGGCGCTCGGTGCTCGTCGCGCAGTTCGCCGAGTTCCTGCGGCGCTCGTCGCACACGCAGGGCGACTCCTACGAGCTGTTGATGGTCGAGGCGGCGAAGCTCGATTCCGAGCTCGCGGACCCGGACTTCACCGAGTTCCGGAGCCTGGTCGAACGGGCGGCGCACCTCATCGTGAGCACGATGCACCCGCGATCGGAGCTCGACCGCGCCCTCGACGAGTTCCGCCGCTTCCAGATCCTGCAAGCCGAGCTGAAGAACCTGGAGCGGGGTTCCGACGGCAAGCTGCTCGAGGACCTGAAGCGCAGGAACCAGGAGCTCGAGGACTCACTCCGGCGCATGATCCGGAAGGATCTGGAAGAGCGCAACGGGTAGTCTGATACGGAGCCAGGACAAAATCCGCCGGCACTCTCGACTGCCGGTGCGGAGCACCGGCAGTCGAGAGTGCCGGCGGATTTTGTCCTGGCTCCGTATCACCGCACGCGTATCTCGTCCCCGACACGCACGTCGCCTTCGGTCACCACGCGGCAGAGGACCCCGCGTCCGCGCCGCCCGATGCGGGTGGCGCGGGCGACCTTCTTGGCCGCCTTGGCGCCGTAGCGCTCGACGAACGAACCGCATGGGCGGTGCATGTCGGGCGACACCTCCAGCACGGCGGAACCGATCCGGAGCTGCGTCCCGACGGGGAGGTTCGCCTCGCTGAGGTCGAGGTCGACGTGCAGGTTGTCTCCAGAGAGCGGCGCCAGGGACTCGTCACCGCCCGAGATCGAGTCCAGGACGTGGATGTTGATGAGGCTCACCTGAGCCCCCGGCCGGCCGCGGTCGTCGTCGCTCCAGCGGTCGCCCGCGACGCCGCCCTCCGGTGACACGTGGATCGACTCGGGCGTCTCGCGTGCACCGCGGGACGGGCGTACGACTAGACGGCGGACGCGCCCGCTATCCGCCGGCGAGTCGGGTAGCCGGTCGAACCACGAATCGAAGCGCCAGGAGAAGTCCATGGTCCTCCCTCTATACCGCAGATTCCGGTCGCGTGCACGCGAGTGGATTGCGCGCTACCATCACGCACGATGTTTACCAAGAAATGGCGCGACCACTGGGGTCTGACGGAGGACCCGTACGCGTGCGAAGACGCGGACAAGGATCCTATTCTCGACGCGGTGGATTCGTCGGCCGTCCACTCCGGCTTCGATCGCATCTTCGGCAACCCGAAGGTCCCCGCGCCGGGCATCGTCTTCGGCGAGAAGGGGAGCGGCAAGAGCGGGCTCCGGCGGATGATGCGCCGCCGCCTGGACGAGCACAACGAGCAGCACCCGGACGACCGCGTGTTCTTCATCGAGTACATCGACTTCGACGGCTATCTGGAGCAGTTCCGCCGCACGTCGAAGGGTGCGCGCAACCCGCGCAAGGCCGCGGCCGCGGTGCTCGAAGGCTGGGAGATCACCGATCACCTGGACGCGATCCTGTCGCTGGGCGTGACCGCGATGGTCGACGAGGCGCTCGAGCGCGGGGACCGCGTGAAGGGCCTCGCCCCGAAGCAGAAGAGCGACATGCTGCTGCTCACGGCGCTCTACTACCGCTCGCCCAAGCGCACTACGGGCGAGGCGGTGCGCGGCATGCGCTCGGCGATGCGGCACGGCAGCGCGCGCGGCGGGCTCCTCTTCATCGGTTGCCTCCTGCTCACGATTCTGGGCGGACTCGTCGGCGTGGCGCCGCACCTCGAGTTCTGGCCGACCGACCTCGGCTCGCCGACATACTGGTACATCGCGGGCACCTCGCTGGCGGTCGCGGCGTGGCTGGCGTACGCGTGGTCGAACTTCGCGGTGTCGCGCGTCGCGAAGCACGGGGTCCGCGGGTTGCGCGTCCTCTCGCGCGACTCGGCGGCCCTGCGCAGCGTGCTCGAGTCGCTCGCGCCCAGGGTCCGCAACGAGTTCGGCCTCCCCTCCGGCGGGGATCCGGCGACGCGCTACGACATCTTGCGGCGCTTCCTTGGTCTCCTCGAGGGGCGGGGCTACAAGGGCTGTTACGTCGTCATGGACCGCATCGACGAGCCGTCGCTCCTATCGGGCAGCGATGATCGGATGCGCGAGTTCGTGCGCCGCATCCTCGACATCAAACTGCTGCAGTATCCGGGCATCGCGTTGAAGCTGTTCCTGCCGATCGAGATGGAGAGCCTCTACCGCACCGCTTCCCCCGAAGCTCTCAAGCGCATGCGGCTCGACAAGTCGAACCTCATCGCCGAGCTGAAATGGACGGGCGAGGAGCTGTTCGAGATTTCCGACCAGCGCCTCCTCGCCTGCAAGCTCGCCGGCCAAGAGGGGGCGAGCCGGGTCACGACGCTCACCGACTTCTTCGAAGAGGACTTCGACCGGCATTACCTGCGCGAGACGCTGTCGGGTCTCGGTACGCCGCGCTACGCGTTCGGATTCCTGTCGTCGCTCGTGTCGGAACACGTGCGCGAGCTTCCGAACGATCTCGAGGACGACGACTCGCGCTGGCGGATCCCACGCGCGCTCTTCGACGTCGTGCGCGCCCGTTGGATCGACCAGTCGGGGCTGCTCAGAAGGTCGCTCAACTAGAGGACCCGAGGGTCTTCCCGCGAGGCCTTGCCCGCCGTGTGTGCGGGCCGGCCGCCTAGGTGCCGTGGCACAGCAGGCATTCTCGCGCGCAGCGCGAAGTCAACGGCCCGTAAGGCCGTCCCGGGTTCATGCGCGACATCCTGACAGTTCAGGACCGACTTCATTCGGCCACGCTCGCTTCCGCACTGAACCCATGACGGCCCCGCGGGCCGATGGCTTCGCACCTCGCGGGAGAACCCCCGAGTGCCCTAGTCCGTCTCCGGGGCGATCTCCGACGAGGCCGGCTCGACCGCGGTCGGCTCGACCGCGACGTGTCCGGCCCCCGGCTTGGCCGGCGTGAGGATGACGTCCTCCAACAGGATCCGGTCCTCCGTGGGCTTCGAGAGCAGCGCGGGATCCGTCTCGCCGTAGCTCTCCGAGAGCTCTGCGATCTCTCGCAGCGCCTGGGCGCTCGCCGTCTGCGCCGCGTTCAAGTGCGCAAGGACGTCGAGGCTCTCCTTCAGCTCGCCGCGGAGCTCCGTCAGGGCCTCGCCCAGGAGCTCCTCCTCGGCCTCGAAGCGGAACCGTAGCGCGCTGGTCACGGCGTCGACGTACTCGCGCACGATCCGGGCGCGTGACCGGTCGAGCGTCTCGGTGCCGAAACGGGCGCGGAAGGTCTCGAGCGACTCGAGCATCGCCTGCCGCACCCCGCCGCCGAGCCGTTTGGCCTTGAGCTGCTTCGGGAGCGGGAAGTTCGGGCGATTGTCCGGTCCGAAGAGCCTCCGGCAGACGGTCGCCCTGCTGCGGAAGAGGAGCCAGTCCACGAGCCGTTTACGGACGGGGATCTCGCTGCCCCGGAGCGGCAGGTCGATGGGCTCGCGGCCCGGGTCGTCGGCGACCGCGGCCATGGCTTTCTCGCCGAGCTCGGCCAGGTGGATGCCGGACGTCGTGAGGTCGCGCCCGATGCCCGCCGGGACCAGGATGCCCGCCTGGCCCGTAGCAACCCGTTCTTCCAGGGTCTGGCGCACGAAGCCCGCGACCTGCTTGCGGCTCTCCTTCAGAACGGGGATCAGGCTCTCGCCCAGGAGGGACTGCAGGCTCGCGTTGCTCCCGAACCACTCGTCGAAAGCGGCGCGCATCGATTCGGCGGAAGACTCGTCGGCGCCACGCGCGTGCTCGAGAATCGGCGTATCCAAGCCCGCCTCCATCCCCTGGAAGTCGGCGACCCAGTCGTGGGAGGCGAGGCGCTTGACGGCTTGGAGCCGCGCCTTCTCCTTTTCTTCACGCGCCTGGAGCTCGCGCACGCGCTCGCGGAGACGCGTCGAGGCTTCCGCGCCGCACAGGTCACCGACTTCGGTGAGAAACGTCGTCGCCTGGCGCAGGCTGTCGCCGAGGAATGCGACGAGGTATTCGGTGCTGTTCAGGTACTCGGTGAGGTCGTCGAGGAACCCGTCGAAGCTCGCCTGACCCTCGTGGCCGGCCATCGTCTCCGTGTGCGACTCGCCACCCTTCAGGCGCTCACTGGCCGCGCGCAAGAGGTCCACCGGATAGATGCGCAGTCGCCCTTCCTCCGCGGCCTCTTTCAGCGGCGCGCTCATGGCGAGGTTCTCGAACGCCTCGATGAGGCGCAGCGGGTCGCTGCTCTCGAGGCTGGGCTCCAGGCTGCCGTCCGCTTTGAGGTCCACCTTGCTCGTGTCGAGGTTGACGACCAGGAAGATCCGGCTGAAGAGCTCGAGCAGCTGGTTGAACTCCTCGAACACCTGCTCGAGGAACAGGTTGTCCGACTTCACGACGAAGATCGCGCACGCCGCGGAGTTGCGGAACTCACGCGTCATCCGGTCGTACCCGAACTTCATGCGGCTGTAGAGGCCCGGCGTGTCGACGAGGACCGCGCCCGAGCTGTCGAGATGCCCGGCCGGCAGCTTGACATCGATGCGCTGCACGGCCTCGGGCAGGTGCCGGGCGGGGTCGAAATCCTCACCCTTCGTCTCGACCTCCCGGAGCCGGTCCGCGAGCTCCTTGTGGGCCCGGTTCACGAGCATGTGGAGGCTCGCGGGATCGGCCGGCCTGTCGATCCGCCCGTTGAAGCGCCGCACGACGAACTCGGGCGTCTCCGAGTGGGAGACGTACACCATGCAGGGATAGGCCGGGAGACTCGTCACCTCGCTGACGTAGGCCGCGGACACGGCGTTCATGAGCGTCGACTTGCCGCTCTTCAGGGGCCCGAAGATGATGACGTAGGCCTGCTGCTCCCTGACCTTGTCGGCCAGGGTCTCGATGTGCATCCGCGCGTCCCGGAGGTGCGGGAGGAGCTGCAGATCCAAGACCTGCTGGCTGGCCTCCCCCAACTTCTTCGAGAGCCGGTCCAGGGGCTCGAGGACGGGCCGCACGACGGAGTCGAACTCTTCGCAGAACCGGCTGAGTAGGGTGCGCATGGCGGATACCTGGGCGGGAGGTGACGGGGCGTCCCCGGGGGGATGCCCAGTCTCCGTGAGCACGCGCTCCGACGCAAGTGCTCCGCCCGGGTTCGATCAACCCGATCCGCCCGCGGCGACCCTCAGCCTGTCAGGGGATGACGGACCAGATCGGCGTGTTCACGCCGTCGGCCTCGACGAAGGAGAGAGTTTGAGCCTGGGCGTCCCAAGTCCAGTTCACGTTCGAAGAACCCGCGCGCAACACGCTGGACGGCGATTGCGGATAGCCCTCCAGGACGACGACGAGCGGGTTCCCGGAGAGTGTTCCGAGCCTGAATTGGAGGGCCTGACCCGCATCCAGGCCGAGATCGCTCGGCAGGAACCGGATCTGGGCGAGATTCTCGGTCTCGCTGAGGAACAGCTCGTTCGACGCCGGGTCGGAACGCCAGCGGAAGGGCGTGAACTGCCCTTGGGTGACCTGCGTGATCGTGAAGTGCCACCAGGTCCCATCCCGGTCCGCGAGCGTCTGGACGGGGATTCCCAGGGGCGGGTCCGTCCGCACGAACGGCTCCAGGTAATTGAGGACCAGGTTCGAGTTGATCGTGCCCCACTGGTGGACGGTGCCGGCTCCGAGCCGGAGCAGAGGGTCCGCGTGCAGACCCACCAGGTGGTCGTAGATGTGGAGCGATTGGTCGACGAGGTAGCCGTTCGGATCGTTCGGCGAGGCGAAGATCATCACGGGCACGTTGGTGAGGTTCCGGCTCATGTCGGCCGTGGGATCCACCGCGCCGGGGTAGGCGGGGGAGTCGAGGTCGATCGTCGACACCTGCTGGTACGCGAAGGGGAAGTCCGTCGGAGAGCCCCCGAACATGAGCGTGTGCTCCAGCACATTCATGACCCCGAGCGGCCAGTGATTGTAGGTGTCCCGCAGCGAGGTGGTTCCCGTGTGGTTCACGATCGCTGCGAGGCGGACGTGGGCCGGGTCCAGATGGCGGGCGGCGTAGCTCGCAGCCACTCCGCCGCCCATCGAGAACCCCACCCCGTAGACGCGATCGGGGTCGATGTTGAAGTGCTCCACCACCCAGTCGAGCGCCACCTCGATATTCGCCTGCGCGTAGGGCACGCCGAAATTCCACTCGTGGGCCCCCAGCGGGGCGATCACGTACCACCCGCGCGCCATCGCCTTCTGGTAGTAGTCCGTGTTGTAGCCGATGTCGTTCTGGCTGGCGCTCGCGCCGTGAAAGGCGACGAGCAGCGGCGCGGGGTTCAGGGGCTGGATCGGGATGGCGAGGTGGAAGACCTCGACCCAACCGGTGCCCGTGTTGTTGATCTGGATCTGGAAGACCCGCGGCCAGGGCGTCCCCGCGTAGAGCGTGGTGGCATCGAACGGGTTGCTGAAGGCCCCGCCGACAATCGTCGCGAACTCGAGCTCGCCGTCGCTCGTCCGCCCGGACCGGATGTCGGCTCGCGCCGCCTCCGCGGCCGTCACGCGGAGTTTGCCGGCGACTCCACCCGCGGGGGCGGCTTGGGGGGGAGTGACCACACAGAGGGGGATCAGGAGGGTGGCGAGCATGGGCGCTTGGGGTGGGGGATTCGTGACGGGAGACCGTCCCTGCCAGGACGAAGCCATACGAAGGATAGCGTAGGACAGGTCCTTCCGACGAACAGGTGCGCTGTTACGGAGGATTTCCCGGCGACCCGGCCCGTCAGCGTCCATCCGGGCCCGGAGCGCGTTCCTGGCGCCCCAGGTGGCGGTCCAGAAAGCCGCGCACCGCTTCGAGGTAGGCTCCGCCGCTGGCGAGGAACCCGTCGTTGTGGCCGCCCTGGATCGCCTGGAAGCTCTTGGGCTCGCACGCGGCGGCGTAGAGCCGCTCCCCATGGGCGTAGGGCACGATCTCGTCCCCGCGGCTGTGGATGATGAGCTTCGGGCACGCGATCCCACCGATGCGGCCGAGCGTGTCGAACTGAAAGCGGGCGAGGATGCGCGCGGGCAACCAGGGATAGAGTTCCTGGGCCATGTCCGGTACGGAGGTGAACGTCGACTCGAGCACGAGCGCGTCGGGTGAGCACTCGGCCGCGATGCGCGCCGCCACCGCCCCACCGAGGGATCGGCCCCACAGGATGACGCGCTCGGCCCCCAGGACCTCCCGGACGTACCGCTCGGCGGCGCGGGCGGCCCTGTAGCAGGCCTCCTCACCGGGCGACCCTCCGCTGCGCCCGTACCCGGGGTAATCGAGGATCAGGGTCGCGAGGCCGAGCCGGTGCAGGACCTGGAGCGTCTCGAGCCGGTGCGAGATGTTGCCGCCGTTGCCGTGGCAGAAGACGACGGTCGCGCGCGGCCATACTTCCCCGGTAGCCCCGGGAGAATCGGCCTGATTGCAAGGGACGAACCAGCCGTGCACGCGCTCGTCCATCTCCGTCGTGAGCCAGACGTCCTCGAAAGCGAGCCCGACCGCGGCGGGCGTCACGGCGACCTCGGCCGCGGGAAAAAAGAGGAACCGACTCTGGAAGACGTAGAGGAGGACGCAGACTCCGCAGTACGCGGCGAGGATCCAGAGCAGGACGCTCACGAAGGGCCCGCGCGGGATTCGTCCCCGGCTCACGGCGGGGACGAAGACGCGTCTCCTGCCGCCGTATGCCCCGCCCCGAGGGTCATGGACAGAACGTGACCGTCAGGCCGTCCGACAGGTTGAAGAAAGCACCGCCGGCCACGGGGTCGCGGTACCAGGCCTGGAAATGGAACGTGGCGCCGCTGCGCACGGGCGCGGGCGGCGCGTAGTCCATCGGCGCCGACAGCGTGTTCCCGCTCGCCGTCGTGGGATCGAACCGGACGAGCTGCCCGCCGACGCAGAGCATGCCGTTGCCGAACGGGATCGAGGCCTGATCCGGTCCGTAGAAGAAGATGCCGGGCTGGTTCGGCACGCCGTTCGCGACGAACACGAGGTCGTCGGCGAAAAGGCTCGTCGAACCGCTGTGCGCCATCAGCGCTCCGGGTCCGACCGAGTTCGGGCTCGCCTGACAGTACGCCGTGGGGGCTGGGCAGTCCGCGTCGCCGGCGAGCGTTCCGGCGAGGTTCAAGGTCGCTGAGATCCCGCTCGCCGCGTCCATGAACGTGAACTGGGAGGTCAACGCGGAGACGAATTGGAGCGTGGCTCCCGCCTGCGTGACCGTGCCGGACACCTGCTGGGGATCGCTGACATTGCCCGTGAGGTCGGTCATCGTCACGCTGCCGGTGAGGGGCGTCACGGTCACGAGGCCCGAGAGCGCCGTCACCGTGACCATGGTCGTGAAGTTGCCGGCTGCATCGATCGCGAACGGATCGGAAGCGAAGCTGAGCGTCAGGTTCGAGATGTCGATCGTGGCCAGCGGCGGAAGGAAACTGACGGGGTTCGGGATGACCGCGGAGATGTCCGGGAGGACGTCGGCGTTCGAGCCCACCATCTGTCCCGTGCCGAGCGGGTGCGTGGTCGCCGCGAGCGTCGCGAGCATCGTGCCGGAGAGGTTGAACGTGTTGCCAGGGTTGCCGACGAGGGGACCGAGGCTCGTCGTGCCGCTCCACGTCCAGGCGGACTGGGGCTGATCGATGGTGAAGAGGAACGGGTCCTGAGCCGCGGCCGTCGCGGCGAGGACGAGGGGCGCGAGGGTCAGGGTCGTGCGGAGAGAAGCGAACATTAGGGGGTGGTACCGCGGCTGGAGGTCCAGTCTGGAATGTGGGGCACGTGGGGTTGGCCTTCAAGCGTACACCAACCCGGCGAATGCGGAATACGATGTCCGCGGCCCGGGCGTCCGCGCTCTCCGGGTGCGCCCCACGAGATCCATGTCGACGAGCCGCCTGCGCCTGTGCCTCCTATCCCTCGCGCTGTCGGTGGGCGGTTGCGCCGCGATCGAGGGTGAGCCGTGGGAGCTGTCGCGCAAGGGCAGCTATGGCTGGATCAACCGGGCGGGGATCTACGAGGACTACGGCGTCGACACGCGCATTCGGTTCGACACGAACAACGGGCCCGTCGACGAGAAGTTTCACACCGACCTCATCGGTCGGTTCGGATTCGTGACCGGGGCCGAGTACTTCGTCGCCGACGATGTCTCGATCATCGGCGGCATCGACTACCGCAAGTTCGACTCGGAGGACACGGACGGGTTCGACTACGACACGATCGAGACGCTCGGCGGCTTCGTCGGCATGCGCTGGATCCTGCCCTACTACTGGGTCGAGCAAGGGCGGCTGCGCCCGTTCGTGCAGGGTTCGTTCGGATACTGGCCGACGACGCGGTTCGACTTCGACTTCGACCTCGACGCGCCGGGTGTCGAAGACCCCGAGCTCCACTTTCGAGGCGATGAGTACGTGTTCTTCGCGGCGTCCACGGGGCTCCTGTACCAGATCAACCGGAACCTCGTATTCGAACTCTCGGCCCTGTACGAGTGGCCGCTCATCGCCACGCGCGACAAGGACGTCGAGCTCGACCTCGGCCTGCCCTCCGTGCCCGTGATCCCCATCGACACCGAGCTCGAGCCCGAGGGTCTGATCGTCTTGTTCGGCTTGATCTGGTACTTCTGAGGGCGTCGTGGGGCAATCCGAATTCGATGCGTGCTATCGCGAGCTCTTCGGCGACCGTTGGCCGGAGCTGCGCGCGGCGCTCACGGCACCGCGGCGTTTCGGCGCGCGCGCGAATCCCTTCGAGCCCACGGGGGCGGCGGCGCTGCGGAGCCTCCCGGGCGCGCGCGAAATCGCGGGCCTCAAGGACTGTTTCGAGTCCGAGTCCCCGTTCGAGCCGCCCGAACGGGGACCCGCGGGACTCCTCGGCGCGTACCTCCTCGACGCGGCATCCGTGGTCGCGGCGGAGGCGCTCGGGGTGCAGGCGGGCGAGGACGTGCTCGACCTGTGCGCGGCCCCGGGGGGCAAGGCGCTCGTGCTCGCCCGCGCGTGCGCGGACGGGGGCTCGCTCACCGCCAACGATCGCTCGGCGGCGCGACGGGCGCGCCTCGCGCGCGTGCTCGACGACCACCTCCCGCCCGGCGTGCGCGAGCGCGTCCGCGTCACGGGGCACGACGCCACGCGCTGGTCCCTCCACGAGCGCGACGCCTACGACAGGATCCTGCTCGACGCGCCGTGCTCCTCGGAACAGCACGTCCTCGCGGACCCGCGCGCGCTCCGCGAGTGGAGCCCCGCGCGGTCCCGCCAACTCGCGCGGCGCCAGTACGCGATGCTCGCCTCCGCCCTCGACGTCGTGCGCGTCGGCGGCTGCATCGTGTACGCGACATGCGCCCTCGCGCCGGCCGAGAACGACGGGATCATCGCCCGACTCCTCGCGGACGGCCGGCGCGCGGGCCGCGCCCGCGCGCTCGAACCGTCAGGCCCCTTTGGCGAGGCCACGGAGCACGGCTGGGCGATCCTGCCCGACCGGACCGGCTGGGGGCCGATGTGGTTCGCGCGGACGAGCGGGTGAGCTAACCGCGGCCCGTCACGGCGAGCTTCTTGCCGACCTCCGACTCCACGGTCCCGCTGCCTAGCGCCGCGCGCTGCTTCATGGGGTCCAGCGTGAGCCACGCGTTCCGCGCCGCGACGTACCCGTTCCTGCGCTTGATCTTCTGCGAGGTCGTGTAGTGCTCGTGGCGGTTCTCGTACCAGGTCGCGGAGCAGTCCTCACACGTCGACCAATCGCGGAAATCGAACGTCATGTGCGCGCGCCGGAGGCTCTGCATAGCCTCCGAGTGCCAGAGCTCGCGGATCGATTGCGGCCCGAAGCGCCCGACCTTCACGCGGGCGTCGAAGTCGAAGCGGCAGACGGACATCGTGCCGTCCGAAAGGAGGAACAGCGCGTCCCACGGGTACGAACAGGACTGACGCACCTTCTTGTACAGCCAGTCCTGCGCCTTCCGCGGAATGAGGCTCCGCAGGCGGTGCGGTTCGTCGTGGGCGTAGTTCGCGTGGTTGTTCGGCCAGTGGAAGAAGAAGTCGTCTACGAGCGGACCGTACGTCTCGAAGAAGCGCATCTCCTCCGCGCGGTCGAAGTACGGCGTGATCACGCACGTGCCGACGAGCGTGGGCAGGCGCACCTCGCCCCACGGGCTGTCCCGGAGCGGTCCTTCCGCGTCGCGGATCCGCTTCAGGCGCTTCATGCCCGCGAGCACGCCGGCGGGGTCGATGCCGGGGCGGATCGCCTTGAAGGCGGCGGGGTCCGCCGCGTCGACGGAGACGTTCAGGATGTCCGGCCCCGCGTGCACGAGCTTGCGAACGAGCTCTTCGGAGAGCAGCGTCCCGTTCGTACTGAGGGTAGCGACGAGCCCGGCCGCCTTGGCGATCCGCACCATGTCCGGCAGGTTCGGATTCATGGTCGATTCGCCGATGGTGTGCAGTGTGATCCGCGGGATGTCGAGCTCGACCATCTCGCCGATGAGCTGCTCGTACAAGTCCATGGGGAGGTAGGTCCAGGGCCGCAGCATGTCCTTGTTCCCGCAGAAGCCGCACTTGAGATTGCAGGCGTTCGTCGGCTCGACGATGATCCGCGACGGCGCGTCGGGGATGATCCCGAGCGGATGCGTTCTGCGCAGCCGGACCGTTCGCAGGTGCTCGATCGTCCGCTGGAGAATCACCGTCCTCCGGACCCAGCTGCGGAGTCCCTGGGGTAAAACCATGCCAACCTCCGAACCCGACTCTACCGCTCCGCACGTGTTCTAGCTGGATTCCCCTGGAAACCGGGTGGAGGTCGTGCGGTTCGGTACAGTCGGTAGGTGCACGTGCTCGTAACCGGCGCGACCGGCTTCCTCGGCGGCCACGTGGCCGACCGGCTCCTCGCACGCGGGCACACGGTGCGCGCGCTCCTGCGGCCCGGGCGGGCGGCCGAGAGCCTCGTCGCACGCGGCGTCGAGACCTGTGTCGGGGACCTCTCCGACGAGCGTTCACTCAAGGCGGCCTGCCGCGACGTCGACGGTCTCGTGCACTGTGCCGAGCGCGTCGGCGGCGGGTCGCGCCAGGAGGGGGAGCAGCACCGGATCAACGTGGAGGGCTCCTCGGCGCTCTACCGTGCCGCGCGCAAGGTCCGCACCGCGCGCATCGTGCACGTGTCCTCCGCCGCGACCGTCGGCTGCAACAAGGACGGCGCCGTGCTCGACGAGACGACGCCGTGGGTTGGCCGTGATCGGCCGAAGCTCCACTACGTCACGACGAAACGCGAGTCCGAGGAGCGCGCGTTGGCGGCGGCGCGCGCGGGTCTCCCGATCCTCGCCGTCAATCCCGCGGTGACGATCGGGCCGGGCCTCGACCTCGGGTCGGCGCAGGGACCCGTCGCGAGCGCGCTCGCCGGTGCGCGCCGAGTCCCGAAGGGCGGTGGTTCCGTGTCCGACGTCGCCGACGTGACCGAGGGGATCGTGCTCGCCCTCGAGCAGGGTCGCGTCGGCGAGCGCTACATCCTCGGCGGTCACAATCTCACCTGGCGCGAGCTCTCCGAGGCAGCCCGTCGCCAAGCGGGGCGGGCCGGGCGCGTCCGCGAGTACCCGAACGCTCTGGGACGCGCGCTCGCCTCGGGCATGACCGTGCTCGACGCGGCGCGGCTCGCGCGGCCGAGCTTGGCGCCGGAGCGCTTCCGCGCCTGGGGCTGGTTCACGTTCGTGGACTCGTCGAAGGCGCAGCGCGAGCTCGGGTACACGGTCCGGCCTCTCGCGGAGATCCTAGCGCGCGCTTGCAGCCGGACCGGGGTACCGACACCGTAGCCGCATGGCGTGGATCCGGATGCTAGGCGACGGTGAGGGCGACGAGGGGCTCGGGGCGCTCTTCGATTCGGCGCGGGATCCCGCCACGGGGACGCTCGACGAGATCATGCGCGTGCACTCGCTCCATCCCGCCGGCCTCGAAGCTCACCTCGGGCTCTACGGCGCGGTCATGCGCGGGACGCGGAGCCTCCGCAAGGTGGAGCGCGAGCTGATCGCCTTCGTGGTCAGCGGCTTGAACGCGTGCCGCTACTGAATCGCCCATCACCGGCGCGGGCTGCGCCGGCTCCTCGCGGACGACGCGCTGCTCGCGCGGGTCGAGGCGGACTGGCGCTCAGCGGGACTGGACGAGAAACGGTGCGCGATGCTCGGCTACGTCGAGCAACTCACGCTCCGGCCGGGGTCGGTCACGCGCGCCGACGTCGACGCGCTCGTCCAGGTGGGGTTCACGGACGCCGACGTCCTCGCGGTCTGCGAGGTCACGGCCTACTACGCGTACGTCAACCGGATCGCCGACGGCCTGGGGGTCGAGATCGAGGCGGACAACTCGGACTGAATCTCCGCCTGTCGACGCCGTACCCTCCGATCGGGAAGAATCTCCCACGCATGCCCGCCTCCGACCAGAACCGCCTGGGACGCCTCTTGATGACGAGCGCGATCGTGCTCGCGTTGGGGGCGATCCTCGTGCGCGGGATCGCGCCGCCACGCTCGGGGCTGCAGGACGCCCGATGGCGCTCGGGCGCGCACCTCGAGCAGCCCCTGCAACTGCTGTCGGCGGGCGCAATCCACCGGCGGGGTGAGCTCGACGAGCGCGTGTCGGCCGAACTCGCGGGTGCCTGGCGCGAGGCGCGGGACCTGGCGTTCGGCCTGGAGGGTTGCCCAGCCCTGCGCGATTGGCTGGAGGAGCAGGACGGGCAGCGCGTCGAGCTGCTCGTCGGCCAGTTGCGCGACGGCGGTCCGGGTGACGCGCTCGCCGCGCTCACGATCGTGTTCCAGGTCGCGCGGGCGACGAAGTGGACGCCCGGTTTTCCGGCGCACGCGGAGCACGCCGAACGGCTCGGTGGTCTGCTCGCGGACTGGCTCGCGAGGTGGGGCGAGGCGGGGGTCGCCGAACCGGGACTCCACGAGGCCGCGCTCGTCGCGGCGCTGTTCTACGGGCGCGTGATGGGCGTGGCGTGGAGCGCGCCGGCGTTCGGCTACAACGCCGCGTCGCTCGACCGCGCGCGGCGATTCCTGCTCGAGCTCACGGGCGCCGGGGCGGGCGGCCGGACCCGGTTCGGGCAGGCGCTCCAGGCGCGGTACGGGCGCGCCTTCGCGGCCTTGCAGGCGGACGAGGAGGACGCGTTCTTCGCGGCCTTCGCCGAGGAGTGCGCCCTGCTCCTGCCCGATCTCGATGGGACCTGCGATGACTGAGCGCGCGCTTCCGGACGGCGGCGGCCGACGCGGCGGCGAGCTGCAGCTCGCGCTCGCGTGCGCCATGATCGGCGCGGGTGGTGTGCTGCTCGGCCTGCAGCTCGACGGGAACGGCGCGATCTCGGGTACGGGTTTCACCACGCTCGCCCTGGGCGGGCTCGTCGCGCTCGTCGCGACGCTCATCCAGCTCGGCGCCGCGGGTCGGTTGCCGCGTGACCTGCCCGCGGCCATCTCCGCGGTGATGGGCTTCCTCGGGATCACGTTCCTCATCGCGGGCGTGCTGGCGCCCGGTGGTTCGTGGATGTTCTGGGAGCTGCTCGTCCTCAGCTGGGTGCTCGCGCGCCGCAGGCGTGCGGTGCAGCCGGGCGGCCCGGAGGTCGGCGCGGGCGGCCTGCTGCTGCTCAGCCTCATGCTGCTGTTCCGGCTCTGGATCCTGTGGCAGGGCAGTCGGCACGAGTGGCAGCTCTTCACGGTCGACGTGCCCGTGCTCTCGTCGCTCCCATTCGCGTGGCTCGAGCCGGTGAAGCACATCACGATCGGCGACTTCTCCCAACAGGAGATGGGCTTCCCGCCGGCCGGTCTCGACTTCGCCGTGTCGACGACGCTCTGGACGGCGGGCTTCACGCTCTGCGCCGTCGGGCTGTGGTTGCGCAACGAAGCGGCGCGCGAGGTCGAGATCGAGCGCATCCACGCGCTCGTCGAACTGCTGCCGCCCGCCGCGGCACTCATCGTCGTTCGGCTCCTGCCGGAAACGGAATGGGAGCGGCTCGGGTTCTTCGGGCTCTCGGAGTGGCGCCTCGCACGCCGGATGGAGCAGCTCGTCTCCGAGCGCGTCCAGAATCAGTTGCAGCTCGAGGCTGCCTTCCGCGGCATGCCGCTCGCGCCCCCGGAGGGTGGCGAGGGCTTCACGGCGAGCATCCAGCAGGCGCTCGCGGGGTACGCGGCGAGCGCGCGCCCCCGCCTCCTCGGGGAGGCCGGGGAGACTGCGGCGGCCGATGAGCCCGAGCAAGAGGAGCAGGCATGAGACCCAACTGGATCGTCGTGGGGGCCCTCGCGGGGCTCCTGGGGGTGGGCTTCGGGGCCTTCGGCGCCCACGGACTCGAAGGGCGCGCGACGCCGGAGCAGGCCGAGTGGTGGGCGACGGGTGCCCACTACCACCTGGTGCACGCGCTCGCGCTCGTGCTCTACGGGCTCGTCGCGACGCGCGGCGGCCGGGGCCTGGCGGGCTGGAGCTTCGTGCTCGGGATCGTGCTCTTCAGCGGCACGCTCTACGCGATGGCGCTCGGGGCGCCACGCTGGCTCGGGGCGATCACACCGATCGGTGGTGTGGCCTTGATGGTCGGCTGGCTGGCGTTCGCCCTGCAAGCGCGGAGCGTGGCGCGCGAGTGAGCCGGGCAGCACCGGGTCAGCCGACGGCCGGCCGCGCTTCGCGTGTCGCGAAGCGCATGTAGCTCGCGAGCAGTCGCTTCGGCACCCCGTGGGGGCTGGCCCCCTCACCACCTTTGTCAGGCAGGGAACGCAAACCGTCCTGCTGCCTGGTCCCAGTACGGGACCTTCTCACCATCCTTGCCAAGCTCGCTCGAGTCACAACCGAACTCCTCGTAGATCCAGGCGACCAGCTCATGGGCGAGACGGTGGCTGTTCTTCGCAAAGGTCTTGGCCTCGAGCGAAGCCTTCAGGATCTCCGTGAGTGCGGGTCCGGAGTGTGGATCCTTCCAGTGCGACTCGAATTGAAAGCCGAGAGTCCCTTGGCGAAATGGAGGCAGGCTATGCCCCTCGATACCGACCAGGTCCAGGGCGCAGGCCACTGTCCCTTCCGCACCCGTCGATTCGATCAGGGTGCCGAACAGAACCGAGCAGGAGACGATTGTCTCGATCAAGCTGAGGGGATAGATGGTCTTGGGTCGTGGGCATCCCGGCACGCGATCACCAAGGAGAATGTCCAGTCGAGTAGCGAATCGCAGGATCCCTCGAAGATCGAACTCCAACGCGCGATACAGCTCGTCCCGCGAGCCACTCCGTAGCGTGTACTGCTTCTTCCGGCACTTCCCCACGGCGTAGTGCACACCCTCACCACGGAGCCCGATGTCGCTCGGAACTTCGACGGCTCGTCGGATGCGATCAGAACTCGCCTTGGCGGCGGAGTCGGGGATCCGTGGATCGACCGTGAAGACCAGGAGCAACCCTCCAACTCTATCCAGAACGGGACTCGCCAGGTCTTCACGCCACCGGAGGAGGACTCCCTCGGCCGAGGCCTTCGACGCATCCGGCGGCTGAGTCTGCCCACGACTCAGGGTCTCCCGGACCTCAGCCCAATCCAGCGCGACGACTCGAGCCCCGATTCGGCGGAAGACTGCAATCCGTCCCTTGGAGGAACGGACAGCGAACAGTTCCCGTTCCCCTGTCCGGGGTGGGTCCACCGAGACGAGGATCCCATCTCCCTCGAGCAACTCCAGGTGCACCCGTTGCAGAGATGGGGCGATCAGCGATGCGAGCCGGTCCCGGAGGCGACCGATCTCAGTCGAGGGATCGGAAACGGGAACGATGGAACCGTCGTCGGCGATCCCGATGACGACTTCGCCTCCGGATGAGTTCAAGAATGCGCAGACCTCCCGCGCGATGTTGTATGGCTCCGCCAGAACTCGGGGATCCTTGAACTCCAGGCCTTCTCCTTCCACCTCGGATCGGAATTCCCGCAACGTTCTCCGCCGGTTGGCCATGTCACTGCCCCCCGACCAAAACGCTCAACTCGCGAAGCGGCTGCAAGGGATCACCGTCACCCAGGGGTAGTAGCGATTCCAAGAATCGTGCTGCGTCGACGGCAGGAACGTCGGAGCGGGTCGAACGGTCGAGAGGGGCGACCAGAGTCGCGTACACCCGTCGCCGCCCACAGATTGCTTGATCGCCACCAACCTCCCGCAGGAAGCGCGCCTTCTGTTCGATCTCTGATTGCCCCGAGGTCACCTCGACGAGGAACAGCTCCTCTTCACCGTGAAGAAGCACGAAGTCGACTTCCCCCTTCTTGCCCCGGCTGCCCGGGAGCTGCAGGCAGTAGATCGCTGATCCGGGCCCACTCTCTCTTGCGACTTCCCTCAGGTGGCGCAGGACCGCGGCCTCGTAGAGGCTGCCCCGGCTGTGGGGGTCGGACATGGGATCGGCCCACCGTGAGAAAGCCGCCACCAGGCCAGGGTCCGTTCCGTGGATCTTCGGCTGACCACGGATGAGGTGAAGCGTGGAACGATCCACCGCCCGGGTTCGCGGCACTCGCTGGATCAGGCGCACGCTCTCGAGGTCGCTCAACCACCTCTCGATCGTCTCGGCCTTGGCCCCTATGGACTTGCTCAATGACGATGTATCGAGGTTTGACCCGGACCTGTCCATCAGGATCGAGAAAGCACGCTCGACCTTGGCGATGTTGCGGATCCCACCCATCTCGTCCAGCAAGACCGCGCGTGCATAGTGCTGAATGCCCTCCATCGCTTGCCGAGGTTGTCGCTCGGTGGCGAATCCGGGAAACCCACCCATGCGAAGGTACGAATCGAGATCCTGGTGCCGCGTGGCCTCGAGCGGAGACTCACCGCTCGGGGACCGTAGCTGCCTGAACTCCCGGAACGAGAGCGGTTCCAACTCGACGTAGTCCCAGCGTCCCGCACCTTCGGCGGCGCCCTCGAGCAGCCGACCGGCGTCGGACCCGGTCGCGAGAACGTCGATCCGTCCGTCATCGATGACTCCCTTCAACTGGCGCGCCCATCCCCAGCTGGCGTCAGGGGTCGGATCGGAGAGGCGGTGTGCCTCGTCGAGTACCAGGAGCGAGGGCATGTCCTTGTTCCGGAACGGATCCCACGCGGCCAGGATCTCGTCGATCGTCAGGCTGCCGCGGAGCTTGGGCTCGTCAAGAAGGACGTAGGCGAGTTGAGTGCCGGGCAGCCCATCGTGTTGGCGGGCGGCATCCGCGACCTGCTTGGCGAGCTCGGTCTTGCCCACGAAGCGCAAGCCGATCAGGAGCACCCCCCTCCTGCGGTCGCCTCGAAACAGCCGCGCCCGTACCCGGTCGAAGGCAGGCTGCCGCTTGAAGGGGAGGACGTCTGGCAGCTTGGCGTTGGGGTCTCGCCACCAAGTGTTGCGTTGCCCGAGGATCGTGGCAGCTCGACTCATGAAAGACCACTATATCGGGTATATTTGGCCCAGACAATGCCGATATAGTGGTGTTTTCTTCCGAACGGGTTCTCCCCTAGCTCCGAGGGCCACTCCCGGGCGGCGAGATGCGCCGTCGGGACCCGCCTCCACGGGGAATCGTCGGTGAGGAACATCGCCGGGCCGCTGTCATCGTCGAACCGCCGCATCGCGCGGGCTCCGTGGCCGGCGCCCGAACCCAAGGCGAGCCGCACGAACCATCCGCCGGAAGGGGCTGACGATGACAGCACTGCGCGCTGGAGGGCCGCGCGCAGTCAGCCGACGGCCGGCCGCGCTTCGCGTGTCGCGAAGCGCATGTAGCTCGCGAGCAGTCGCTTCGTGACGGGGCCCGGCGCGCCCGAGCCGATCACCACGCCGTCGATGCGCACGATCGGAACGACGCTGCGGATGGAGCTCGCGAGGAAGGCCTCCTCGAGGTGCTCGAGCTCACTCTTGCGCACGGCCTGTTCCACGACTCGGAGGCCGTTCTCACGCGCGAGGCGCACGAGGAATTGGCGCGTGATGCCCTCGAGCACGCCCGTGCCGGCCGAGTGGAGCGCGCCGTCCTTCACGGCGAAGAAGTTGCTGCTCGTACCCTCGAGGATGCGCCCAGCCTCGTCGACCATGATCGGCTCGTACGCCTCGCGGGCGCCGGCCGGATAGGCTCGCCGCGCGAGCACGAAATTCGCCTCCTTGATGAGCGGGCGCGTTCGGCGCAGGTCGTCGACGAGCTGGACCGTGACGCCGCGCTCCATCAGCTCGGTGGGCACGGGGACGAACGGCGAGAGCGCGATGAGCGTTCGGCTCGACGTGCCGAGCTGGGTCGCCGGCGCGGCGAGGATGTCGAAGCGCACGCGCGCATCGGGGAGCGGGTAGGCGGAGACGACTTCGTGCAGCGCGCGCCGGAGCGCGTCGCGATCCAGCTCGAAGTCCCACCCGAGCCGAACCATCCCGCGCTGCGCGCGATCCAGATGCTCATCCAGGCCGAGGAACCGCACGTGGTCGAAGGTGCGCAGCCCCTCGTACACGCCCAGCGTCACGGCGTCGAATGCCTCGTTCACGTCGTCCACGCCACCGGGCACGGAGAGCGGCACCGGACCGTCCGGATGGACTGCGTGAAGTTGGACGGCGCGCGCCGATGTCGGATCGGAGAGGGGCATCAGGGCAGGATCCTACCGGCTCCCGGGGTTGGTTCGGAGTGACCGTTCGTGCCCAACGGAGAGGACAGGGCCGCGGACCGGATCGGGCCGTGGACGGGCGCCGGCGTCGCCCGAAACCCGTTCGAGCTACAGATACGCGGCGTTCCCTACCGATTCGGAGGGCGGGGGTTCACGCGGCACGCTTCTCGCAACTGTTTCACGCCTGCCAGCGGTACGCTTGTCACTCGCGGGCGCCGACGTATCATCGTCGCCCGCAATTCACCAGGGGTCCCTCTTCGGTCCGGATGCAGCGCCAAACCCTCGTTCTCGCCCTCCTCTCACTCGCGGCCGCCGCGTGCCAGTCCCCGCAGCGGGAGTCCGCGCCCCCGGACTTCCCCCCGATCGAGGCCTCCGAGCTCGGCACGATGCACAACGTCGTGGTGAGCGAAGGGCTGTGGTTCGGCGGCAGGCCCTCGCTCGCGGACCTCGACCTGGCGAAGCGCCGGGGGATCGGTCGGGTGATCGACCTCTGCCTCGCGTCCGAAACCGAGGGGCTCGACCTCCGCGGGGAGAGCTCGCGGCTCGGGCTCGAGTGGCTCGAGGTCTGGCTGGAAGGTGACGAGATTCCCGATGAGTCGGTCGATCAGGTCATCACGGCGCTCGGCTTGGACGATGGGGTGAGAACCCTGATGTACTGCGGTGACGGTTCGCGCAGCGCGATGTTCTTCGCCATCCATCGCGTCGTGAACGCCGGAATGCCGGTCGAGGCGGCGCTCGTCGAAGCGCGCGGGGCCGGAATGCACCCCGGCGCGGCGGAAGCGTTCGTCCGCGATCAGGTCGAGCGGCTCAGGGACGCGGGATCGCGCTGACGGCGCTCTTTCCTGTCGCCCGCCAGGCAATCGGCCTATCCTTGGGCCCCCCTGATGTCGGGACCGGGAGCGCTGGACGGCGGGGGGAGACCATGAGCGAGCCGCGAGCCACCACGTACTGGGACTTCATTCGCGTCGACGATCTGATCGCGCTCCAAGGTGGGCTCGCGGACGACGAGACGAAACTCTCGAACGAGGAGGTCCTGTTCATCACGGTCCACCAGGTCTTCGAGCTGTGGTTCAAGCTCATCCTGCGCGAACTGCGTTCGGCGCGCGACCTCTTCCAACGCGAGAGGGTGGCCGAGCAGGAGCTCTCGGGCGTCGCTGACCGTCTCGCCCGGGTGACGACGATCTTCCGCGTGGCCACCCACCACTTCGAGGTGGTCGAGACGCTCGGGACACGCGAGTACCTCGAGTTTCGCGACAAGCTGATGCCTGCGAGCGGCTTCCAGAGCGCGCAGATGCGCATGATGGAGATCCTCCTCGGGCTGGAGGAGTCCGAGCGGATCCCCTTCGGAGCGGAGGGGAGTTACATGGCGGCGCTCCTCGAGCCGGATGGCTCCGAGAGCCCGTCGATGGCACGCGTGAAGGCTCAGCTCGCGGACACTCCGACCCTCAAGGAGGCGATCGATGGTTGGCTCTACAGAACGCCGATCGACGGCGTCGGCCACGACGCCCCCGGCGCGGACGAGCACCTGCAGGCCTTCATCGAGCGGTTCCTCGCGGCCCACGGCGCGGAGAGCGACGCGTCCGCGCAGCGCGCCATGTCGCTCACGAGAAACTCCGCGGACGTCGCGCGACTGCGCACGATGTACGCGAAGGAGCGCGAGTCCCTCCACGCTTTCCTGAACCCGAGCGAGGAGGAGGGCGGACGCCGCCGGGCTCGCATCCGGACGGCGATGCTCTTCATCGAGACCTACCGCGACCTGCCTCTGCTCGCATGGCCACGCGAGATCCTGTCCGCCGTCATCGCGCTCGAGCAGGCCTTCCTGGTCTTCCGCCAGCGCCACGCGCGAATGGTCGAGCGCGTCATCGGGCGCCGGACGGGCACGGGCGGCAGCTCCGGCGTGCAGTACCTGGACGACACGGCGCTCGCCTACCGGATCTTCCGGGACCTCTGGGCCGTGCGCGCCATTCTGCTCAAGCCCTCCGCCACTCCGCCCATCGAGAATCCGGGCTTCTACGGCTTCCGGGCGGGCAACTGAAACGAAGACGCCCGGTCGCGAGGACCGGGCGCCATGACAGTCGCTGGCTTGGCGCGTCCTACTGGAACGTGACCTGCAACCCGTCCGAGAGGTTGAAGAATGCGCCGCCGGCATTCGGGTCCCGATACCAGGCCTGGAAATTCCAAGTGGAGCCGGCCGTGATCAGACCCATCGCCGTCGGCGGATTCTGGAAGTCGACCTGGTGGGTAATGACGTTGTTCGTGGCGTTCTCGACGTCGAGGCGCGAGAAGAATCCGTCCACGCACCGGAACCCGTTGCCGAACGGCACCTGAGTCTGGTTGGCGGCGTAGAAGAACAGCCCGGGCTGGTTCGGGACCGGCTGGGCGGACAGCGTGAAATTGTTGTTTGCGACGGTCGTCGAACCGGTCGCACCCATCGCCGCTCCCGCGCCCGTCGAGTTCACCGTAGCCTGGCAGTAGTGGGTCCCGATCCCCGTCGATCCGCTCAGCACGAAGTCGTCGAAGTAGAGCTCCGTGACGTGCGGGCGTATGCACGGTGTCCGCATACAGGTTGATGGCCTTGATGCGATTGTTGTTGTAGCTGGCCGTCCCGAACGGGCCAGCGGACCACGGGTACGTGTCGATCGATGCGCCGTTGTAGTAGATCATGGTGATGTAGGCGCCACCGGGCTCGAATCCGGACTGCGATGCTCTCCATCGAGACCTACCGCGACCTGCCTCTGCGAGCGCGGCCGCGCGAGATCCTGCCCACCGTCATCGCGCTCGAGCAGGCCTCCTGGTCTTCCGCCAGCGCCACGCGCGCATGGTCGAGCGGGTCATCGGGCGCCGGACGGGCGGGGAGGGTCGCCCCGGCGCGTAGTCCCTCGGCGGCGCGAGGCTCGCCGACCGGATCTCTGGCGAGCTCCGGGCGGGGCGATCGGTACTGCCCGGGCCCGCGGCGGCTCCACCCCCTCGGAAACGCGAGCTGCCACGGCTTCCACATGGACGACTGAAACGAAGGAGCCCGGTCGAGGTGACCGGGCTCCAAAGTTTCGGCTGGGATACGAGGGGGTGCGGCGCGATAGCCGCGGGGGCTTCCAGGAGGCCCCCGGACCCCTCGTATCTCAACGTGGGAGAGCTCGAACCGGGCGCGTCAGGGAGTGTGGACGATCTCCAGGCCGTCCGAGAAGTTGGCGTTCAGTCCGCCTGCCATGGGATCGCGGTTCCAGCGCTGGTAGTTGTAGCTCGAGCCGGCGACGACGTTCAATCCGCCCGCCGCGGACGTCGCGTAGTCGATCACTTCCGTGATGGTGCCGCCCGAGGAGACGTTGATCACCGCGAAGCGCTGCAGGCCGTTGGGGTTGACGCAAAGGAAACCGTTGAAGAACGGAATCGTGGCTTGAGTCGGCCCGGCGAGGAAGGTCCCGGGCTGATCATTGTTGACGGGGAGATTGCTGGACGTGAGGACGAGGTCGTTGTTGGAGATGCTAGCCGAGCCCGAGGCCGAGATCGTCGCCGCAGAACCCGAGGAGTTCACCGTGCTGATGCAGTAGTTTGTCCCGATCGGGCAGCTGCCGTTGGCGGTTTGGGTCAGGCTGATGTCGTCCCAGAAGATGGTGGAGGAACCAGGGACGGGATACAGGTCGAGCGCTTCGATCTTGTTCGCCGCGTGCGAGTCCTGACCGAACACGCCCCCCGACCACGGGTAGCTTCCCAGGAGGTTTCCGTCGTAGTAGACGA
>SMVQ01000247.1 GCA_004357655.1 Planctomycetota bacterium
ACACCCCAGGGGTGGGCCCAACCGAGGCCTGGCGAGTTGAGGGGGTAGCTGCCCGACGTTCCGTTCGCCAAGGACGCCATGCGCTGGGCGAGTTTTGAGCTGAGACCCTGGGCGATCGACTCGAGGCCGACGTGATCGAGCGAGGGCAGGCGGTGGCTCTGGGGGTAGTAGCGCGCCGTCTCCTCGTTCCACCACGACCACAGGCTGTAGCCGCCCGGCGCGGTGCCGCGCTGGCTGAACGCCAGGTTGCCCTCGGTGAGGTGCATCCGCGCGCGGCTCTGGTGGCCGTCCTTCACGATCATCAGGCGCCGCACGAAGTGCGCCTGGCGGGGCATCATGTGCATCTTCCCGTTCGACATCGCTTTGACGAGCGGGTAGGTGCGCCAGCCCCCCTGATCGGAGCCACTCCCGAAGTACGGATTGGCGAACGCCTGCATCACGCTCCAGCCGACCGGAACGCGCAGGTCGAGGCTGTCGAAGTAGATCTTGTCGAGCGCGTCGTCCGAGGGATCGTGCTGATCGTTGCCATCCAACGCGTTGTGGACGTGCAGGTCGAGCGAGATGAACGGCTCCTCCGCCCACTGCGTGATGAAGGCATGCACACCCATCATGTGGGGCAGCGAGTTGGACGGAGAACCGAGCGGGCGCAAGACCTGGTGTACACGGATCTGCTTCGCGAGCTCCCCCTTGCGGAGGTAGACCGCACGGCTGGAGTCCTCACGAATCTCGCGGAACAGGTCCGCGTCGTAGACGTTGCCGTACACGTCCCGGGTGCGCAGCGTGAGTGCGCCCGGCGTCGCAAGGAGCGCTCGGACGTCCGCGTTGTCCCGGTAGTTATCCGCTTGGTGGGCCAGGTGCAGCACCGTGTAATCGGCCCGCTCGCCGGCCGCCACGCCGTCGGGACGGTGGACGCGGGCGATGAGCTCGACCACGTCGACGCCGTCCTGTGCGCTCGGATACCGGGTGACCGTCTCGACTTGTGTGGGCGCGTAGGTGCCGTCCGAGTCCACGACCCGGTACGGGACGAGGAGGTCCGCGTCGAAATGGACGCCCGGTGGGATCGGCATCGTCGCACGCAACAGGAACGACTCCTGGGCGGGCGCCTTCATGCTCAGCTTGCCGACGATACGGAAGCCCCCATGCCCGCCGCTGCCACCCCCGCTGCTCAGGATGGTCGGACCGGGGGCCCCGCCGCCGCCGCCGCTGCACCCAGCAGCCAACGCCAGGCCGAGGCAGAGCGCGAGCGCTCCCCTCGGAGCCCGCGCCAGAGTCGCCTGCCGTCTATCCGGAACGAAGGTGTACGCCTTCAGAGAGCCACGGCCTGACGCCGCGACCGATTGCTCGATCTTCCCCATTTTTCCCCTCGATGCTCGGGCCCTACTCCACCTGGACCCACGTCTGCCGAGGGCTGAGTTCGACCGCCTCGCGGCCGGGAGTTGAGCTCTTTTGCAAGTTAGTAGTTTGGGTTGTAGGAATGGTGCGCCAGGTCCGGAAGCGCGGCAATTTAGCGGGCGTCCCCGGCCCAGGGAAGAGCGCCGGCAGCGCGGGCGGCCCACGATGCCAATTCGTGGCCCGAAACCCGGCCCCCGCAAGGGATTGGAGCATCGCCCCAATTCCGGGAAGGGGCGCGCGGGGACCTGGTCAGGGGCCTCGCCGTCCTCCCGGCGTGCCCCGGCCCGGGCTCGGGCAGTGGGGCTAGAGCCGCACGTACTCGAACTCGATCGGCTGCGAGTTGATGCCCCGCAGTGGCGGCGCGATCCAGCCCGCGAACCTGCCCGGCTCCGTGACCTTCTGCATCAGCGACTTCACGTACGCCTTGTCCGCCTCGGTCGGGAGCCACTCCGACTGGCGCGTGTTCCATGTCGCCTCGTCGATGGCGACGCCCTCGGGGTCGAAGAACGAGCCGGCGAACTCGCCGATCGTGCGGTGGAAGCGGCGGTGGGGGTATTCGAAGCGGAACTCCACGTCGGCCTTCTCGCACTCGCGGTTCCAGTACTCGATGCCCTTCTCGCTGTCCTTGATGTACGCGTCGCGCAGGACTTCGTTCATGGCGTTGCGCATGGGCACCTCTTCATTCACCAGGGCGCCGTCCTTCCAGCGCTCCATCACGTAGAACTGGTCCTGGGCGAGGTGCTCCTCGTACTTGTCCTCGTACGCGCGCCCTTTCAGGCCGGAGCTGAAGAAGTTCGCGGAGTTGCTCGAGACCTCGGCGCCGAAGAGGTCCAGGCTCGAGGAGGCCCAGAAGTAGATGTAGCGCTGGATCAATTCGAGCGGGATCGCTCCGTACTTCTGCACGTCCTCGTCCGGGTGTTCGTTCATCACCTCGCACGTGCGTTTGATGATGCGCGCCATGCCCGTCTGACCGACGAACATGTGGTGCGCTTCCTCGGTCAGCATGAAGCGGCAGGTCCGCGCGAGCGGGTCGAAGGCGCTCTCGGCGAGCGACAGGAGCTGAAACTTGCCGTCGCGGTCCGTGAACATCGTGAAGCAGAAGAACGCGAGCCAATCCTCGCACGGCTCGTTGAAGGTCGTGAGGATGCGCGGGTGGTCGGGGTTCCCCGAGCGGCGGTCCAGGAGCTCGGAGGCCTCTTCGCGACCATCCTTTCCGAAGTAAGTGTGGAGCAGGTACACCATCGCCCACAGGTGCCGACCCTCCTCCACGTTCACCTGGAACAGGTTGCGCATGTCGTAGAGCGATGGCGCGGTGTGCGCGAGCAGGCGCTGCTGCTCGACCGACGCCGGCTCGGTGTCGGCCTGCGTGACGATGAGGCGCCGCAGCCAGTTGCGATACTCGCCCGGCACCTGCATCCAGGCGTCCTCGCCGAAGTGGTCGCCGAACCCGATCTTGCGCTCACCCTCGTAGGGCGTGAGGAAGATGCCCCAACGGTAGTCGGGCATCTTGACGTACCCGAACTGGGCCCAGCCGTCGCGGTCGACGCTGATGGCGGTCCGCAGGTACACGTCCTTCGTGTTGAAGTCCGTCGGCCCCGCCTCCTTCCACCACTCGATGTAGTCCGGCTGCCAGCGCTCGAGCGCCCGTTGGAGCTTCTTGTCGGACGCGAGGTCGACGTTGTTCGGGATCTTCTGGCTGTAGTCGATGCCGGTCATGGCGTGGGACCTTCGTGGGGCGTGGGCATTGGGACCAGGTCAGGTGCGTTCGACGTTGAACTCGGGGCGCTGCGGCGTGCCGTAGCAGGTGAGTGCGCCGCGCTCGCCGACGGCGTTGGGGCGCTGGAAGATCCAGTTCTGCCAGGCGGAGAGCCGCCCGAAGATCTTGGTCTCCATGGTCTCGGGGCCGGGGAAGCGCAGGTTCGACTCCATCGCGGTCAAGGCGTCGGGGGAGAAGGACGCGCGCTCCTCGGTCGCGAGGCGCAGCTCGTCCTCCCAGTCGATCTCGTCGGGGGCGAAGGTCGCCAGCCCGAGCTCGTCGGCCGTCTCGGCGTCGAATGGCTCCGTGCGCGCCAGGATCTCGGGGACGGCCTCGGGCGTGCCGAGAAAGCGTGTCTCCAGCCGCGTGAGCCCGTTCGACATCGGGTACAGGCCCGCGTTCGCCGGCGTGGCGCCGAGCCGTACGGGCGTCTCGGGGTCGTTCAGGACGTAGGTGCGGTCGCAGGCGAGCGCGAGCTCGAGGAACGTACCCTCGAAAGCCGTGCCCCCTTCGCAGACGGCGTAGAAGCTCTTGGAGGACAGGTCGAGGCGCTTCAGGACGCGCTTCACGAAGTGGCGCGTCTCCTGCACGAACCAGTGCTCGGAATCCGCGAGCAGCGCGTCGGTCGATCGCACCGTCGCCGCGCTGCCTTGCGCCCTGAGGAGCACGAGCGCGATCTCGCGGAAGTTCATGCGCAGGTTCAGGAGCGCGTCGTCGAGCTCGCGGAAGGCCTGGAGCAGCCACCACCCGGCGCCCTCTGCGTACGCCTCCTCCGCGGTCTTCGGGCCGTCCTCCGGCGCCGTGATCGTGAGCTCGGCCGTCCGCTTGACGTCGTCGCGCGCGAGCGTGACGTAGCGGTACGTGAGCGTCCCGTCTTCCTCGGCGCACTCGATGGGCGTGAGCTCGATACCGATCGCTTCGCGCGCCGGGACCGAGTCCGCGAGCTCGCGCGACATTTCGGCCACGACTTCGTCCCATTTCGATAGGGGTGCGATGCGATCGACGAGGCCCCACTCGACCGCGCGCTTGCCCTTGATCCCCTCGGCGACCGTGCTGAACACGTCCGTCCGGTCGCGACGGATCTTCCGCTTGTCGGTGATCCGCGTCAGGCCCCCGGTCCCGGGCAGGACGCCGAGCAAGGGCACCTCGGGGAACGACACGGTGCTGTTGCGGTCGTCGACGAGCAGGATCGAGTCGCAGGCGAGGGCGAGCTCGTACCCACCGCCCGACGCGGTGCCGTTCAAGGCGGCGAGAAAACGCTTGCCCGAGTTGGCGCTCGTGTCCTCGATCGCGAGCCGCGTCTCGTTCGTGAACTTGCAGAAGTTCACCTTGAACGAGTGCGCGCTCGTCCTGAGCATGACGATGTTCGCGCCGGCACAGAAGACCCGATCGAGGCTGCCCGTCAACACGACGCAGCGGACCTCGGGGTGTTCGAAGCGCAGGCGCTGGACGGCGTCCGCGAGCTCGATGTCGACGCCCAGGTCGTACGAGTTCAGCTTCAGCTCGTACCCCTCCCGGAGCCCGCCCGTGGGCTGGACGTCCATCCGGAGCGTCGCGATGTCGCCCTCGATGATGAGCTTCCAATGGCGGTAGCGGTCGGGCGAGGTCTGGAAGTCCAGACGCTCCGGCCGGGTGGCGGTGGCGGTCACGGCGTCTCCGGGGTCAGAGAGAGGGCGTGGGAATAATGCTTCCCATGTGCGGTGCAGATGGGCACTATAGGGTGCATATGAGGTCCGAGCAAGCCCTGCTCTCCGAGCTCGCTCGGAAGGTGCGCGAGCGGCGCCAGGCGGTGGGTCTCACCGTGTCCGAGCTCGCCCGGCGGTCCGGCCTCAGCCGCCGCTACGTCACCGAGGCCGAGGCCGGGCGCGCGAACCCGACCATCCTCAAGCTCGCCCAGCTCGCCGCCGCCCTGCGCATGCCCCTGGCCGAGCTCTGCGACCTGCGGGTCGGTGCCCTGCGGGGTGAACGCATCGCGCTCGTCGGCCTGCGCGGCGCCGGCAAGTCCGCGATCGGCCGCCGGCTCGCGCTCGCGCTCGAGGTGCCCTTCGTCGAGCTCGACCAACGGGTCGAGGTGCTGGCCGGCATGTCCCTGGCCGAGATCTTCGACCTCCGCGGAGCACCGACCTACCGGCGCCTGGAGCGCGAGGCACTCGAAGCCGTGCTCGCCGAAGGCGGCCGCCTGGTCATCGCGACGGGCGGGTCGATCGTGACCTCGAAGGAAGCCTTCACCCGCCTGCGCGAGTCCTGCCGCACGCTCTGGCTGCGCGCCACGCCCGAGGACCACCTCGAGCGCGTGTACGCACAGGGCGACCGCCGTCCCATGCAGGGCCGGCCGCGCGCGATGGACGAGCTCCGCGCCATCCTCGCCGAGCGCACGCCCCTGTACGAGACCTGCGAATTCGCGCTGGACACGTCGACGCGGGACGTCGACGAAGTCGTGGGCGCAGCGCTCGAATGGCTTGCGTAGCAAGCCCTTCCTCTCCGTTCCGTTCCCTTCCTGCCCTTCCTGTCTTCCTGCTATGTCGGCTTCTGGCAGGCATGGGCGACGGCCCATGCCTGCCAGAAGCCGACATAGCAGGAAGACAGGAAGGGCAGGAAGGGAACGGAACGG
>SMVQ01000248.1 GCA_004357655.1 Planctomycetota bacterium
CCCTGGCCGACTACCGCGCGTGCGCGGAGAGCATCCGGGCGAGCATCGAACGACGCTTGACCGAGTGGGCGTGAAGCTGCGGAGCCGCGGCTCCGCATCGTCCAACGCGTATCAGTCGGACCGGATCGAGCCCGACCCACTCACCGACAGCGAGCACGCCGGCGCACCACGGTAGCGGATGTCGCCACTGCCGGAGATTCTCGCCTCGAGCAGCTCCGAGACGGACGTGCGCACGTCGCCCGAGCCGCTGATCGAGACGCTGGCTTCCCGCGCCGTGAGATCGTAGAGGTGCATGTCGCCCGAGCCGCTGATCTTGACGCTCAAGCGCTCCACTGCGCCGGTCGCGTGGATATCGCCCGAGCCGGAGATGCGGAGCTCGAGCTCGTCGCCCGCCGCGTCTTCGATCACGACGTCGGAGCTGCCCGAGATCCGGACGGCCAGGAGCGCCGGGGTGGAGAGCTCGACGAGCAGCCCGCGCCGTGACCGGTAGCCGCCGTGGTCCATCTCGATCTCGAGCCGGCCGTTGCGCACTCGTGTGACCACGTGCTCGAGCAGGTTCTCGTCGCCGCGAAGAGAGAGGCTCGTCGGCTCGCCCACGCGCACGACCAGGTCGATCGAGTCCTCGACCCGCACTGCGTCGAAGTCCTCGATGTCCCTGGTCTCCGTCGCCTCGACGCCGTTGCCTCGGATGTAGGAACTGCGGCCCCAATCGTCATCGTCCCAGTCCCCCCCGATATGGAACACGCATCCGGAGAGGGTGGCGGCGGACAAGGCGAGCAGGAGGGGCAGGCGGCAGTTCATCGGTGGGGCTCCGAGGAGGATTGTAGAGGCTCGGCGCGAGGGCGTACGCGCGTTCTCGCCGGCCCGTTACGGCCAAGTTGACGGAGTATTTCCTACTCCATCATTCTCATCCTGGCGAGGAGGCTCGCATCGCGCCGCGCCCTCTCGACCAGGGCGCGAGACAACCCCAGTCGCAGAGCCACACCCCCTTGCGGGGTCTCATCGACCCGGGGACAGAGCCTCAAGGCCCGCATCGAGGCCTTCAGGGCCAGCTCCGGCTGCCCGAGGCGCTCCGCCGCAACGGCGACGAAGAGGTGCACATCGCCCCGCCGCGGGCGCAGCGCGGCCGCCTCGAGCAGGAGCTGGAGGGCTATTCCGTCCTGCCCCGCCCCCAGCGCCACGACCCCGGACGTGCGCGCCGCGTCGAAGCGCGCGAGGCGTTCGAAGACCTGGACTTCAGGGTCATCGGCGAAGCCTTCGCGCAGGGCAGCGCGGTAGCTGTCGGCGGAATCGAGGCTCTCGTCACGGCTCGGAGGAAGGCCCGCGCGCTCCGCCTCCCACGCCTCGCGTGCGCGGTGCAGCAGACGGGCGCCGTCCAGTCGACGGAGCGCGCTCGCGTCCGAGGCGGTGCGCCACGCGATCGGCGGATCTTCCTCGAGCAGGCGCAAGGTGCGCAGGTTGTCGGGCAGATCCGCGAGGACCGCCCTGCCACGGCGGCGCCGCGCGTACACGACCCAGGGATCGGCGTCGGTGAGCGGGCGCGCGGAGGTCGGCCAGCGCGCACCGTTCGTCACGAAGCGCGCGATGACTCCGTCCGGCCCGTCGAGCCCGAGCGCGGCGAGCGCGGCGTGCAGCTCACTCTCCTCCGGAGGGAAGCGCGCCGCCGAGAGCGTGGGCTCGCGCTCGCCGCCGATCAGGATCACCTGCGTGCCGAACAGGAACACGCCCGACCACGGGAACGCGCGCGTGAACGCGTCGATGACCGCGTCGAAGGTCGCCGGCTCGAGGGCGTGCGGCGGCACCCACTGGCACAGGAGGCCACCGGGCGCGAGGGCCGACTTAGCGCGCGCGTAGAACTCCGCCGTGTAGAGGTAGACGGCGAACGGCGAGTCCGGGAGCAGGGGCTCCATGGTGATCACGTCGAACGCGCCCGGGTGGCGCGCGAGCGTCCGGCGGCCGTCGCCGAGGTGGAGCGCGACGCGCGCATCGGGGTCCGATTCACCCGCGAGCCACGGGCCCTCGTCGTAGACGCCGTGGTTGACCTCGAAGAAGAACTGCGCCTGTTCACACACGGCACGCGACAGCTCGAGCACGTCGATGCGCTCGACCTCCGGGTGCAGCGCGACCGCGCCCGCCGTCGTCCCCGTGCCGAACGCGAGCACGCACGTGCGCCTCGGGTCCGGGTGCAGGAGCACGGGCAGGTGCCCCAGGACGCGCATGTAGAGGTAGTCCTCGCCCGTCCCCGTCGCGCGGAAGTCGTCCGTGAGCAGCGTGCGCTCGCCGAGCACGCCGTCCTGGACGACCGTGACCGCGAAGTGCGCGTCCTCCGTGAACGAGATCACCCTGAACGCGGGATCGGCCAGCTTCGGCGACACGAGCGCGGGCTGCGTCGCGCGAAGCCCGGGGATGAGGAAGAGCGTGACGAGCAGGAGGGCGAGCAGCGCGGGCCGCACCGTCCAGCGCGCGTGCGACTTGCGGGCCAGGAAGAGGGGCAGGAGCAGGCTCATCACAGCCCCGAGAACGGCGAGCGTGCCGCCCAGCCCGAGACGCGGGACGAGGATCCACTGCACGAGGGGCGCCCCCAGCAGCGCGCCCCACGACTCGTGCAGCAGCATCCCCCCCAGCCTGCGGCTGCTCTCGCCGCGCGTCGCGCGGTGCACGACCGGCACGAGCGCACCGAGCGCGAAGACCCCGGGACCGACGAGGAACAGCGCGCGTGCGAACGGCGCATCGAACGCTGCCACGACCACGGCGTGGAACGGGAGCAGCGGCCACGCGGAGCCCACGAGCGCGAGTAAGAGCACCGCGCCAATCCCGCGCCGCCCGTGCGGCACGAGCCGTGGCAGAACGGCGGCCCCGGCGGCGAACGCGAGGAGCGCAGCGACGAGCACGGCGGTGAGCGTCGGCTGCATGCCGCCGAGCCACAGCACGGCCAGCCGCAGGCCGATCCACTGGAGCGCGATGCTCCACGCGGTCCCGAGCCCGATGACGAGGCCCGCCAGAGCGGGCGCGATCGAGTCAGGCGGGTCCGTGCGCGCCTCCGACTGCGTCCCGTTCGCGCCGCGCGCCCTCCGCCCGAGCATGGCGCCGAGCACCCCCGCGGCGAGCGCGCACGCGCCCGCGCACCACGCTGCCGTCGGCCTCCCGTACGCGCCCGCGAGGCTCGTCCCGATCCAGATCGCGCCGAGCGCGCCGCCCGCGAGACTCGCCGCGTAGAGGAGCGACACGTCGCGCGCGCCGCCCTCCGCCGGCGACCAGAGGCGATCGAGCAACGGCAGGAAGAACCCCTGTGGCAGCGCCGCTACGAAGATCGCGAGGAGTCCGAGCGCTGTCGCCGCCGTCTCGCTCACCGCGGCGCCGCCGGCCGCTAGGAGCAGGATGACGGAGAGCCCGGCAAGAGCGCCCGCGACGATGCCCGCGACGAGCAGCGCCCGCGCAGCACCGGTCCGGATCAGGCCGCCGAACCACGCGCCGATCGCCCAGCCCGCGAACCACGCCCCTAGCCCGAGCGCCACGCCGCGCCCGTACCCGAGCGCCAGGCCGGCCGACGACAGGAGCAGCGTCTCGGTCCCGAGGCCCGCCGCTCCGCTGAGGGCCGCGGCGGCGAGCAGTCCGGCGCGCCGCTTGCCGGCTCCGATCCGCCCGGTCGCTTCCACCGGAATCAGACCCGCGCCGCGGCGCCCTTCACGAGCGCGACTCGACCTCGCCGCGCGTCAGTACCGCAAAGGCCTCCTCGGAGGTCTCCGCCGCCAGAATGCTCTCGCGCACGTCTTCGCGCGACAGAACGCGCGCGATGTCCGCCAGCGTCCGAATGTGCAGGAGCTTCTGTTGACGCGGAATGACGAGCAGCACGACGATGCGCGCGGGTTGGCCGTCGATGCTCTCGAACGACAGGCCCGACTCCCGCGTGACGAGCCCGATGCAGCCGACGATCGACTCGAGGCCGTCGACCGCGGCGTGGGGGATCGCGATGCCGTGCTCCATGCCGGTCGACATCGAGCGCTCGCGGCTGAGCACGGCCTCGAGGATCGTCTCGACCTGGCTGCCCTCGACCCGGCCCGCGTTGACGAGGTGGTCGACGAGTACACGGATGCCCTCCCACTTGTCGCCCGGGTCGAAGTCGACGATCACGTCACGGGCGGTGAAGAGTTCGTTGAGCTGCATTGCACCGAAGAGTGTAGCGGGGGCCCTGGCGGAGACGGACTCGGAGCCGGGGAAACCGGTCACTCCCAGAAGTAGAGGACCAGATAGCCCCCCAGGACCATGGCCGCGGCGAGCACGATGTTCCCTGTCCGCCACGTCCGCGCGAACACGCCCTCGGGCCCGTGGAGGCGGTAGACACCACGCAGCCCGCGCACGGCGCACGACACCCCCCCGGCCAGGACGGCGCCCCAGACGCCCGAGACCACGCGCGCGGACACCGTCCACACTCCGGGCAGGAGGCGGCGATAGGTCCAATCGGTGTCGAGGTTGATCGCCATCTTCTCCGGCGGGTAGATCCCGGTCCGCATCAACACCGTGAATGCGAGCGCGGAGAAGATGAGGAGTTGGAGCTGCGTGACGACGTGCATCGTCGTGTACGCGTGGAATGGATGCTCGAGCGGATACGGCAGGATCGCGTAGAGCGGACCGGGGAAGCACCCGATCCCGATGCAGAGCGCCGACAGGATGCCCATCGCGAGCAGCATGTTGAGCGGCGCTTCCTTCACGCGCCGCCCCGAGTCGTGCGCGAAGAACGCGAAGTACGGGATCTTGATGCCGGAGTGGTGGAAGACACCGGCCGACGCGAACAACAGGATCAGGAACACGAACGTGTGCCCTGTCTCCGCCGTGGCGGCGATGATGAGCGACTTGGACACGAAGCCGCTGAAGAGTGGGAAGGCGGAGATCGACGCGGCGCCGATCGTGCAGAACACGGTCGTGATCGGCATCGACTTGTAGAGCCCGCCGAGCTCCGAGCCCTTGCAGGTCCCCGTCCGGTGGAGCACCGCGCCCATCGACATGAACAGCAGACCCTTGTAGAGGATGTGCGCGAAGGCGTGCGCGGCCGTGCCGTTCAATGAGAGGTGCGTGCCGATGCCGATGCCCACGACCATGAACCCGAGCTGGTTGTTGAGGCTGTACGACAGCACGCGCCGCAGGTCGTTCTCGATCACCGCGTAGAAGATCGGGAACGCGGTCATCGTCGCCCCGATCCAGATCAGGCAGTCGGCGCCCGCGAAGCCGCGCGCCAGGGCGTAGATCGCGAGCTTCGTCGTGAACGCGGACAGGAACACCGCGCCCGTCGGCGTCGCCTCCGGGTAGGAATCGTGCAACCAGTTGTGCAGGAGCGGGAAGGCCGCCTTGATCCCGAATGCGATGAAGATCAGCAGGGACGGCAGGTCCGCCAGGCTGATCGCATCGGCGATGTGGTCGAAGGCGAGCCCATCCCCGGCGTTCACGCGCAGGAGGATGCCGGCGAGCAGGATCACCCCGGAGCCGACCTGGATCACGAGGTAGCGCATCCCGGCGCGGTAGGAGCGCTCCGTCCGGCTCGCCCACACGAGGAACACCGACGAGATCGCCGTCAGCTCCCAGAACACGAACAAGGTGATCAGGTCGCCCGCGAAGACGGCGCCGATCGCCGCGCCCGCGTACATCAGGCCGGAGACGTGCTGGCCCAGGTCCTTCACGTGCAGGGCGTAGAGCACGCTCACGAACGCCGCGATGTGGAAGACGTGGCCCCAGACGAGGCTGAGGCCGTCGATGCGGACGGGGTTGAGCGCGTAGCCGAAGAGGTCCAGCTCGATCAGGTTCCCCTCCGGGAGCCCGATGAGGTGCAGCCACGAGAGGATCGGCAGCGCGAGCATCCACGCCTGCCGGAGTTTCCCGCGCAGGAGGGGCACGAGCAGCGAGCCGAGGATCAGGATCACGCCCGGGGGGATGCTACTCATCGTAGTAGTCCTCCCGGCGCATCACGATCCGGCGCAAGACCTTCGCGGTGAGCACCAGCCCGACGCAGGAGACGAGGCCGAAGATGCCGTAGAAGCCGACCCGGTGCTCGAAGTCGTAGTGCGGATGATCCTTGTACGGCAGGAAGTCGACCAGGATCAGCAGCACGCAGACGCCGTACAGGGTGTAGACGATCTTGTTGACGTTCTTCGGCTCGTCGAGCCAGCGCTTGCGCTCGTCGCTCATGACCCCACCATCCCCGCCAGGAGGTCGTAGAGCCCCTCCGGCCAGAAGAAGAGCGCAATGCAACCGAGCGCCGTGAACACGGGCGGCGCCACGCAGAGGAGCGGCGCTTCGCGTATCCCGCGCGCGCCAGTTGCGTGGTCCGCGTCGCCAGCGTGTTCGGGGTCCGGCTTCGGCGCGGAGAAGAACGCGCGCCCGACGACGGGCATCAGGTAGCCGATGCTGAGCAGCGAGCTGACCATCAGCACGGCGATCATGAACTTCTGCTCCGCCTCCGCCGCGCCGAGCGCCATGTACCACTTGCTCCACGACCCGCCGAACGGCGGCACGCCGATGACGGATAACGAGCCGAGCAGGAACGCGAGGAACGTGAACGGCATGCGCCGCCCGAGCCCGTGCATCTCGCTGACCTTGGTCTTGTGCGCCCCGACCATGATCGCGCCGGCGCAGAAGAAGAGCGTGATCTTCCCGAACGCGTGCATCGCGATGTGCATGCTGCCGCCGATCACGCTGTCCGGCGTCGCGATCGCCGCCGCGAGCACGATGTACGCGAGCTGGCTGATGGTCGAGTAGGCGAGCCGCGCCTTCAGGTTGTCCTTCCTCAGCGCGATGATCGACGCCGTGAGGATCGTGAACGCCGCGACCCAGGTCAGCCAGCGGCTGGCGTCGCTCGTCCGGAGGAGGTCGAGCCCGAGCACGTACACGAACACCTTCATCACCGTGAAGACGCCCGCCTTGACGACGGCGACGGCGTGCAGGAGCGCGCTGACCGGTGTCGGCGCCACCATCGCCGCCGGCAGCCACTTGTGGAACGGCATGAGCGCCGCCTTGCCCGTCCCGAAGGCGTAGAGCGCAACGAGCACGACGAGCGTGCCGCCCTCCGCCTTGCCGGCCAGGATGCCCCCCGGCCGGAACTCGGTCGTGCCCGTGAGGTAGTAGGTCCAGAGGACCGCGAGGAGCAGGAACGCCACCGAGGTGCCCATGAGGACCCCGAGGTAGATGCGCCCCGCCCGCTTGGCCTCGTCCGTTCCCGCGTGGGTGACCAGCGGGTAGGTCGACAGCGTGATCGCCTCGTAGAAGAGGAATAGCGTGAATAGGTTGGCGGCGAATGCGACGCCCATCGCGCCGAAGATGGCGAGCGCGAAGCACACGAAGAACCGTGTCTGGTGCACCTCGTCGTGCCCGCGCATGTACCCGATCGCGTAGATCGTCGTGACGATCCACAGGCCCGACGCGACGAGCCCGAACAGCATCCCGAGCGGCTCGACCTCGAAGGCGAGCGGGACCCCCGGGAACACTTCCATGAGCTCGATCCGCGGGCGGCCGCCGTCGCGCACCACGGGCAGGATCGTCGTGACGACGAGCGCGAACAAGCCCCCGGCCGTGAGCAGGCTGGCGAGCTCGCGCACGTTCGGGACCTTGCCGAGCCGTGAGACGACCGCCGCCCCGATGAGCGGCAGCAGCACGGCGAGACCGACCGCGGTCTCGACCGTCATCGCCCGCCTCCGAGGAGCATCTCCGCCGCCTCACGCGCGACCCCCGCCGAGTAGGACGTGAACACCCCGAACCACACGCTCGCTCCGAGGAGAGCCCAGGCCGGCACGAGGAGGCTCGCGGGCGCCGGCTCGGGCTCGGGCGCGTCGGCCGGGCGCTCCTGGAAGTACGCGACCTCGATCACGCGCCAGACGTAGACGACCGCGAGCAACGACGAGAGCAGGGTGAGCACGGCGACGGGCCACAACCCGTCCTCCAGGGCGCCCAGGATGAGGTACCACTTGCTGACGAAACCCGCCGTCCCGGGCACGCCGATCAGCCCCAGGCCGCCCAACACGAAGGCCGCCATGGTCAGCGGCAGCTTGCGCCCCAGCCCGCGCATGTCGTCGAGGCGGGTCGAACCGACGGAGAGCAAGACCACGGCCATGACGAGGAACAGCCCGCTCTTGATGAGCGCGTGGTTGAAGAGGTGGACGATGCCGCCGGTCAGCCCATCGACGTTCGCGAGCGACATGCCGAGCAGCATGTACCCGACCTGGGCGACGCTCGAGTAGGCGAGCATGCGCTTCACGTCGCGCTGGAAGATCGCGACGGTCGAGGCGACGAACATCGCGAGCAACGCCAGTGGCAGCAGCACGGCGTCGAGCCGCAGCTCTCCGAACGCAAGCTGCACGCCGTACACGCCGTAGACGAATCGGGCGAGGATGTAGAACGCCACTTTCGTGGCCGTCGCCGCGAGGAACGCCGTCACGATCGCGGGCGCGAAGGTGTAGGCGTTCGGCAGCCAGATGTGCAACGGAAAGACAGCCAGCTTGATGCTCGTGCCGGCCACGATGAACGCGAGCGAGACGAGGACCGTGCGGTTCGCTCCCGTCATCGCCAGGCGCTGCGACATGTCCGCGAGGTTGAGCGTCCCCGTCACCATGTACAGGAGCCCGATGCCGAGCAGGATGAACGTCCCGCCGATCGTTCCCATCACGAGGTACTGGAACGCCGAGGTGACGGCGCGGCGCGTCCGGCCCATCGAGATGAGAGAGTAGGACGACAGCGACGAGATCTCGAGGAACACGAAAATGTTGAACGCGTCCCCCGTGATCGTCATGCCGAGCAGCCCCGTCATGCAGAGCAGGTAGGCCGTGTACACGAGGTAGTGCCGCTCGGTCGGCACCTCCCGCTCGAGGCTGCGCGGACTGCCGATGAGCACGATCGCGCTGATGCCGGTGACGATCACGAGCACGAGAGCGTTCAACGAGTCGATCGAGAGCTCGATCCCGTACGGGACCGGAAAGCCACCGAGCGCGTAGCTGATCGGGCCGGTCGCGAGCACGTGGCGCAGGATGACGATGGAGTTTCCGAACGCGAACCACGTCGCCGCCATCGCGACGGCCCATGCGAGTCGCGGGCGCCGCAGGAGGACGCACACCGGCGCTGACAAGAGGGGCACGACGATCTGGAGCGCGGGCAGGTCCGGGTGCATCAGACCTCCCCTTCCAGGTCCTGAATCTCATCCTCCTCGATCGTGCCGTACGCTTCGTGGATGCGCACCACGAACGACAGGCCGAGCGCCGTCGTCGCGACGCCGACGACGATCGCCGTGAGCATCAGGACGTGCGGGACGGGATTGGAGTAGACCTCGAAGCCGTCGGCGAGGATCGGCGCGGTCCCGCCGTCGACCTTGCCCATGCAGACGTACAGCATGATGACCGACACCTGGAACACGTTCAGGCCGATCATCTTCTTGACGAGGTTGCCCTTGGCGATGACGACGTAGAGGCCCGTCATCATCAGGATGATGACGATCCAATAGTTCCAGAGTCCTGGGCCGCCGAGCATCAGGCCCTCCTCCGCCCCGCGAACTGGAAGAAGATCGTCACGAGCACCGCCGTGACCGTCAGGCCGACCCCGAGCTCGACGAGGAGGATGCCGAGCTCCTGACCGTGGTGCTCGTCGTGGAGCAGCACGGCGTACTCCAGGAAGCGCCCACCGCGCGCCATCGTGACGACACCGACGCCGCCGTAGAGCAGGACCCCCGACGAGAAGAGGATCTCGAGCATGCGCGGTCGAAAGACCCGACGCGCCTCGTCGAGGCCGAACACGAGGGCGTAGAGAATGATCGCGGCCGCGAAGATGACGCCCGCCTGGAACCCGCCGCCCGGACCGTAGTCCCCGTGGAACTGCACGTAGAGCGCGAAGAGCATGATCAAGGGGATCAAGAGCTTCGCGAGCACACGGAGGATGATGTGGCGCGTCACGACGCATCCTCCTCGCTGAGGGCCTCCGGCCCCACCGACTCCCACTCGTCGGGAACGGCCGCATCCGCGTCATCCCGGCCCAGGACCTTGCGCCGGCGGCGCGCCCCGCCGAGGCCCAGCAGCACGCCGATCGCCGCCGTGAAGACGACCGTCGTCTCGCCCCACGTGTCGTAGCCGCGGTAGGAGGCGAGGATGGCCGTCACCATGTTGGGCACGCCGAGCGGGTCTTCGATGAACCGCGGCGCCATGTACTGGTGGATCGGTGCTTCGGGATCGCCGAACGCCGGAAAGTCGAGCGTGCCGTAGAACAGCGCGAAGCCGATGAGCACGACGACGGCGAGCGCGAGCGGGGCGCGTCGGTTGTGCTCGGGCTTCTCCTCGCTCGCCGTCAACGCGAGGGTCCCCAGCATGAGGATGGTCGAGATCCCGGCGCCGACCGCAGCCTCGGTGAACGCGACGTCGACGCCGTCCATCACGGTGAACAGCACCGCGGAGAGGAGGCTGAAGATGCCGAGCAGCATGACCGCCGCAAACAGGTCGTGCAGCCGAACGATCGCGAACGCGCTCGCGGCGAGGAATGCGAAGAGGACGGCAGTGATCAGGACCGTCACGCGCCATCCTCCCGGCGCCACGGCTCGAGCCCGCGCTGGTAGGCCGCTTTGGCGAGCAGATGTCCGGCGAGCGGGCTCGTCAGGACGAGGAATACGAGCACGAGGACGAGCTTCACGGTCACGAGCGAGAGTCCGGCCTGGAACATCAACCC
>SMVQ01000249.1 GCA_004357655.1 Planctomycetota bacterium
CCCAGCTCGGGCGGCCCCATGCGAATGAAGCACAGGCCCAGGAGGCGCACGAGGTCCATTTGTTCTTGCACGCTGGTGGGCCGCAGTTGCACGATTCGGTCGAGGACGCGCTCCCGCAGCTCGGGCGGGCCGACGCGCACGAGCGCGAGTAGCGCTTCCAGCTGCTTCCGTGACTCGCGCTCCTCGAACACTCGCTCGACCCACTGCTCGACGGGCTGGTGCTCGATGGCGACGCGCGCCGCGTGGCGCACGAAGCGGTCCTCGGAGTCCAGGTACGGCCACGCCTCCGCGACCGCGTTTGCGTCGATGACACCGTGGAACCGCTCGAGCGCGCGCCGCGTCGCGCGCAGCTCGGCCGCGGCCGGGTCGCTCGCCAGAGCGTCCTCGTCGCCGCCCTCCCCCACCCACGTCACGCGGTACAGACCCGACTGCATCCGCCGCCCGCCCGTCGTGAAGTACATCGCGCCGTCCGGCCCGATCGCGACGTCGGTGACGGGTAGCGGCTTGCCGACCGCGAAGGGCTCGTAGCTCGCCTTGAAACTTGCGCCATCCGGTTCGAGGTGCACGGCGAAGATCGTGCCGTAGGCCCAGTCGAGGACGTAGAGCGCGCGGCGGTACCGCGCCGGGAAGCTCGTCCCCTTCCCGAACGTGACGCCCGTCGGCGACCCGAGCCCGATGTCGACGACGCCCGGCAGGCTGTCGGGGTAGTAGGCCGGCCACTTGCCCGAGCCGTTCCGCCAGCCGAAGTCCGCGCCCGACACGAGGTGCAGCACGCGCGTCGGCCGGTACCACGGCAGCCCCACGTCCCACTCCATGTCGGAGTCGAAGGTGAAGAGCTCGCCCTCCTCGTCGAACGCCATGTCGTAGGAGTTCCGCATGCCCGCGGCGACGAGCTCCCACTCGCGCCCGTCGGGATCGGTGCGGCAGACCCAGCCGCCCGGCGCCATGATGCCGACGGCGTGCCCGCGCGGATCGGGGCGGCGCGGGAGGAGCTGGTCCTCGCCCCACACGGGCGGGACGCGGAAGCGCGAGATGCCGTCGGGCAGCTCGGTGTGGTTGCCGCCGATGACGTAGAGCGACTCGCCGTCGGGTCCGACGAGCACCGCGTGCGGCCCGTGCTCGCCGCCGCCGCGCATGGCCTTCAGGAGCTCGACCGTGTCGAGCTCACCGTCGCCGGTCGTGTCGCGCGCGCGCCAGAGGCCGTGCTCGTACTCATCACCGTCGGCGACGACCCCGTACAGGCTGCCGAAGGCGAAGAGCAGGCCGTGCGCTCCGCCGAGCTTCACGGCGAGCTTCTCCACGCTGCCTCGTGCGGTGGAACCGAGCGGCGGCGGCGTGAAGCGGTAGAGCCCGCCGTACTGGTCCGAGGCAACGATGCGGCCCGCATCGTCGATCGTCATGCTGACCCACGAACCCTGGCGCGCCTTCGGCACCGAGTAGAGCAGCTCGACGCGGAAGTCCTCGGGCACTTCGACCGCGTCGCCGGCGAGCGCGCGCTCCGGCGTCCCGTCGACGAACTTGCCGGAGAGTGGGCCCCAGGGCTCCACGCCGAGAGCGCCGAAGGAGTGCGCGTCATGCCAGCCGTCGCCCGAAACGGCGATATCCGTCCAGCCATCGCGTTCCGCGCTCGCCGCCTGCCACGTCGCGTCCGTGACGATCATCTGGCGTCGGCCCCCTTGCTCGAGGACGAGGTCGAGCCACAAGCCGGCGGGGCCGCCAGCGTTCTGGCATACGGCCGCGAGCGTGTTCCTGCCCTGCTTCACCGCGCTCGTCACGGTCACCCGAATCGGCTTCGTCCACTCGCCGCTCGTCGCGACCAGCTCGCCGTTCAGGAAGACCTCCATCGCATTGTCGCAGGCCCCGTAGAGCGTCGCGGTCTCGACCTCGCCGTCCACGCGAAAGCCCTTTCGCAGCCACGCAATATCGTCGCCCTGCGGATCGGCGTTCGACCAGATCCACTGCGGCCTCGGCGTGGCACGCGCGGTGCCCTGCGGCTGTGCCCAGCCGCGTTCGCCGGTCGCGGAGAGGAGCAGGCAGCCGAGGAAGAGGACCGGGCGTCTTGACATGAGGTTCGTCCGAAGCTGGGGAGTGCGGGACGTCACGGGATGATATCCTCTGCGCCGCTCGCCCGCCCATGGACCTCGCCCTCGTGTTGCTCGTGCTCGTCGCGCAGGAGCCCGCGCAAGACATCGCGCTCGTCCCGGAGCCGGCGCGGCTCACGCACGGTCCGTTCCTCGGACACATCGACGCCGGTAGCGCGCGCATCTGGGCGCGAGCGTCGCGCGCGGGGACCTACTCGCTGGTGATCGGAGGCGTCGAGGGCGTGCTCGAGGCGCGTGCGGAACCGGAACACGACTTCACCCTGGAGTGGCTGGCGAGCGATCTCGCGCCCGACCGCGAGTACCGCTACTCGATTCACGCGGGCGAAACAGAGCTCCTGCCGGAGGCCGCGCTCCGCTTCCGCACGACGGCCGGGGACGATGCGCCGCGCACCGTCCTCGCGTTCGGCTCGTGCGCGAACGACCGCCGCTTCCCGCTCCAGCCGATCTGGAATCGCATCTGGGACTCGGGCGCGGAGGCGATCGTCGTGCTCGGCGACACGCCCTACATCGACTCGACCGAGCTCGCCGTGCAGCGCCGGCGCTACCGCGAGTTCTACGCGCTGCCCGAGCTCGCGGCGGTCTGGCGCGCGCTGCCGCTCTACGCGACGTGGGACGACCACGACTTCGGCGCGAACGACACGGACGGCACGATCGAGGGCAAGGAGTTCGCGCGCCAGGCCTTCGACGAGTACCACCCCAACCCCAGCTGCGGCGTGGACGGCGCGGGCATCTTCACGAGCTTCCGTCGCGGTCCCGTCGAGGTGTTCCTGCTCGACGCACGCTGGTTCGCGGGCACGGAGCCGTCCCCTTTCGACCCCGAACAGCCGACGCTGCTCGGCGCGGTCCAGTGGAAGTGGCTGGAGCGCGCGCTCGTCGCCTCGACCGCACCGTTCAAGATCCTGGCCACGGGCATGATCTGGAACGGCGCCACGCGGCCCGGCAAACGCGACCACTGGATGTCGTACCCGCACGAGCGCGACGCCATGTTCCGGTTCATCGGCGAACACGGGATCACGGGCGTCGTCCTGCTCGGCGGCGACATCCACCGCTCGCGCGCCCTCCGCTACCCGACGACCGACGTCGCCGGGTACGAGCTGACGGAACTGATCACGTCGCCCCTCGCCAACACGGTCATCGAGGCGGCGAACGCTCCGAGCCCCTACCTCCTGCACGACGCCGGAGTGCAACAGACGTTCTTGCTCGTCACCGTCGACGCGTCGCACGCGCCCGCGACCTTGCTCGCCCAATGCCTCGACCGCGAGGGCCGCGAGCTGTTCGCGGTCCGCCTCAGCGCGGATGCGCTCCAGGCCGCGAGCGAGGACCGCTGAGCGCTGATTACGCAGTACTCCGGGCCCGGCGGGCTCGGCTACAATCGGCGCCATGCTGTCGCGCATCGCACTCCTATCGATCCTGTGCGGGCTCGCGTTCGCAGCTTCGGTGTCGCCGCCCCCGGCCATCGAGTGGGGTGCGGATGTCGATGCGGCCGTGGCGCGCGCGGAAGAGTCCGGAGCGCTCGTCCTCGTGCAGTTCACGCGCGACGACCTCCCCGCGGCCGCCGCGATGCGCGCGACCTTCGACGACCCGGACGTCATCGCCGCCTCGCGTGGGTTTCGACACGTCCGCATCGACACGGGGACGCGCCCCGAGCTGTTCGCAGCATTGACAGGAGAGCGCGGCGCGCTCGCGACGTGCGTACTCGACGGCAACGGCGCGACGCTCGCCGTCCAACGCGGCTTCGCCGGCCCACGCGCGCACATCGCGTTCCTCGCGCGCGTCGAGCGCGAGGTCGAGGCATGGCGGGCGGCGACGGAGGCGGTCGCGGCGACCCCGGGCGATGCCGCCGCGCGTTGCACTCTGGCCGAGGCGTACGTCCGTGCCGGCCACGAGCGCGCAGCCGAGGCGACGTTCGCCCGCGCGCTCGAGCTGGCGCGCGCGCCGAACGGCTCCCCCACGGTGATCGTCCGCAGCCTGGAGTGCCTCGCGCGCCTCGCCGTCGAGCGCGGCGCGAGCACCGACGCCCGCCGCCGGTTGACCGAGCTGCGGGCGGCGGACCCGCAGCGCGAGCTGGAGCGCTGCGATCACACGCTGTTGACCGAGGCGCTCGCGTTCTTCGTCGAACGCGAGCTCACGGAGGCTGCCGCGCGGCTCGAAGCGCGCCGCGCCACGGGTGACGAGGCCGATCGCGCGCTCCTCGCGCTCGGCGAAGTGGCGCACGCGGCCGGCACGGAAGACGCCGCGCTCGCCGCGTTGCAGACCCTCGTCCAGGCCCACCCGGACTCACCCTGGCGCCGCCGCGCCGAGCAATGCATCGCCCACATCGAGAACCCGCAGTGGGCGCACATCCACTAGAACCCCGAGACCCAGGACCCCCGTCATGCTTCCGCTCGTCCACCTCGCCTTCGCCGTCTCCATGCCGATCCTCCCCCAAGACTCGGCCGAAACGCCGGCGGTCATCCTCGGCAGCGGCGACCACACCTACGAATGGATCACGGGCTGGGGCGCTATGCCCGACGGCGGGAACATCGGCAACACGCACGGCTGCCTCGTCGTCGACTCGAACGACAACGTGTACTTCAACAGCGACACCGAACGCGCGGTGATCGTCATCGGGCCGGACGGCAAGTTCTTGAAGTCGTGGGGCGCCGAATTCAAGGGTGGTCTGCACGGCATGACCATCGTGAAGGAGGGCGACGAGGAGTTCCTCTACCTCACCCACACGGGCCGCCACGAGGTCGTCAAGACGACGCTCGACGGAAAAGTCTTGTGGAGCGTCGGCTACCCCGAGACGTCCGGGATCTACATGAGCGCGGGCGAGTATCACCCGACGAGCGTCGCCGTGCGCCCGGACGGCGGCTTCTACGTGGCCGACGGCTACGGCAAGTCGTGGATCCACCAGTACGACGCGAAGCACGAGTACGTGCGCTCGTTCGGCGGCCCGGGCACCGAGCCGGGCAAGCTGCGCACGCCGCACGGCATCTGGTACGACACGCGCGGCGCAGAGCCCGTGCTGCTCGTCGCCGACCGCGAGAACGGCCGCCTGCAGACCTTCGACCTGGAGGGCAATCACATCGCCGTGTTCGCGGGCAACCTGCGCCGTCCCTGCCACGTGCAGGTCCAGGGCGAGTACGCCATCGTGGCCGACCTCGCGGGGCGCGTCACGATCCTCGATGCGAACAACGAGCTGGTCGCCCACCTCGGCGACAACCCCGACCCCGCGAAGCGCGCCCAGAACGGCGTCCCCCCGGATCAATGGAAGGACGGCGAGTTCCTGTCGCCGCACTGCGCACAGTGGGACTCGCAGGGCAACCTGTACGTCCTCGACTGGAACCGGCTCGGGCGTGTGACGAAGCTGAAGCGCATGAAGAAGTAGCATGCGAGCGGGAGAGCCATCAGAGCTCCAGGAGTCCGGTGGTAAACGAGACGAACTTCGGATTCCGATAGCGCGTCAGGTAATCGGAGAGGCGCTTCTTCTTCAATCTCGCTAAGTCGATGTCGGAGTAGATGTCGAATGAATAGCGTCGCCCGCGCAGATGAAAGTACAACACGTCGAACACCGCCTTCTCGCGTTCGCAAACTGGACGCCCCCTGACGCGGCGTGGCCAAAGTCGAGATGCGGTGCGACCTGGACCTGAACGATCTCGTAGCCGAGTCCGGCATAGGTTCGCGCCTCGCCCACCTTTGCGGCGATCACTCTGCGCTCCGGCCGCGTCCCAATCAGGAGCTTGCGCGCCAAGACGGCCCCAAAGCTCACGTAGGAGTGTGGCGCCAGTCGTTGACTCAGGGTGGGCAGATCGAACGATTCGGTCACGTACCAGCCGCGGCAGAACCGGCGCAGCACTCCGATTTCCTCGAGCGCCCGAACCCTTCGTACGAACGCCGCCGAGTGGGGTTCGGCGAACAAGGAATGCAAGTCGGACTTCGAGAGCACTCCCCGCTGCCGCGTCGCGAGGCACTGCATGGCACGAGTGTCGGCCTGCATTTTCATGAGGCCAGAAAAAGCACAGAACCGTACCCGCACCGTCCATATGAACGTTCGAAAGGCTCCCCGCGGCTCGAGCAGGCCCTACTCCGCGTCGAACGCCAGCTCGCCGGGCTTCATCACGTAGCGCCCGCGCGCCTTCGTCACGAAGCGCGCGAGCTCGTCGCCGTAGCGCACGACGCACTCGCCGCCGCGCGCCGAGGTGATCGTCGCCGCCGTCAGCTCGCCCTCGTTCCAGGCCAACGCGACCTCGAAGCCGCCGCGCGCGCGCAGGCCGGACACCGAGCCCGCGGGCCACGCCGACGGGAGCGCGGGCAGGAGGTGCACCTCGCCCGAGTGGCTCTGGAGCAGCATCTCGGCGATCCCCGCCGCACCGCCGAAGTTGCCGTCGATCTGGAACGGCGGGTAGTTGTCGAAGAGGTTAGGGAGCGTCGAGCTGCGCAGCAGCGCGAGCAGGTTCGCGTGCGCCTCGTCGCCGTCCTGGAGGCGCGCCTGGAAGTTCACCATCCACGCTCGACTCCAGCCGGACTGGCCGCCGCCGTTCGCGAGCCGGTGCTCGAGCGACTTCTTCGCTGCGGCCGCGAGCTCCGGGGTCCCCATCGGAGTGATCTGCCGGCCGGGGTGCAGGCCGAACAGGTGGGACATGTGGCGGTGGCCGGGCTCGGGCTCGGCGTATTCCGCGGGCCATTCGAGGAGCCGACCATCCGAGCCGATCCTCGGCCCGGCGAGCGCGTCGCGCGCCGCCGCGACCTCGCGCACGAAGTCGTCGTCACGGTCGAGCACGCGCGCCGCGTCCAATACATTGGTGAACAGGTCCCACACGATCGCCTGGTCCATCGCCGGCCCCATGCTCACGTCGGCGACCCGGCCGTCCGCGAGGCGGTAGGAATTCTCGGGCGAGCTCGACGGCCCGCTCACGAGCTTCTCCGACTCGGGTTCGGGCACGAGGTAGTCGAGAAAGAACTGCGCGGCCCCCGCCATCGCCGGCCACGCGCGCCGGCGCAGGAAGCCCTCGTCCCCGCCGTAGAGGTAGTGCTCCCACAGGTGGCGCGTGCACCAGGCGCCGCCCGTCGGCCACAGGCCCCACACCGTCCTGCCGATCGGCGCCGTGAACCACCACGCGTCCGTCGTGTGGTGCGCCACCCAGCCGTCGCATCCGTACAGCTCGCGCGCCGTCTCGCGCCCGCGCGCGCGGATGCCGTCGACGAGCTCGAAGAAGGGCTCATGGCACTCGGCGAGGTTCAGGACCTCCGCCGGCCAGTAGTTCATCTGGACGTTGATGTTGAGGTGGTAGTCGGCGTTCCAGGGCGCCGCGAGCGCCTCGCACCAGAGGCCCTGCAGGTTCGCCGGCATGCTGCCGGGGCGCGAGCAGCTCATGAGCAGGTAGCGCCCGAACTGCAGGTAGAGCGCGACGAGCTGCGGGTCGGCGCCGCCCGCGGCCAGCTTTGCCAGGCGCTCGTCGGTCGGCAGGTTGGCGGCCGGCGTGCGGCCGAGATCGAGCGCGACGCGCCGGAAGAGCACGCGGTGCCGGCCGATGTGGTCCGAGCGCACGGCGTCCACGCCCTTCCTCATGGCCTGGGCAAGCGCCTGCGCGCAGGCGCGGCCGGGATCCTCGCCGCGGTAGTCGGTCGCGGCGGCGATCAGGATCGTCAGCTCGTTCGTGCCCACGATTCGGAGTCCGTCCTCGATCGCGTCGATCCGCCCCCCCGTGGGTGTCGCGTCGAGCCGCGCCTCGAAGCGCACGCCCGGATGCTCGCCGCCCTGGGTCGCGCGCCCGCGCAGCACGACGTGCGTCCCCTCGTGAGCGCTGACGGCATCGGCGGGGCGCGTGAGCCGCAGGTCCACCGTGATGCGCCGCGGCTTGTCGCACAGGATGCGGATGACGAGCACCTCGTCGACTTCGCTCGCGAACACCTCCCGCACGAAGGTCGCCTCGCCGTCCTGCCAGGTCGTCGTCGCGATCCCGCGGTCGAGGTCCAGCGAGCGGCGGTAGCCCGTGATCTCCGCGCCGATCGTCATGTCGAGCGTGAGATCGCCGAGGGTCTGGTAGCTACGCACGAGCCGCTCGCTCATGAATTCCCGCTGCAAGAGGGCCTGGGCGGCGACGACCTCACCCTCGAACAGCAGGCGGCGTGCTTCGGGGAGATGCTGCGCGGCGCCCTTGCGGTTGCGCGGCAACGGCGCTCCCGCCCACAAGGAGTCCTCGTTCAGTTGGATTCGCTCGTGGCCTACCCCGCCGAACACCATGGCGCCGAGCCGTCCGTTCCCGACGGGCAACGCTTCGACCCAGCGCTCGGCGGGCTGCTCGTACCAGAGGACGAGGTCGTCGAACGTCGTCAGCTCCTGGCTGGGAACGAGCGCGAGCAGGAGAAGGCCGGCGACCGTCATGATCCACCTGCTCCGATGTCCTCGTTCCAGAGCGCGGGCTGCGCCGCGATGAACGCCTCCATGAGCTGGACGCAGTCCGGGTCGTCGACCACATCGAGCTCGACGCCGCGACCGCGCACGTAGTCCTCGGGCCCGCGAAACGTGCGATTCTCGCCGACGACGACGCGCGGAATGGCGTAGAGCAACACGGCCCCGCTGCACATGTCGCAGGGCGAGAGCGTCGAGTAGAGGACGCAGCGCGCGTACTCCGCCGGCTTCAGGCGCCCGGCGTGCTCGAGGCAGTCCAGCTCGGCGTGCAGGATCGGGCTGCCGCGCTGCACGCGGCGATTGTGACCGCGCCCGACGATCTCGCCGTCGAGCACGAGCACCGAACCGATGGGGATCCCGCCCTCGGCCAGGCCCTCCTCGGCTTCATGCAACGCGGCACGCAAGAACGGATCTTCCATCGACTTCATCCTTCCGGTAGGACTCCAGCGTATCCGCCGGGGAGTGCGCACATGAGCAAGAATCTGATCTACGGGATCGACGACCGCCCGCCGCCGGCCGAGCTCCTCGCGCTCGGGTTCCAGCACTACCTCACGATGTTCGGGTCGACGGTGGCGATCCCGCTCCTGCTCGCGCCCGCGCTCGGCATGGACGGTGATCCCGTCGCGGTGGGTTGGCTCATCAGCACGATGTTCTTCGTGAGCGGTATCACGACGCTCCTGCAGACGACCTTCGGCAACCGCCTCCCGCTCGTGCAGGGCGGAACGTTCTCGCTGCTCGCCCCGACGTTCGCCATCTGCGGGATGGCCGCGCTCGCGGACGCCGGCTGGCAGGTCCGGCTGCAACACGTGCAGGGCGCCATCATCTCCGGCGCGATCGTCGAGATCGTCGTGGGCTACACCGGGCTCGTCGGCAAGCTCCTGCGCTTCGTCGGCCCCATCACGATCGCGCCCACGATCGCCCTGATCGGACTCGCGCTCTTCAAGTTCGGAGCGCCCGTCGCCGGCACGCACTGGGGCATCGGTGGACTCACGATCGGGCTGATCATCCTCTTCAGCCAGTACCTGCGGCCGACGCACCGCATCTTCGAGCTGTTCCCCATCATGCTCGCCATCTTGATCGCCTGGGGCGTGACCGCGATCCTCACCGTCACGGGCGTCTTCCCGCCCGGCCACCCGGCCCACGTCTCGATGGCGAACGTCGCGAGCGCACCGTGGTTCCGGGTCCCCTACCCCTTCCAGTGGGGCCTGCCCGTGTTCGGTTTCGCGGCGGCGATCGGGATGCTCGCCGGGTACCTCGCGTCGATCGTCGAGTCGGTGGGCGACTACTACGCCTGCGCGCGCCTCGCAGGCGCGCCCGTGCCCGGCAAGCGCACGATCAACCGCGGCATCGGGATGGAGGGCATCGGCTGCTTCATCGCCGGCGTCTTCGGCACGGCCAACGGCACGACGTCCTACAGCGAAAACATCGGCGCGATCGGCCTCACCCGCGTGGGCAGCCGGCGCGTCGTGCAGGCCGGAGCGTGGATGATGATCGGGCTCGCGACGTTCGGCAAGTTCGGCGCGCTCTTCACGACGATCCCCCAGCCCATCGTCGGCGGCATGTACTGCGCCATGTTCGGCATGATCGCAGCCGTCGGGCTCTCGAACCTCCAGTTCGTCGACCTGAACTCGACGCGCAACCTGTTCATCCTGGGCTTCGCGTTCTTCATGGGCCTCTCCATGCCCGAGTACTTCGCC
>SMVQ01000015.1 GCA_004357655.1 Planctomycetota bacterium
CCGACCTCGAGGGCACCGAGCACGTGACCTCGTCGCACATCGCCCAGGCACTGGCGCTACGCGCCCCGATCTGACGGATGCTTCCCCTCTCCGTTCCGTTCCGTTCCGTTCCTGCGCTTCCTGTCTTCCTGCTATGTCTGCTTCTGGTCAGGCACGGGCGGACACCCATGCCTGACCAGAAGCAGACATAGCAGGAAGACAGGAAGCGCAGGAAGGGAACGGAACGGAACGGAACGGAGAGGGGAGGGGAGGAGAGGGGAGGAGAGGGGAAGCATCCGTCAGATCGGGGCGCGTAGCGCCAGTGCCTGGGCGATGTGCGACGAGGTCACGTGCTCGGTGCCCTCGAGGTCGGCCACCGTGCGCGCGACGCGTCGCAGCGACTGGAGGGCGCGCGCGGAGAGGTCGCGGCGCCCGGCCGCGGCGGCGAGCAGGGCGCGGGCCTCGCCTTCGACCGGGGCCAGGCGGTCGAGGTCGGCGCCGTCCAGGTCCACGTTGCGCACCGCGGAGCCCCGGCTGCGCCGGATCGCGCGCGCGCGCTCGACGGAGCGCCGGAGGTCCTGCTCGGACGCCTCGCCCGGTGAGTGCGAGCCAGACCGGTCTCCGCTCGCTCGGAGAGGGACGATGTCGTCGAGTGTCGGCGGCGCCACCTCGATGCGGAGGTCGATGCGGTCGAGGAGCGGGCCCGAGATCCGGCGCCGGTAGCGGGCGACGTGGCTCGGCGGGCAGGAGCAGGGCACGCGGGCGTGCCCGAGGTAGCCGCAGGGACAGGGGTTCATCGCGGCGACGAGCTGGAAACGCGCCGGCAGCTCGACCCGCCGCTCCGCCCGCGCGATGAGGACCGTGCCCGACTCCAGCGGTTGGCGCAATGCCTCGAGCGCCTCGCGTCGGAACTCGGGCAGCTCGTCGAGGAAGAGCACGCCCCGGTGGGCGAGCGTGATCTCCCCCGGCGTGAGGCGCGGGCCGCCGCCGACGAGCCCCGCGTAGCTCGTCGTGTGGTGGGGCGCCCGGAACGGTCGCGTCGTCGCGAGCCCACCCGGCCAGCGTCCCGAGGCCGAGAGCGCGCGCGTGATCTCCAGCCGCTCGTCCTGGTCGGGCGCCTCGAGCAGGCTGAGGAGGCGCCGCGCGAGCATCGACTTGCCCGCGCCCGGCGGACCGATGAACAGGATGCCGTGACCTCCCGCCGCGGCGACGGCGAGCGCGTACTTCGCGGCCGCCTGGCCGCGCACGTCGTCCAGCGAGGGTCCGTCGGGCCTGCCGTGCAGGGGTTCCGGCGCGCGCGCGCGAGGGAGCACCGGCTCCTTGTGAGTGAGGTGTGCGAGGACGCGCGAGAGGTGCCCCGCGACCCATACCTCGAGCCCGGGGACGCACGCCGCCTCCTCCGCCGTCGCGCCCGGGGCGATCACGCGTCCGATGCCGGCCTCCCGCGCCGCGAGCGCCGCGGCGAGTCCGCCCGGCACCGCGTGCAGGGTGCCGTCGATGCCGACCTCGCCCAGGAACAGGATGCCCTGCAGCGCGCGCGCGTCGAGGTGGCCGCCCGCCCCGGCGGCGCCCAGGACGAGGGCAAGGTCGAGGATCTCGCCCGACTTCTTGCGGCCCGCGGGCACGAGGTTCAGGAAAAGTTGCCCCGGCGGCAACCTGAGGCCGTTCTCCGCGAGGGCGCACACGAGCCGGCCGCGGCTCTCCCGGATGACCGGGTCCGGGAGGCCCGTCAGCACGACTTCGGTCCGCCCGCGGTCCTTTCCGGTGAACCGCGCCTCGATCGTCACGATCTCGGCGCAGGTCCCGACGAGCGAAGCGCCCATGACGCGTACGGTCTTCACGCGTATGGACCGCCACGGACGCGGCGAGTTGCGGGGGACCTGCCGGAAACGTGCAAATCCGGTCACTCGCGCTCGCGCCCGGCGAAGGAACCCGTGAGGCTTGCGCTGTCCGGGCGGTTCGGGGATCCTCTCCTGGAGCCCCCCGCCCCAATATATGGACACCTACTACGACCCCGTCGACCTTGCGAAGTTCCACGACATCGCCGACCACGCGGGCGAGCTCGGGCAGAAGTTCTTCGACTGGTACGGCGCGGTGTTCCAGGACGGGGCCCTCACGGCGCGCGAGAAGTCCCTCATCGCCCTCGGCGTCGCCCACGCCGTGCAATGCCCCTATTGCATCGATGCTTACACCCAGGACTCGCTCTCGAAGGGCTGCGACATCGAGCAGCTCACCGAGGTCGTGCACGTCGCCGCCGCCATCAAGGGTGGAGCGGCCCTCGTGCACGGGGTGCAGATGCGCAAAGTAGCCGACAAGCTCGGGATGTGACCGTGAGCGAGGTAGAGACGAACGCGCGCCCGGCAAACCTCGGGATACGAGTGCGTCCGACGCTGCAGCGCGCAGGGTCCCCGCTCGCGGAGCCCGCGCGGCAGATCGAGCTCCTCTCCAGCGTCGAGGTTCGGGACGGGCTCGGCGGGGACTTCGATCGGCACCTCGCCGCGGGGGGTGGGCCTCCACTCGCGGCCACCGGCATCGATATCCTGCAACTGAACCTGGGGCGCGTCTGCAACCAGACCTGCTCGCACTGCCACGTCGACGCCGGCCCGGATCGGCGGGAGAACATGTCGCGCGCGACCGCTGAGCTCGCCATGCGCGTGCTCGCCCGCACGGAGATTCCGACGGTGGACATCACGGGCGGCGCGCCCGAGCTCTGCCCCGAATTCGAATTCATCGTGGAGGAGTCGCGGCGACTCGGTCGGCACGTCATCGATCGTTGCAATCTCACGATCCTGCTCACGCCGAGCCACGAGCACCTCCCGCGGTTCTTCGCGGAGCACAGCGTCGAGGTCGTCTGTTCGCTGCCGCACTACCGCCAGGTCAGCACGGACAGGCAGCGCGGCGAAGGGGTCTTCGACGCCTCGCTGGAGGCCCTGAGGCGTCTGAACGCGCTGGGGTACGGCAAGGACGGGACCGGCCTCCGGCTCGTCATCGTCACGAACCCGGTCGGTGCGTTCCTCCCCGCCGGGCAGGCTTCGCTCGAGGCCGAGTGGAAGCGCGAGCTGAAGCGCCGCTTCGACATCGACTTCAGTGCCCTCATCTCGATCACGAACATGCCGATCAGCCGCTACCTCGAGTGGCTCGAGAACTCCGGCAACCTGCAGACCTACATGCAGCGCCTCGTGGACGCCTTCAACCTCTCGGCCGCGACCGGCGTCATGTGCAGGAACACCCTGTCCGTCGGGTGGGACGGGGCGCTCTACGATTGCGATTTCAACCAGATGCTCGACCTCTCCGTGGGCTATGGCGCGCCGCGCCACCTCGCCGAGTTCGAGCTAGCGCTGCTCGAGCACCGACGAATCGTCACCGGCCGGCACTGCTTCGGTTGCACGGCGGGGAGCGGCTCTTCTTGCGGGGGGCAGATCGCGGGGACTTGAGGGCCCGGCCCGCACCAGCTCGAGTCGAGTCCCTCCCGCGCGGCCTCGCCCGCCGGGCAGGCGGCCCGGCCTGGTTCGCGCTCCAAACAGCCGTCGGGCACCGGTATGCTGCGGGGATGAAGCTCTCCTTGGCGATGCTCCTCCTGGTCCTCGGCTCCTGTGCCAGCACGAGGGGCAGGCTCGATATGGACTCGATCGGAAGACGAGACCTCCCCGAGGTGGGAGACGAGATCGTCATCTGTGGCCAGCGGTATTCCATCGGAGCGCCCGTCGTTCTGTGGACGGATCCCGATGGCTACGATGCTTATCAGACGGACTTCCACTTCGGGTCGCCGCCGAGATCCGTCAAGAAGCCCCCACGCGTCGGGAAGCTGCGCTACACCCCCGGGCGGGAGACGCGCAGTGAAGGGGTGACCGTGCTCTTCCCCGCCGGGTCGAACGACATCGACGCCCTGGGAGAGGTCGTCGACCAGTTCGTCCTGCACTACGACGTCGCCGGGCTCTCCCGCTCGTGCTTCAAGGTCCTTCACGACCGGCGCGGGCTCTCCGTGCACTTCATGCTCGACATCGACGGCACGATCTACCAGACCCTGGATCTGCGTGACCAGGCCTGGCACGCGGCCAAGGCCAATCCGCGATCGATCGGTATCGAGATCGCAAACATGGGCGCATGGCAGCTGAGCAAGGTTGCCGAGCTCGAGACGTGGTACTCGCGCGACTGGAAGGGTACGCGGATCCGCATCCCGGCCTGGGTCGAGGAGTCGGGCGTACGGACACTCGGATTCGTCGGTCGGCCGGCGCGCGACGAACGGATCCGGGCCCGCATTCAAGGCGAGGTCCGCGAGCAGTACGACTTCACGCCGGAACAGTACGATTCGCTCGTCAAGCTCACGGCCGCGCTGTGCCAGATCTTCCCGAACCTGGAGCCCACGGTGCCGCGCGACGCGCGGGGGCGCGTGCGGACCACGGTGATGTCCGATGCGGAGTGGCGCGCCTACTCCGGCATCCTGGGGCACCTCCATGTCTCGAAGAACAAGCAGGACCCCGGCCCGGCCTTCGAGTGGGAGTCTTTTCTCGTCCGCGTTCAAATGCGTCTCATGTCCTCGGGGACCTGAGCCGGACCTGGTGAGCCGGAGGGGTCTCACGCGCGGGCGGCTGCTCGTCCTCCTCGTGTCTACCGCCGCGAGCGTCCTCGCCGGGTGGGTCTTCTTGCGCGCCTACCGGCCGGCTCCGCAGACGGTGGATGTGATCGACACTACGGCGGAGATCATCGAGTTGCTCGAGCGCCGGCGGCTCGGGGCGGACGCGTCTCAACCGGATCGGACGGACGCCGACTGGCCGCCTCCGCTCGTGCGCGAGCCGCTCGACGAGGCGACGGCCGCGATCTACTTCCCCGGGCTCCGGCATGGGAAGCGGCACCGCTACGATCCCGTGGCGTACTTTCTCCACCACCCGAACTGGACCGCGAGGATGAAGTGGGCGGAGCATCCGGACGGGGAGTTCAGGCTTCGAACGAACGCCCAGGGCCTTCACGAGGACGAGGATGTGCCGGCGACGGCTGCGGGGCTTCGCATCCTGGTCGCGGGGGACTCGCATATCGCGGGTGTCTGCAACAACGTGGAGAGCTTCCCGAACGTGCTCGAGCAGCGTCTGGCGGACGACGCGGAGTTGGGAAGTGTCGACGTCGTGAACGCCGCTCAGGGAGGGTACGGCCCGCACAACTACCTGGGCACGATCGAGCGGTTCGGCGAGCTGGCGCCGGACGTGTTCGTGATGGTGGTGTACGGGGGGAACGACTTCAGCTCGATGATGGTCCTGCAACGGCACTTCGAGCGTCGCCGGCCCCCACGTGGACCGCTCCGAAAGCTGCCGGTCGGAAAGGGCGTGGATGGGATCGTGCCCCAGGAGTTGCAGCAGGCGCTCTTCTTCCACAGCAACGAGGAGGACATCGCGATCGCGGTGGGCACGATCGCGGCGATTACCGTCGAGGTGCGCGAGCGTTGCCGGGAGCTCGGTGCCAGGCTCGTCTGCGTGTACCTGCCGCCGCCTTCGCGTGGTCAGCCCGCGATCTTCGAAGCGCAGGCGAAGGAGCTCATGGCTGGGGTGGAGATCGGCCCGGAGAGTCTATCCGCGAGTGATTTCATCGCGGACCGGTGGCTCGAGTGGCTGGAGCTGGAGGGCGTGGCTGGAGTGGACTTGCGGCCTGTCTTTCGGCGTGTGGAGGAGCCGCTGTACTGGGACGGGGACAAGCACATCAACGTCCGGGCGCACGCTCTGATCGCGGAGGCGGTCGACCCGATCGTGCGGGAACTGCTCGCGCGGTGAAGGCAGCGGCCGGAACAGGACCGCGCGCTCAGTGTCCGCCGCGCGCGAGGATGGCGGCCACCGTCTCCGCGTCGACGGGTCCGGCGGCGGGCCGGCGCCGCGGGAGGAGGATCCAGTTCGCGTCCGCGGCGAAGGTGCGCTCGAACAAGGGCACGGCTTCGCCCTCGTCGCTCGCCACGAGGGTGGCGAGTGCTCGCTCCGCGGCGCTTCCCGCGCGCATGAGCTCGAGACCCCGCGGGCCGAAGGGCACGTTCACGAACGACGGCGTCGACTCCGGCCTCGGCCCACGGCACGAGGGCACCGAGGCCGAACCCGTGGGACTGCACGGCGGCGCCGAGCTCCCCGGTACCGCGGGTCGCGGGCGACGATCGAGAGGGTGAGGACGGGGCGTCGCATGGCGGGCTCGGGGGCCGTTGCGCAGGAGGCGAGGGAGAGCAGCGGTAGGGCGGCGGCGGTTCACGGCGCGTGCTCCAGGGCGCGGCGCAGGTGGCCGCCCGCGGCGCGAAGCCGCGCGCTGGCTTCGTCCACGTTCAGGCCGCGGAGGTGCACGAGGACCGCGAGCTTGACGGAGCCCGAAGCGCGGATGAGGAGGGATCGGGCTTCGTCGCGGGACACGGCGGCGATGTGCTGGACGAGGCGCTCGCCGCGATCCTGGAGTTTCTCGCTGCCGGCCGTGTTCACGTCGACCATGAGGTTGCCGTGCACTTTGCCGAGCTGAACCATCGTGAGCGTGCTGACCATGTTGAGCACCATCTTCGTCGCCGTACCCGCCTTGAGGCGCGTGCTGCCCGCGATGACCTCGGGGCCGGTCAGGACGCGGATGCTGACGTCCGCGGTGTCCGGTACCTCGGCGCGTGCTACGCACGCGAAGAACACCGTCCTTGCGCCGCGTGCTCTGGCGGCCTCGAGCGCGCCGTGGACGTAGGGTGTCGTGCCGCCCGCCGTGATGCCGAACACGACGTCCGCCGGGCCGATGCCGCGCGCTGCCATCATTGTCGCGCCGTCTTCGCGCGAGTCCTCCGCGCCTTCGACCGCGTGGAGGAGCGCGCGCTCCCCACCGGCGATCACGCCCTGCACGAGCTCCGGGCTCGACTGAAACGTCGGCGGACACTCCGCCGCGTCCAGCATCCCCAGCCGGCCGCTCGTCCCCGCACCGACGTAGATGAGCCGTCCGCCCGCCCGCAGACGATCGACGACCAGCTCGATCGCGGCTGCGATGTCCGCCCGCGCAGCGTCGACGGCCTCCGCGACGCCGCTGTCCTCGCGGGTCATGAGCTCGACTGCCGCGCTGACCGACATCCGATCGAGCGCCTCGCTCGCGGGATGGATCGCTTCGGTCGAGAGCTGCCCGCGGTCCCCCGGCACGGAACTCACGACTTCGTCCCCGGCCGGCGTTGGACGCGCTCGCCCGGCGCCCACATGCGCCCGGCCGCGAGCGAGAGACCGCCGTCGACGACCAGGCACTCGCCGGTCACCGACTCGCAGGCCGGAGAGAGCAGGTAGAGGCAGTGCGCGGCGACCTCGTCGCGGTCGATGAATCGTCCCTGCGGGATCTGCGCGAGCATCCGGCGTTCGGTCTCGGGATCCGGCCACAGGTTCCGCGCCGCGCCCTCGGTCTGGAAGGGGCCCGGCGCGATCGCGTTGACGCGCACCCCGCGACCGGCCCACTCGGCGGCCAGCGTCTTCGTCATGGCGAGCACGCCCGCCTTGGCGCTCGCCGAGTGCACGACACCCGGCATCCCGGTCCAGGCGTAGGTCGCCACGACGTTGAGCATCACGCCGCTCCCGGCGGCCAGCATCGCGCGGCCGAAGTACTTCGAGCAGTGGAACGTGCCGTCGAGCACGATGCCGAGCACGGAGCGCCAGGCGTTCGTCGACAACCGCTCCGCGGGACAGACGAAGTTGCCGGCGGCGTTGTTGACGAGGATGTCGACGCGTCCGTGGCGCTCGAGGATCCCTTCGGCCGCTTCACGGACCCGCTGTGCTTCGCGCACGTCGAGCACGATTGCCTCCGCGCGCCACTCGCGTTCGACGGCCTCGGCGCAAAATGCTTCGTGGTGTCCGGCATTGCGCGACGCGATCACGACCGTCGCGCCGAGCGCCGCCAGCCCGCGGCTGATCTCGAGCCCGAGCCCCGTCCCACCGCCGGTGACGACGGCGACCTGGCCCGCGAACGTCCCTTGGGGCAGCCAACGCGCCGCCGCGATCCCGCCGGTCTCCATGCCGGGCAGAGTGACAGATGCGGGGGGCGGGGAACAGGGCCGGGGTCATGGGCAACGCCGTTGGC
>SMVQ01000250.1 GCA_004357655.1 Planctomycetota bacterium
AGGGCTACCGGCCGGTACAGGGGGGACGTGACCGACAGTCTCGTCACTCCCGGCGTACCCGAGCCCCTCGAGGAGCGCCTCGCGGGCGTCCTCCCGCGGCTCGAAGCCCACCTGGCGCGGCACGCGCGGCGTTTGCCCGGGGTCGAGCCCGAGGACGTCGCTCAGGAGGTCGTCGTTCGCGCGCTGCGGTACCGCGCGAGCTACGACGAGCGCCGGGCATTGTGGCCCTGGCTGCGAAGCGTCGCGGAGCACGTCCTCCACGACCATCGCGCGGCGGGTGCCCGGCAGCCGACTTCCCTCGATGAGCGCGAGCTCGCGGCCCCCGAGCGAACGGCGATCGCCGACACGCGTGAGGAGCTCGAGCTCCTGCTCGCGGCCCTGCGTCCGGTCGAGCCCGATGTGCTCCTGCGCTTCCACCTGCACGTCGAGTCCGTGCGGGAGATCGCGCTCGCGACGGGCCTGCCTGAGGGCACGGTGAAGTCGCACCTCTCGCGCGCGCGGCGACGTCTGGCCGAGCTTTCTGATTGTGGAGGCGAACGATGAACCAAGCCCTCTGGAACCGGGTCGAGGCAGCGCTCGACGCGCGCGTCGATCCATTCGACGACGCGAACCTCGCCGCTGACCTCGCGGCCGAGCCCGGCGCCGAGCGCGCGACGCGCCGGCTCGTCGCCCGGCTCGCGCGGCTCGATGCCCCACCGACCGGCGCAGTGACGCAAGGGCCTGCGAGGCGCGTCGCCGCCGTCGCCGCGGCTGTCCTCGTCGTGGGGGGCGCCGCGCTCTACGTCCTCCGTGACGCGCGCCCTGCGACCGGAAGGCTGCGGCAGCCGATCGGCACGGTCTCCCTCGTCGTCGAACACACGTTCCCACCTCCGGCCCGCTGCGCGCGCGTCGTGCTCGAGCCCAGTCTCGTGATGGAATGGACCCTGGAAGGAGTCGCTCCGTGATACCCCTCTCGACCCCCGCTCTCGTCATCGCCCTGCTCGCGGCTCAGGATTCGGGCCGGCGCGTCCCCATATTGGCTACCGACGAGGCGCAGACCTACGAGGCCAAGTCGCTGGCCCCTGACACCGCGCTGCGGCTCTACGACGTGGGTCACTTGACAGGTCACACGCGGCTCCGAGACCTCCTCGCCGGTTTCGCGGACACCGCGAACCGGATCGAGATCGAGGGTGCGATCGCGCGACTCGAACGCCTCGAACGGCTCCGGACCGAAGTGCGCTCGACCACCGACAGCCTCGTCGCGACGATCCGCGAGATGATCTCCCCGCCCCTGCAGGAGGACATCCAGCGTGTCGACCACTTGGACCGGGGTTCGCTCGCGCTCGTCGGGACCCGTGTCCAACACGAATGGCTCGCGCAGTTCCTCGAAGCCGCGAGCGGGTTCAACGGTCTCATCGATGTACAGGCCAGCATCTACGTTCTCGAGGAGGGGGGGCTCGCCGAGCTGTCCCAGGTGCGCAGCGGCGAGGTGCTCAGCCCTGCCCAGGTCACGGCCCTCGTCGGCGAGCTGGAACTGGCCGACGTGACGGCCGTCACGTCGCCGCGCGTCACGACGTTTCCCTTCCAGGAGGCGCAGCTGAGCATCATCGAGCAGGTGGCGTACATCAAGGATTACGAGCTGAAGATCCTGCCCGAACAGAGCGTCGAGATCGCCGACCCCGTCATCGACGTCGTCAACACCGGTGTGATCATGCAGGTGCGTGGCGTTCCGCTCGCCAACCACAAGCTCGGCATCTTTGCCAGCCTCGAGTACTCGGTCCTCGAGCGACCGATCCGGACGATCGAGATGACCCTCGGTGCCATGGGGCACCAGGTGACGATCCAACTCCCGCACGTCACGCGAGTCATGCTCGAGGGGCGCTTCGAGGTCCTGCCGGACGAGACGCTACTGCTCGCGACGGTCGACCCGGCCGGCGGGAACGAGGTGCTCGCGCTACTGCGCGTCACACGCGTCGAGAATGTCCAGGTCGAGCTCTCCGAGGACCGCTGATCGCGCCGCTCACCGGTCCTCGGGCACCTCGTTCACGGTGTAGAAGGCGTGGCGGTGCAGGAGCTCATCCCCGTCGCGCGAGCGTAGTGCGCCCAGGTCGAACTCGTGCACGTGGCCGAGCTTCAGTGCGTTCAGGACCAGGGTCGCGCTGCGCCGATCCTGCGCGAGCTCGACCGACTCGACCGTCGGGATAGTCCGGTCGACCTCGGGACCCCCGTAGGCCCCGTGGTAGATGTGCGTGAAGGTGCTGAGCGCGTAGGAGTCCGGGTCGGCGCCGGTGCTCTCGTCCACGGGCTTCGTGAACGCCACGCGGAAGCCGTCGGGCGTGATCGTGATGCGCTCGATCTCGAACGGCATCACGCCGGTCCAGTCGAGGCGTTGGAGGGCGAAGGGCTCGAGGCCGCGCACGGGCCAGCCGCGATTCGTGCCGCCGCAGAGCAGGTTGCCCGCGGGCGTGAAGTGTACGTCGAGGATCCCCGTCGAGAGGCCCTCGCGGAACGGGTAGCACGCGCCCTGCCACACGCCGTTCACCTGCTCGGTCGTGGCCCGCATGATCAGGGAGAGCGTGAAGTCCCCCAGGAACATCTGGTCCTCGAAGGGGCCGAACGCGCCCCCGGTCCGGTCGACCGTGAAGCCGGTGATCGATCGGCCCATGCGAATGTAGGGGAAGATCACGGCGTAAGGGACGAGCTCGGGCACGCGCTCCATCTCGGTGATGACGCGCGACCCGGACTCCGGCTGCGTCGGCGCCGGGCCCATGTTCGGCGCGTACTCGTACCAGTTGAAGCTGATGGGGTGGCCCAAGAAGGCGCCGGGCGTGACGGCCTTCAGGCTGCACGCGGAGTTCCACGGCCCCTGGCTCTCGATGGTGAAGAGGCTGCCGTGTTCGTTCGGACCGATGCCGGCCGGGCTGCGCAGGCCGCTGGCGATCGGAATGGTCTCGCCCTCCGGCGTGATCCGCATCACCCAGCCCCGGAAGAGCGCGCGGGAGTGGTAGGACTGCGACAGGCCCAGGGCCACGTAGAGGTTGCCCTCCTCGTCGAACTCGGAGCCGAAGGCATACTCGTGGTAGTTCGCGTAGCCCCAGGCGTCCGAGATGGTCTCGAAGCGATCGGCCTTGCCGTCGCCGCTTGTGTCCGTGATGCGCGTGAGCTCGCAGCTCTGCGTGACGTAGAGCGCGCCGTCCCGGTAGGCCAGCCCGAAGATCTCGTCCAGCCCCGTTGCGAACAGCTCGTACTTCGGCTCCGGCTTGTCCTCGTCCACGCGGCCCATGATGTAGACGTCACCGCGGCGCGTGCCCACGGCGATACGGTCACCGGACAGGGAAACGAATGCGCCGGCCTCGATCACCAGGCCTTCGGGGATCGGGAGGTCGACGATCCGGTAGTACGCACGCTCTCGATTGGCGGTGCCCCAGCGGGCGCCGAGCTCCTGGGCCTCCGCGCTTGGCGGAAGCACGGCGCAGGCCGCGAGGCAAACGGCGAAGGCCGTGATCCGCGGGACGCAGAGCCGAGTGCTGTCAGCGATGGATCTCATACTCGAGCGATAGGGTGCGAGTGCCGGCGGGGAGCGCCAGCTCGAGGAGCAGTTCGGCCGGGGCGCCGTCGCGTGCGGGCCGGCGCAGCACGCTGGACCCCTCCGGGATCCGCAGTCGCAGCTTCGCGGCCTGGAACTCGCGCTGCGAGAGCGCCTCGATCTCGCCCGTCAGCGCCCGGAAGTAGAGCGTCGCCTCGGATGCGGCGGAGAAGCGCAATGTGCGCACGAGGACCGCGGTGTCACCGCTGAATTCGGCTTCGCTGCGATCCTCGATGGAGACGTCCCCGCTCTCGTACATGAACGTGGGCACGGACTCTTCGTCGAAGAAGTAGCCCCTGAAGCGGTAGCCCCGGTTGCGTGGATAGAGGGGATCGGGATCGACCGGATGCTCCTCGTCCATGTGCGGCCCTTGGGGCCAGGGCGCCTCGGCGTCCGGCAGGCGGTAGAAGGACACGTCCTGCGCGAGCGTGATGGCTCTCCCCGACGGATTGAAGTCTCCCGCGCCCTGTCCGTCCCACCGCACCGAGATGAAGTCGCCCGACCAGATGCCGGTCAGGGTGCCGGTCCTGGCGTTGAAGGCGTAGTTCAAGCCACCGGGGTAGCCCACAGCGATGCCGCGGAAGCCGGCGATGCTGCTCCGACCGCGGTAGGTGCGCGTCGTGTCCGTCACGCGCAGCTCCGAGCGCACGGGGCTGACGCCTTCGGGCGTACGCGCCGTGCGTCCCTGCGACAGGAAGTACCAGATGGCTCGGATCTGCGCCTGCGTGTCCCCTTCGAGGATCGGGTGCGCGGCGACGCCGCCCGGCCACGACTCGGGCATGACGATGCCGGGCCGGTAGGTCTGGGGCTCGATGAGGAAGCGCGCGAACCAGCCGGGCTGGAGCCGCTCGCAGGAGTCGATGAGGTCGAGCCCCCTGAAGTTGGGCGAGGGCTTGCCGTTGAAGTCGTGGCAGGAGATGCAGGACAGGCCCTTGATACCGAGGAGCACGCGCCCCGCGTCGCGTGCGATCCCGGCCGCGTCCCCCTTGGGGATCGGCATCTCGAAGGGCTCGACGTCGTCCTCGCGCGCGAACAATTCAGGCAGGTGAGCGAGGTTCTCCGCACCGAATCGCGGCATGCGCGTGTGCATGTACGACCGGACGCTCGCCGCGTCGAAGAGCACCTTGCGCAGCCACTCGCCCTGCAGCTTGGCACCGACGAGCGTTAATTGCGGCGGGATGCGCGCTTCGTTCCCGAGGTCGAGCTCGCTGGTCGTGAAGTACGGGTCGAGGCTTGGCGAGACGCCGCCGTAGTCATCGCGTACATGGCACCCGATGCAGTTGAGCGCGGTCAGGGTGACGTCGATCTTGTCCTTGTCCGACAGCGCATCGGGGGGAGACGCGAGGGCCGACCTGAGCGCGACCTTCTGATAGATGCTCAAGGCATACCGCGGTGTGTCCACCGAGTCCGGCGCGAGGCACCCGCGGGTCGGATCCAGCGAACCCGCGGGGCGCGGGCGCGGAGGAGTCATGCCGTCGAGCGCGTGGCAAGCAGCACAACCGAGCAGCTCGAAGCGCCGCGCGCCCTCGGTCACGAGCTCCGGGAGCACTTCGAGCGGGACGTGGGTGGGGGCGGAGGTCCCGATCAGGTACGCCGCGATCGACCTCGACTCCGCCTGCGTCAGGCCCATGTCCGGCATGCGTCCCGCGGGCCGCACGCGCGTCGGCTCGAAGAGGAACTCGGCCAGGGACTCCGGGCTGTACTTGTCCGGGACGTGGCCGAGGTCCACGGCACCCGCCCACCCCCAGATGACATCGATGCCCTGGGGAGCGGGAATCCTGGGGTCGTGACAGGCGATGCAACCCACCGAGTGGAACAGGGCCTCGCCGGCCTCGATCTCCGACTCGCTCACCCTTGCGCGCGAGAAAGCCCGCGGCGATCCGGCGACGAGGAAGTGCGTGATACTGGTGGCGATCTCCGCCCGCTCGGCGGGTGGCCGCGTGCCCAACAACCCCGGCATCTTCGTGCCCGCCTGGGTCGCGGCAGGATCGGCGATGAACCTCTGCATGTAGTCGGAAGCCACTCGCCAGCCGACGTCGGAGAGATCCGGACCCATCGTTCGCCGCGCCGCGCGCGCACTCGCCTCTTCGTGACAGGCCGTGCAATTGAGCTCGCCCAGCAGGAGGCGTCCGACCAGGCGGTCGTCGAGAGGATGCTTGCTGTGCAGCCCCGGCAGGACGGGAGCCACTGCCTGGGGAGTCGCCGCGGCAACTGCGCTCGTGCAGAGCAGCGATAGCGCGAATCGGAAGGCGGCGGCAGGGTGGAGCAAAGCTACAGCTCGTCGGGAGGGGCTGAGATGGGGGCCGTGTCATGCGATGCCGCGTCGTCGATCAGCCCTAGCATCACGGCCACCGCGTCCCCGATCCGCGGACCACTGCCGGGGAGCCGGGAAAGGACACCCAGGCCGTAGCACGTCGCGATCAACGCCCCGGCCAGCCTGGCCGGGGATGCTTCCGCCTTGACTTCGCCCGCGCTCTGCGCGCGCGCGAGAGCGCTCCGGAAGCCTTGCTCGAGACGATCGACCTGTCGCTCGACGATGGCGAGCGCCTCGGGATCGTCACCGTTCGCGACGATCGCGGACACGGTCAGGCAGCCGTCGCCCGGACACTGCGTCGCGAGCGCCGCCCAGCCGCGGATCACCGTCCGCAGGTTCTCGAGCGGCGAGCCGTCGGCTTCGAGCAGCGCGAGCCGCGTGCCGACCTCGCGCTCTCCATAGCGCTCGAGGGCCGCGAGGTAGAGCCCGCGCTTGTCGCCGAAGGCGTTGTAGAGGCTCTGCCGGCAGATCCCGAGGCGGGTGATCAACTCCGGGATGCTGGTGCTTTCGTAGCCCTGCTCCCGGAAGAGATCGACGGCCCGCTCGAGGACCTCAGCTTCGTCGAATGTGCGGGGGCGTGCCACGGGTCGTCTCCGGTTTCAGATCCATCAGTCTAATGTAGGCTCATGCCACTCTGGCCTCCAGATCCCCTTTCTGAGCGGATTTTTGGGCTCCATGCCCGGGAGGGTCAAGAAAAACAATCTGGATTGTTGTCATAATAGACCAGTCGATCTATAACAACTCCCCCGTGGGCGGGTTTCGAGAAGGGATCTCGGGCCCGATCCGCCGTATTGTCCGCCCCAAGTAGAAGGAACGTTCTGATGACGACCGTGACACCCGAGGCCCTGCTGGAGCCGTTCCAGCTCGGGGACCTCCGCTTGAAGAACCGCGTGGTCCTGGCCCCGTTGACCCGCGCGCGCGCCGGCTCGGAGCGGCTCGCGAACCCCCTGATGGCCGAGTACTACGCCCAGCGAGCCGGAGCGGGGCTCCTGATCACCGAGGCGACCACCGTCTCGGCGCAGGGCAACGGCTGGATCCACTCACCGGGCATCTACACGGACGAGCAGGGCTCGGCCTGGCGTCAGGTGGTCGATGCCGTTCACGCGCAGGGCAGCCGGATCTTCCTGCAGCTCTGGCACACCGGCCGCGCCTCGCACTCGAGCTTCCACGGCGGCGAGCTGCCGGTGGCGCCCTCGGCGATCCGCCTCGAGGGCGAAGACCTTCATACGCCGGACGGCAAGCAGCCCTACGAGACGCCGCGCGCGCTGGAGACGGAGGAGCTGCCCGGCATCGTCGCCGACTACGCCGCCGCGGCCCGGCGCGC
>SMVQ01000251.1 GCA_004357655.1 Planctomycetota bacterium
CACGAGCGGGTGACCCGGCAGGAAGGGCGCGAGGTGCGCCGCGACTCCGATCGGACCCATGCCCGGACCGCCGCCGCCGTGCGGGATGCAGAACGTCTTGTGGAGGTTCAGGTGGCAGACGTCCGCCCCGATGTCGCCCGGACGACAGAGGCCGACCTGGGCGTTCATGTTCGCGCCGTCCATGTAGACCTGGCCTCCGCTCGCGTGCACGACCTCGCAGATCTCCCGGATCGCGGTCTCGAACACCCCGTGCGTCGAGGGATAGGTGACCATGAGCGCGGCGAGGTTCCGTGCGTGCTGCTGTGCCTTCGCCGTGAGGTCCGCGACGTCGACGTTGCCGTTCCCGTCGCAAGCCACCGCGACGACGCGCATGCCCGCCATGACGGCGCTCGCGGGGTTCGTGCCATGCGCCGAGACGGGGATGAGGCACACGTTCCGATGGCCCTCGCCGCGCGACTCGTGCCAGGCCCGGATGACGAGCATGCCCGCGTACTCGCCCTGAGAGCCCGCGTTCGGCTGCAGGGAGACGGCCGCGAAGCCCGTGATCTCGCACAAGACCCGTTCGAGATCCGCGAACAACTGGCGGTAACCCGCCGTCTGGTCCGCCGGCGCGAAGGGGTGCATGCCCGCGAACTCGGGCCAGGTGATAGGGAGCATCTCCGACGTCCCGTTCAGCTTCATCGTGCACGAGCCGAGCGAGATCATCGAGGTGGTGAGCGACAGGTCGCGCGACGCGAGCTTGTGGAGGTAGCGCAGCAGCTCGTGCTCGGAGCGGTGGGCGTGGAAGACCGGGTGCTCGAGGTAGGCGCTCGCGCGCGCGAGCACGGCCGAAAACGCGAGCTCGACCCCGGCGGCGAGGCGCTCCACCTCGCCCGGTTCCGGCTCCGCGCCGAACGTCGCGAGCAGCGCACCCACGTCCGCTCCCGTCGTCCGCTCGTCCAGGGCGATCCCGACCGAATCGGCGTCGATCCCGCGCAGATTCATGCCCGCGGCGCGAGCGCGCGCGAGGACCTCGTCCGCCCCGCCCGCCGCCAGATGCACGCGCAGCGTGTCGAACACGGGACCCTCGGCGAGCCGCAGCCCCCGGGCGCGCAGGCCTGCGGCGAGCGTCTCCGTCAGCCCGTGCACGCGCTCCGCGATCGAGCGCAAGCCCTCGGGCCCGTGATAGACGGCGTACATCCCGGCCATGATCGCGAGCAGGACCTGCGCCGTGCAGATGTTGCTCGTCGCCTTGTCGCGCCGGATGTGCTGCTCGCGCGTCTGCAAGGCCATCCTGAGCGCCGGCTCCCCACGTGAGTCGCGCGAGACGCCGACGATGCGGCCCGGCACGAGGCGCTTGTGCTCCTTCCGCGTCGCGAGGAAGGCGGCGTGCGGCCCACCGAAGCCCATCGGGACGCCGAACCGTTGGCTCGAGCCGATGGCGATGTCGGCGCCGAACTCGCCGGGCGCGCGAAGCAACGTGAGCGCCAGCAGGTCCGCTGCCACGACGAGCTGGGCGCCGGCCACGTGTACGCGCTCCGCGAACGAACTGTAGTCGAGCACGCGGCCGTAGGTCGTCGGGTATTGAACCAGCGCTCCGAAGCAGTCGTCGAGGAGAGCGCCCTCGTGGTCTCCGACCCGCACTTCGATGCCGATGGCGGCTGCCCGCGTGCGCACGACGGCGATCGTCTGGGGCTGGCACAGCTCCGATACGAAGAATGTGTTCCGCCGCTTGCGTCCGATCGCCCAGCACATCGCCATCGCCTCGGCCGCCGCCGTGCCCTCGTCGAGCAGGGATGCATTGGCGAGCGGCAGGGCCGTGAGGTCCGCGATCACCGTCTGGTAGTTGAGCAGCGCCTCGAGCCGCCCCTGGGATATCTCGGCCTGGTAAGGCGTGTACTGCGTGTACCAGCTCGGGTTCTCGAGCACGTTGCGGAGCACGACCGGCGGGACGATGCAGTCCGAATAGCCCATGCCGATGAACGATCGGAGGACCTCGTTCCTGCCGGCGGTACGGCGCAGCTCCTCGATGAGCTCCGTCTCGCCGCGGGCCGGCCCGAGGTCGAGCGGGCGCTCGAGCCGGATCCCATCCGGGATCGTCTCCTCGATCAGGGCGTCGAGCGAGGGGGCGCCGACGGTCCGGAGCATCTCTTCGATGTCGGACGCGGACGGGGCGATGTGCCGGTGGACGAAGGTGTCGCCCGGGCGAAGGAAGGCGGGAGAGCTCTGGGACAAGACTTGGGGCACCTCGGGACGGCCCGAGGCGGCGGCGCGCGGGCGGCTGGATGGGTCGGCGGACACCCGCCGGCGGTCGTGGAGGAAGGGCGCATTCTAGCCTCGGAACGAGCGCTCGCGCTGCTCCCAAGGCCGGCCCCGGTGCCGCTCACATCGAGGGTGGCGGTCTGCCCGACGAGCTCGAGCCCATTCCCCATCGTCTCGCAGGTCGGGCTCGGGCACGTCGAGCAGCCAGTCGTCGGGCCGAGTGGATGGTCCGGGCTCCACGTGCCGACGTGCGCTTCGAGGCCGGGTTCGCCGGGGAACCCGCCGGCCCGAACCCCGGGCGGGCGCCGACGGCCCCAGGTGGATTCGGAGGGGCTCCCTGCGGGAATCCCCGTATAGATCCTCCCCGGCCCGGCCGCCGATAATCAGGGTCGTCGCCGAGCGACTGCCCTACCGGTGAACATGGGACGCCCTAGAGAATTCGATCGCGGAGAAGCGCTCCTGAAGGCCGTCGATGTCTTCTGGGAGAAGGGCTACGAGGCCACATCGATCCAGGATCTGGTCGACCGTATGGGCATCCACCGCGCCAGCCTCTACGACACCTACGGCAACAAGCACGAGCTGTTCACCGAGGCGATGTCGCGCTACACCGTGCTGGAGCGCCAGGCGGCCTTCGCCCCGCTCGCGGCCGAGGGTCCCGTCAAGGACGTCCTCTCCGCCTTCTTCGAGTCGCTCGTCGAGCGCATCTCTCAGCCCGGCGACAGGGGCTGCCTGATGATCAAGGCGGCCATGTCCACCGGCTCCTCCAACGGCTCATCCAACGGTACGTCGGGCCGGCAGGTCACCGAGCACTTCAAGATGGTCGATTCGGCGCTGCGGAGCTGTCTTGCACGTGGCAAGGAGCGGGGCGACATCCGGCCCGATACGGACATCGACTCGCTCGCGAAGTACCTGAGGTCCGCGCTCGAGGGGCTCTTCGTGAGCGCGGCGACGGGGATGAAGCGCAAGTCGCTCCTCGACATCGTGCGCTGGACCATCTCCACCGTGAACTGATCCACCCCACTGGAGCACGTTGATCAGAGCCCGTTGATCGCGAGCAACATCCCCGTCCCCTCCGACAGCTTCGCGGGAAGCTGATCCCCCGGATGGTAGTGGTCGGTCCGGATGCGGCCGAGCTGATGCGACCAATACGTCGGCATGGGCGGCCGGTCGATCCAGAGGAGGCCGGGCTCGTAGAGGAGGTAGACGTCCCACGCGACGCTCGTCGGCAGGAGGCCTTCGGCGAACGCCCGACCCGCGCGGCGCTCCACGTCGTGGTAGTGCCGGACGCGCGGGTCCGTGAAGAGGCTCGAAGCCTCTGCGATGCTCTCCCCATCGTCGACCGGGACCATCTCGATCCACACGATGCTCACGCGCAGCGGCGCGTCGGGGAAGGCCGCGAGCACCGCTCCGCGCACCGCCTGTGCCCCCCACGCGCACGGCCCACAGTTGGGCGACAGAAGCGCGATGAGCCGCACGCAGTCCCGATTCCGGTTGAAGTCCGCGCGTAGATCCCGGAGGGAGTCGCCGAGGGTCGTGACGACGAGCTGCGGCGCGACCCCATCCGAGAGCTGTGCGGTCGTCCCCGAAGCCTGACAGGCACCGAGAACGAGGAGCAGCGGGCACGTGAGCCAGTTGGGCATCAACCCTCTATCGGAGCCGTCATCCTGCGCTCTAGAAGGAAATCGCTTTTGAGCGTCCGATCCGCGCGGCGGGCTCGCGAGGGCCTCCTGGCCGCGTGGCTCGCCCTCCCGTCGCTGCTGGAGCGCGCGCCCGAGACGCATTCGCGCCGCGCCCTCCGAGCTGCCCAGGCGCTCACCGAGCTCGCGCGACGCCACCTCGCTGGGCCGCTCCACCGCTCCCGTGCGGGCCTCGAGGTCGATCGCGCTGCCCGTGGCGAGCTGCCGTTCGCGGTCGCGCGCGCGGCGCCGCGCGTTGAACCCGTCGCGCTATCCGCGCAGCAGGTCGAGGGGACGACGATCGACATCCTCGTCACCGACATCGTCATGCCTGAGATCAGCGGCCCCGAGCTCGCGGACGAGCTCGCACGCGAGCACCCGGGGCTGGGCGTGCTCTACGTGTCGGGCTACACGGGCGTCGCGGGGCTCCGCTGCGCCTGGATCGGTCCGGAGACGCCTTTCCTGCGCAAGCCGTTCGAAGCGGAACACCTGACCCGACGGGTCGACGAGATCCTCGCGGGCGCGTGACCCACGCGGATCCGCGCCGATCGAAGCGCGGGTCGCAGCCCTCAGGACAGGGCTTCGGACATCTGCTCGACCTCCTCGCGGCGCGCGAGGAGCTCGTCCACGTCCTCGGACCGGAGCCCGAGGGCCGCGACGACCGGGTCGGAGCGGGGCGCGTCGGCCTCGCCCATACTGGACGCGAGGGTCCAGTGCGCGAGCAGATCGGCGAAGCGCGTCATCCGCGCGCCATCGGCGTCATCGCCCGCCGCCTCGGTTTCGTGGTGGAACCGGACCGCTCCGGCCATCCAGTCCGGCAGCCCCCATTCCGTGACGAGCCGCGCGCCCACGACCCCGTGGAATTCGTCCATCCACTCGAGCGCGAGCTCATCCGCGAGAGCCACGCCGCTCGAGCTCGCGATCTCGGACAGCGCCAGGAGGATGACGGGTTTGCCCACGTCGTGCATGAGGCCGCACAGGAAGGCGCTCTCCACGTCGCGCCGGTGATAGCGCGCGATCTCGCGCGCCCACGCGCCCGCCAGGGCCGAGTGTTGCCAGAGGCGCTCGAGCAGCGCCTCGTGCCCGTCCACCCGAAACACCTTGCCCTGCAGCGACACGGAGACCGCGATGCTGCACAGCGCGTTGAAGCCGAGGTGGGTCACGGCGTGGTGCAAGGAGACGACGGGCTCGACCGGCGCGTAGGCGACCGAGTTGGCGACGCGCAGCACGTTGCCGGCGAGCGAGGGATCGCGCTCGAGCATGACCGCCAGGTCCCGCGCGTTGCAGTCCAGATCCTCGCAGGCGGCCATGATGGCGGCGGCCGTGGCGGGCAGGACGGGGAGCTCCAACTCGCCGCGCTCGATCCGCTGCGTGAGCGGTTCCTTGAGCTCCGACGCGGCGGAGGAGGACTTGGAGCGGAAGAGGTCCATCGGACCGAGGGTTGTTCGGAATCCGCGCCTCGATCCATGAGTGAGCTGCCGGCCGGCCCTCCGTTCGGTCCCGGAATTGACTCGGAATACCGCTTCCTGGGGCACGCCCTCCGTACACTGGGACCCGTGGCGTGGCGTGATCGAGACTGGGAGCGATTGCGTGAGCTGCGCAGAGGATTCCTGAGCGAGCGCTCGTCCGCACCGATCGGGGGGCGCCGCCCGTACTTCGAGCGCGAGCGCGACCTCGAGCTCTACGATGCGTTCTTCGCCCGGCGCATCGCCTGGAAATGGGCGGCGGTCCTCGCCGAGCTCACCCGCCGTTCGTTCGTGCCGCCCCCGGGCCCGGTCCTGGACTGGGGCTGTGGCACCGGGATCGCGGCGCGCACGTGGCTCGGAAGCTTCGGTGCGGGCGTCCCCCGATTGGGACTCTGGGACCACGCGCGCACGGCACGCAGGTTCGCCGCGGATCGTGTGCAGGAGGAGTACCCGGGGCTCGTCGTCGAGACGCGAGCGCCCGACGGGGAGCACCCGCCCGCGGTGCTCCTCGTGAGCCACGTGTTGAGCGAGCTCGGTGAGGAGCACCGCGCCGCGCTCATCGACCTCGCCCGGAAGTGCGCCGTCGTCGTGTGGGTCGAGTCCGGCGACCGACGGACGGCCCGGGCATTGTCCCTCGTCCGCGAGCGCCTGCTCGGTCCACTCCAGGTCATCGCACCCTGCCCGCACGGTGGTGCCTGCGGCGTGCTGGCCCCCGGCGCGGAGTCGGAGTGGTGCCATCACTTCGCAAAACCCCCGCCCATCGCGTTCCAGAGCCGCGACTGGGCCCAATTCAGCAGGCGCCTCGGCATCGACCTGCGCAGCCTGCCCTACTCCTTCCTCGCGCTCGCCCGCGACGCCGCACCGCCGGATGGAGGCGAGAGCCGGATCCTGGGCCGCCCGCGTCTGCTCAAGGGACACGCAAAGGTGCACGTCTGCGACGCGAGTGGAGTGCACGAGCGCACGCTCCTGAAACGCGACGATCGGGAGCTCTTCAAATCGCTCGCGGACCCCGCGGGGAAGTGCCTGGTCGGCCGGTTCGTCGTCGAAGGCAACCGGCTGCGGCCGCAGCCGGATTGAGAGGCCGACCGCTGTTCGCGTAGGGCTCTGCCGAGTCCCTCACATGTGCCCGAGCCCGATAGGGTTCCGGTCCTGGTTCCGACTCTTCGGGACCGCTGTGAAGGGCCGATGCGCCTTGGGTCCACCACTCCGAGCGAGCCCCATCCGCACATATGGGAAAGGCGCCCGAACGCCCGTTCTCAAAACTCAAGGGGCGGCCCCGCTGTCCCGACGATTCCCCCGTGGCGCTCGCGGTCCGAGCACGCCGCCCCGACCCCCCAATGTCCACGTCGACGACAACCGAGGAAGCGAGCTCGACCCAACCAGCGGCACGTGGCCACCTCCGGGGCACCTTCATGGTGCTCTGCATCGCAGTCGGCGGCATCCTCGCGGCGGCGGGGGGGCTCATGTTCCGGGCGGCCGCAGACCTCGGCGACGCCGCGCGGGAGCGGTTCCGACTCGAGCTGGCGACGGACGGGCTGCGGGTCGAAGCGGCGCTCTTCGACGCCGTCACGGACCTCGAGGTCCTCGCGCACCAACCCGGTTTCGAGCGGCTCGACGACGAGTCGGCGCGACTGGTGATCGCCGCCGCGCTCACCAGAGCCGTGGACGGCTCGAGCTGCATCGAGAGCCTCGACTACGTCACGGCCGCCGGCCTGGTGGCGGTCTCGAGCGACGACGGGCGGGTCGGCCGCGGCCGGAGCCTGTCGGAGTCCCTGCAGGAGCGGTTCGAAGCGGGCGAACGGTGCGCCATCCACTGCGACCCGGGCGTCGTCTTCGTCACCGTCCCGGTCGAGTCCGGAGCGGGTCTCCTGGGCGTCCTGCAAGCGGAGATACCCGGGGCAGCCCTGATCGCCCGCAAGGGCGGGGGCTGGTGCGCGATCCTCGACGCGTCGGGCCGGATCGTCGGAGAGCGGGGCGAGGCTCCCGCGGCGATCGCGTCGGTCGAATCAGGGCCCACGGAGGATGGCGAGCTCGACGGGTTGGTCGTGGCGTCGCTCACGCTCGAGACGGCGAGCGAACTGTCCGCCGAGCGGCTGCGCGTGACAGCAGCGCGCAGCGCCCTGAGCCTCCTCGGTCCCAGCCGGTCGGTGAAGCTCAGGATGGCGTGGATCGGGGCGGCGGTCGCGCTCACGCTCCTCCTCGGCGTCTTCGCGAGCCTGCGCTTCGCCGGCGCCTCCGAGGCCCGGCTGGCCGCGATCGATCACGAATTGCAGGAGCAGGTGGCCGAACACTATCGCACGGTCGATGCTCTCGGGGCGGAGTCCGAGCGGGCGCGGGCTGCGAACAAGGCCACGATCGAGCTCCTCGACTCGCTCTCCCGCGGGCTCCGCGCACCCGCCAACGACATCCTCGGCCACGCGGATCTCCTGCTCGAGACGGAGCTCGATGCGCGGCAGATCGTGCTCGCGCAAGCGATGCAGGGCTCCGCGCGGAGCATCGCCGCCCTGCCCGGGCGGATCGTCGAGTTCACGCAGAACGACGCGGGCTCAGTGTACTTCGAGCACGTCGACTGCAACCTCATGGAGCTCGTCGAGAATGCGGTCGAGCTGGTCGCCCAACCGGCGGACGGGAAGAGCCTCGAGATCTGCACGACGCTTCGCGACTGCGTGCCGACGCACGTCCGCTGCGATCCCGGACGCGTGCGCAGGATCCTCGTGAGCGCGCTCGCGAACTCGATCGAGTTCACCACGAGCGGCGAGATCACCCTCCACGCGTACGTCGAGAGCGAGGAAGGCGCGCGCGCATACGTCCGTTTCGAGGTCTCCGACACGGGGATCGGCGTGCCCGAGAAACGGATGGCGAAGCTCGCGGAGATCCAGACGCTCGTCGAGCACCTCGGCGGCCAGATGCAGATCGACGACGGAATCGGGATCGGATCCGTCATGTGGTTCGTGCTGCCGTTCGAGCGGATGCCCGGGCGGAGCGCGGAGGACCCCTCGCAGCCGGGTTGCCTCGCGGGGTTACGCGTGCTCCTCGTCGAGGACGGCGCGGGCGCCCGCAGCATGCTGGAACACTGGCTCGGGGAATGGGGCTGCGTCGTGCAGGCGATCGAGGGCACGGATCTGGCGCTCAAGCTCCTCGCGGACCCGGCCGTCAGCGGGCGGACGTACGACGTGGCGCTCATCGACTACCAGCTCGAAGGCGACGGCGGAGCGAAGGTGCTGCGCCGGATCCGGAAGAGCCGGCGCCTCTGCTCCATGCCCGTCGTCGCGATGACGTCGCCCGCGCGGCTCGCGGCGCTCGAGAGCCTGAGCTCCCCTGCCGGGCGCAGTCTGTCGAAACCGCTCCGCCGGTCCCAGATCCTCGCGACACTCACGTCCATCGCATCCGTCGCGCGCTCCAAGGGCGACGGCCGCGCGGAGCCGTTGCCCGCGGCGCGGAAGAGTACGAAGACGCGGCAAGGCATGCAGCACGGGTCGCTGAACGGCAGCTACCCCCCCGTCCTCATCGCCGAGGACAACGAGGCCAACCAACGGCTCGCCGACAGGATCGTGCGCAAGCTGGGCTTCGAGACGGTGATCGTGCCCGACGGCGCGCGCGCGGTGGAAGCCGCGAGCCGCGAAGCGTTCAGCCTCATCCTCATGGACGTCATGATGCCCGTCATGGACGGGATCGAGGCGACGCGGCGGATCCGCACGCTCGAGCGCGGCACGGACCGGCACATCCCGATCCTGACGCTCACCGCCAATGCGATGCCCGACGACAAAGAGCGCTGCCTGAGCGCTGGAGCGGACGTCCACATCCCGAAGCCCGTCGATCGCAAGCGGCTCGAGTCGGAGATCCTGCGGTGGGCGGAGTGGAGCTACCGTCGCGACGTGGCGCGGCGCGCCGCCGCCGCGGAGTCCGAGCCGGCGCCGGAGGTCGCGCCCGAGCTCTCGCCCGAGGCGGTCGACGACGTCCCGGCGCCCTTGCCCGCGGAAGTGGAGCCGGTCGAGGAGCGCGCGGAGGAACCGCGTCGGGCCAAAGTGAAGGACAGCTGACGACCGGCCGCACCCCCCTCCGGCCCCACGGCGAGCGCGCCTTCGAGCTCGAGCAGTGCGCGCTTCGCCGGCAGTCCGCCCCCGTAGCCAGTGAGGGATCCGTCGCTCCCGATGACCCTGTGGCACGGGAGCACGATCGAGATCGGGTTCGTGGCGTTCGCCCGACCGACCGCGCGCGAGGCGCCC
>SMVQ01000252.1 GCA_004357655.1 Planctomycetota bacterium
ATCAGACCCTGTTTCCGTTCTTGGACGACATCGACATCAACAGCGGGGCAGCGGGCGAGATCTACTGGCAGGAGATCGCCGGCACGCTGATCATCCAATGGCAAGACGCTGAGTTCTTCGCGGGCGTCGGGGACACGGTGACCTTCCAGCTCCAGGTGCACTCGAGCGGGCCGGCTGTGGCCCAGTTCCTCTATCAAGACGTCCAGCAGCCACGCCCCAACGGTGGAGAGAGCGCGACCATCGGGTATCAGGGAAGATCGTGCGTCGACGAGACCTTCCAGTGGAGTTTCAATACGGCGGGTTCCGTCGCCGACGGCGACGTGCTGTCCCTGCTCGTCGGTGGTTCGCTCGGCACGAACTACTGCATCTCGGTCCCGAACTCGACGGGCAACCCCTCGACGATCTCGGCCACGGGTTCGGCGAGTATCGCCGCGAATGACCTCGTAATCTCCGCGAACAGCCTCCCCTCGCAACCGGGGATCTTCATCGCCGGCCCGGCGCAAACGCAGGTCCCGTTCTTCAACGGCTTCCTGTGCATCGAGCAGGTCGGGCTACAGCGGTTCGCGTTGGTCGCCGACCCGGTCGGTGGGGTGATCACCGAGGCCGTCGACTACGCGACGTCCGCCGCGGGCGGCCTGAGCGTCGTCGCGGGGTCCAGCTTCTACTACCAGCGCTGGAACCACGACCCGGCCGCGGGCGGCGCCAACGCCAACTTCTCCGACGGCCTGGAGATCCTTCACACACCCTGACATCACAGCCCCTTCAGCCAGATCCGCTGCTGGTCGTTCGGCGCGCCGGGCGACCAGCGCGGACATTCTGGACTTCTGGTGACGAGCTCTCGTCAGCGCTCGGCACAGACATAAAGGTGTAGCGCCGGAACGCGCACCCAAAGCGCGAGTCGCGAGACGCGGCTGCGGCCCCCCCCTGCCCGGGACTCTATCGCTGCCGAGAGCGTGGGCCTGTCGGCAGGTGAGGTCGGGCATTCAGGGCTCATCCTCGCGGTGCCCGGACATCCAACCCGACCTGCGCCACGGTTCTCATGAGCCCGCCGCATCGGGAGCTGGAGGCCGCGGATAAGGCTTTCGGGACCCAACGGGGAACAGGCAAGCGGGTGTGGTAACTCCCGCTCTCCCGCGGGGTTGCGCGCGGAGCTCGGCGCGGGCCCCGAAAAACGGCTACCCCACCACCACCACGGCGGCTACTCCTAGGTGGAGCCGGGGCTACGGCGCTCGCGCGGTCGCCGCGGGCCGGTGGCAACGGCGCGGGGCCTGGCACGGACCCATCTCGACGACCAGGACGACGTGCGAACCCCCGAACCGTACTCAGGGCCGGACTCCCCCGCTGAGAGCGGCGTTGCTCCGGGCGCGCCCGTGTCCGGCTCCCCGCTCAGCCGACCCTCCGGAAGGATGGGTCGGCGCGGCCTGCTATCCTGATGCGGGTGCTCGAACCGCGGGCGGGATCGCGCGCTCACAACGGAACCCAGCCATGAGACTCCTCGCAGCGACAGCCCTGTTCATGCTGGCGGGACCCGCCGCGACCCTGGCTGCGGCACCGGCGCCGCTCCACGGCGCGGGCTACGGCCCCGGCGCGGATGGCGGCTACATCGGTCCGGGCGACTCGGGGCGCGGGGCCCCGCGCGCGAGACCCGCCACCCCCATTGTCCCCACGCCCCCTCGGCCGGCGCCGAGAGCGCCCGCGAGCCCTGGTCGTCCCGCTGGGGCGCCGGGCGGCGCAGCCGCGGCGAAGACTCCCGGGCCTTTGGACCTGACCGCGGATCCGACCAGCTGGACGCAGTGGTGGCACTACAACCGCGCGCCGTACCTCGCGCTCAAGGCCCACGTCTTCGCGCAGGCGACGCTCAGCGGCAGCGAGGAATTCGAGCTCGGGGCCGGCCAGACCATGTACCGGCGCGGCATTCTGCGCCCGACGGACGAGGAGGTCCGCGCGCAAGTCGTCCCGGCGCTGCTCGAGCGCCTGCGGCGAGAGCGCGCGCGCGACATCCAGTCGAGCGCGCTCATCGCCCTCGCCAAGATCGGCGCCAAGATCGGCGCATTGGACGAAGCGTCGGACGCGGAGCTCACGCGTGCGTTCCTGCCATTCCTCGCGGACGGCGACCAGGAGGTCGCGGAGACGGCGGCGATCGCGCTCGGCATCCTCGGGCGTGAGGCCTCGCTCGCGCCGCTGTTCGCGCTGCTCCAGGACTCGCCGGTCGGGCGCGAGCTCGTCGGCACCACCGAGGTCCCCTACCGCACTCGCAGCTTCGCGGCCTACGGCCTCGGCCTCCTCGGTTCGCGCTCGGAGGACAACGCGCTCAGGCAGCGCATCGCGGAAGGGCTCGTCGCGGTCCTCGAGTCGCAACGGTTCTCGACGCGTGACGTCGAGGTCGCCGCGGTGACGGCGTTCGGCCTCATCCGCATCGACGGGCGGCCCGCCGTGCCTCCGCGCAGCGCCGCGGGAGCCCACGGCCCGTACTCGCGCCACGTCGTGTCGCGGCGCGCGCAGATCGCCTACCTCGCGGGGCTCTTCGAGGCCTCGCGGAAGACCGGCAAGAAGCTCGTGCGCGCCCACGCGGCCACGGCGCTGGCGCGGCTCGCGGGCAAGGGGCCGGACGACCTGAAGGCCCTCGTCGCGCCCCTGCTGCTCGGCACGCTCGGGGTCCACGCGAAGGAGCCGATCGAGGTCGAGCAGGCCTGCACGCTGGCGCTCGGGATCCTGGGTGACGCCGACGACGACAAGCTCGACGAGAAAATCCGCGCGACGCTCGAGCGGCTCCTGCGCACGGGCCGGCCCCTCACGCGCGGTTTCGCGGCGATCGCCCTGGCCAAGGTGGGCGCACGGCCCGGGTTCGGCGCATCGCCGATCGCGGGCACCGCGGCGTGCCGGCGCGCGCTGCTGTCATCGCTGGCGCGTGGCAGCACCCTGCAGAAGCCCTGGGCGGCGCTCGCGCTCGGCGTGCTCGGCCACGGGTTGCTCGAGCACGGGGTGGCGCCCGACCCTGGAGTCGGGCAGGCCCTGCGCGCCGTAGCCGCCGACTGCCGCCGGCCGCACGAGATCGGCGCTTACGCCGTGGCTCTCGGACTCCGCCGCGATCCCGAGTCCCTGAAGCTGCTGCTCGACAAGCTGGAGTTCTTCGCCGCCGACGAGGCGCGCGCTCCGATCGCCGTCGCCCTCGGCCTCCAGGGTGAGCGCGCCGCCATCGGGCCGATCCTCGCGATCTTGAAGGACTCGAAGTTCCGCCCCGACCTCATCGCGGAGTCCGCGATCGGACTCGCGTTGCTCGGCGACAAGACGGTCGTGCCCGAGCTGCTCGAGATGCTGAAGAGCGCACGCAGCCTCGCGAGCCAGGCCTCGATCGCCACGGCGCTCGGACTGATCGGAGACCGGCGCTCGATCGAGCCGCTGCTCGCGATGCTCGGGAACGAAGGCCTCACGGACACGGCGCGCGCCTTCGCGGTCGTCTCGCTCGGCAGTGTCTGCGACCCGCGCTCCCTGCCGTGGAACACGCCGATCGCGCTCGACGTGAACTATCGCGCCCTGACTTCGACGCTCGTCGGAAACTCCACAGGAGTGCTCGACATCCTCTAGTCCTGCTGAGTCGTCCGGGCTGGACAGGACGGGTGGAACGCGCGGCGCGCCCGGGAGCAGCGCGGTTCGTGCTGGCGCGGGGCACCGGCGACGCGTGCGCGGCGCAGACTCGGAGCACCCACGACGCGGCCAGCGCGGAACCGGTCGATTCCGGGCTTGTCGTGCGTTTCACCACGGGCGGCCGACAGCGCCTGGGAGTCGCGGCGGCGGAGGTGTCGTATCATCGGCGGCTCGATCGCCGCATGATCCCGCCTCCCCTGGTCAGCTTCGTCGTCGCCGCGGCGACTCCAGTCTGCGCCCCCGCCCCCGTCCGGGCGCAGGATCCGCTCCCCGTCGTCGTCCACGCCACGGCCTCGACGGTCACGGACGACGGCACCTTCACGCTGCGCCTCTCGTGCAAGCCGGCGCGCGGCCTCTCGCGGCGCTACGACCTGCGCGTCGCCCTCACCTCGGCCACCGGCGATCTCGTGGTCGCGGACCACGCGCTCGAACCCCGCCCGGACCGCTGGCGCGCCGGAGAACGGGTCGAGTGCGAGCTGCAGCTCGAGCTCCCGTTCGACGCGGAGCTGGAGCTCGGCGAGTTCGTGTCGGTTCGGATCGGCTTCGCCGCCCCGGGCAGTGGGATCGTCCGGCCCCTGGGGGGCGAGTGGGCGGAGCTCGTCGAGGAGGACGGCCTCGTCGACGTGCTCGCGGTGACGGTGCCGACGTTCGCCGGAGCGCGCGGGCGCGAGCGGCTCGAGGCGGTGCTCGCCGAGGCCGACAGCGTGCTGCGCGCGGGCGACGTGGCCGGCGCGTGGCGGCGGCTCGAGGCGGCCGTGCGCGAAGCGGCGGACGACGCGACGAAGCGCCGGCTGCGCGACGCCCTCGCCAAGGTCGGGCGCCGCCCGCCCGCGCCGCCGACGGCGCTCGAGCGCGGGATCGTCGACGGACGGGTCCGCAGCGAGAAGGCGCGCGTCTTCCGCCAGGAAGCCGGGCGCATGTTCGATCGCGGCGAGCTGCACGGCGCGCTGCGGTTGCTCGAACAGACCGGAGGCGAGCTCGCCGTCGCGGGCGACGAGGGGGTGATCGGCGCGCTCGGGGACGCCGAGCGCGTGATGCAGCGGGCGGACGACATCCGGGACCGGCTGCTCGCCGAGGTGTCGGGCGATGAGGCGGCGGAGGTCGAGGCTCTGCTCGGGCGCCACGGCCGGACAGCGAAGCTCGTCGCGGCGGCCGATCAGCTCGCCGAGAAGGAGCGCTATCCGCTCGCGCTCGCTCTGTATCGGGAGCTCCGGCGCGTCGACGGAGAGGAGCTCTACGACCGCGCCCGCGCGCGCCTCGAAGAGGTCGGCGAGCGCTACCTCGCCTCGACGCCGCCGGATGAGGAGCGCAAGGTGCGCGCGATCCTCGAGCACCCCGCGTGGGCGCGCACGGAGATCGCGCTCGGCCACTGCTTCATCTACATCGGGCCTCGAGAGCTCGTGCAGGGCCTGCCGGCCGAGTCGAAGCTGCGCTTCGACCTCGCCTACGTGTTCATCACCGATCTCTTCGGGCGGGTCCCGAACCCCGAAGGCGACCGGATCACCGTGTACTTCAAGGAGCTGCTCGACTTCGGCGGCGGGCTCGGCGGGGGGAAGACGATCGACATCGGCCGCGCGAGTCCCGCTCCCGAGCGGCCCGTGCGCGTCGACAACGGGCTGCTGTACCACGAGCTCACGCATTGCGTCGACGACACGAGCCCGGTCCACGGCGGGTTCCACGAGGGCCTCGCCAACCTGGGCGCGGCCTACGCGCACGAGGCGCTGGAGCAGAAGGGGGATGCGCTCCACTCCTTCGACGCGAACCTCGCGGCGTTCAGGCGGTACTTCCTCGAGCGCGACCTGGAGTACTGGCGCATCCAGAACTACGGGCCGAGCGCGGGCCTCTTCCTGCACTTCGTCGACACCTACGCCGGGCTCCGGGGCGGTGGGCACGACTGGTCGCCGCTGCGGCGGTTCTTCCGCGAGTACCGCGACGCGCCCGTGCGCGACGGGCGCGAGCCGAGCGTGATGCGGGCGGTCGGGCGCTACCTCGTGCGCGCCTTCGGGCCGAAGGCCTTCGACGATCTCGTCGAGTTCGGCTTTCCGCTGGTGGAGTCCGACCGCGACCTGCTCGCGCGGGAGCTCGACGCTTTCGACGGCGGCGCGGAAGCGGAGGAGTTCGCGGGTCTCTTCGCCGAGTGCCCGAACTCGCCACTCCCGCGGGACGCGCTCGAGCGGGAGCTGTCCAAGGCCGGACGACGCGCGAGCTCCGAGCGCTCGGCGGCCGCGCGCGCTGAGCTCGGCGTCGTGTCGGAGTGGAAGGTGATCGGTCCGTTCTTCGCGCAACGGGCCGACCCCGGCGCATTCGTCTTCCCGCCGGAGCTCTCGATCGACTTTTCGGAAAAGCCCGCGTCGTGGCGCTCGAGCCGCGCCGAATGGACGCAGCGCACGTGGCAGGACCCGATCCCGAGCGCCCGCTCGCGCCCGAGGCACAAGAACGTCGAGCTCTCACCGACCGGCTGGCTGCGGTTCGACTACGAGCCCTACGGCGACGACAACTCCGCGATCTACGCGCTGACCCACGTGACCGTGCCCACCGCGACGGAGGCGGTCGTCCACGTTCGCGCGGACGACGACTTCGTGCTCTTCGTGAACGACCGCCGGATCGGGTCGTACCGCGGGCGCGGAAAGAACGGGAGCACGCCCATCACCTGGCGCGGTCCGTACGAGCACGCGCCCGACGCCATGCGTTTCCCCGTCCGTCTCGCGCCCGGACGCAACCGGGTGCTGGTGAAGATCCGGAATCGCGCAGGGACCGCGGGCCTCGTCCTGGCCCTCGCGCGTCCCGACGGCTCGCGGCTGGAGTTCACGGCCGACGCGGACCCGCCGGAAGTCCCGGGACCGCGCAGCCCCGTCGCCGAGCCGCGCTGGAAGCGCATCGCGACGCTCGACCACCGCTCGTTCAAGCGGAGGTCGAAGGCCGCGGTCGGTTCCTTCCGCTCCGCCAAGAAAGCCTTCTACGGCCGGGACACGGACGGCGCCGTGGGCTGGCGCCTGTTCACGGTCCGGCCCGGCTTCCCGAAGGACTCCCCTTCGAATCTGCTCTGGCTCGAGCCGAGCCTCACCGCGGACCTCGACGCGTTGCGCCTCGACGTCACCCTCGCGAGCCGCGCCGCACCGAAGCTCCTCATCACCTTTCAGGGCGAGGGCGGGCAGGACGGGCTCTCGGGCTGGAACCTGATCCTCGTGCCGCGCGGCGGCGCGGTCGAAGCACGGCTCGAACGCTACGACCGATTGGTGTACCACACCGACCCCGTCCCACTGCCGGCAGCGGGTGAGGTCCGCGTGCTCTCGCTGCGCTACTGGGAGGGCTGGTGCTCGGTCTCGATCGACGGCACCGTGCTGTTCGACCGCGTCTCGATCGATCCCATCCCGGGCCGGCACCGGATCGGCGTGGCGACCTGGGGGCCGGAGCCCAGGCTCCAGGCGCTCGAGCTCTCGCGCGGACTCTAGCCGCTCACTGCTCGGCCGGCTCGGACTTGGCCCGGACCTGGGAGGACGTCGTGGGCATGGGCCGCGAGTACAACCCGATGAGCTCGCCCTCCGCGAGGACGTGCCCGGCCATGGCGTGCAGCAGGTCTTGCTTGTTCGTGGTCGCGTCGAGCTCGAGCACCGTGTCGAGCGCGTAGACCTTGAAGAAGTAGCGGTGCTCGCCCGGCGGCGGACAGGGCCCTCCGTATCCGAGACGGCCCCAGGAGCTCTGACCCTGACGCGTCCCGTCGTCCATGACGAGCTCGGGCGGGGCCTCCTCGTGAATCCCGTTGGCCGGGATGTTCCAGACGACCCAGTGGACCCAGGTCCCACCGGGGGCATCGGGATCGTCCATCACGAGCGCGTAGCAGGTCGTACCCGCGGGCCCCTCGCTCCAGTGGAGCAGGGGGGACGTGTCCTCGCCGTCGCAGGTGTACTTCGCGGGGATTCCGGCGCCGTGATCGAATGCCGGGGAGAGAACTTCGAGGGTGTACATGCGCGCGGATTCCTATACGGGGCGGGCACAAGCTACAGTCGCATCCCCGGCCAGGCGAGCCCTCACTCCCTACAAGAGGCCCTTCAGCGTCTCCACGTCCATGTTCGCGCCGCACAGGACCACGACGACGTCCTGGCCCTCGAGCCCCTCACGCTCCTTCTGGAAGGCCGCCACGGCCACGCCGGCCGCGCCCTCGACCAGCATGTGGTGGTGCACCACGATCGAGCGCACGGCGTCGGCGATCTCGTCCTCGTCGACCAGCACGAAGTCGTCGATCACGTCGCGGCAGAGGTCGAATGTGATCGCGCCCTCCTCGACGCCGCCCGCCGTCCCGTCGGAGAGGGTCGGCTCGGAGGGCAGGTCCAGGATCTGGCCGGCCGCCAGCGAATCGTGCATGACCGCGGAGCGCCGCGGCGAGCAGGCGACCACGCGCACGTCCCGCCCGACGGCCTTCAGGTAGCCGCCGATCCCGGACACGAACCCGCCGCCGCCCACCGCGACGAACAGCGTGTCGACGTTCTCGAGTTGCTGCTCGAGCTCGCGTCCGATGGTGCCCTGACCCGCGATGACCTCGGGGTCGTTGTACGGCGAGAAGGTCATGCTCTCGTCCCGCGCGTGGGCTCGGGCCGCCGACTCCGTGACGAGACAGTCGTCCCCTACCTGGCGCACCTCGGCCCCGTAGTCGCGGACGGCTTCGAGCTTCGTGGACCGCGCGGTCTCCGGCGCGAAGATCACCGCCGGGACGCCCAGGAGATCGGCGGCGCAGGCGACGGCGACGCCGTGGTTCCCGGTCGAAGCCGCGACGATGCCCGCCTTCCGCTCCGCCGGTGCCAGGGCCAGGAGCTTGTTCATCGCGCCGCGGAACTTGAACGAGCCCGTACGCTGGAAGTTCTCGAGCTTGAGGTACGCGTGGCACTTGCCCGCCGCACCGAGGAAGTGCGAGGATTCGACGGGCGTCCTGCGGACGTGCCCCGCGATTCGAACCTCCGCCGCCAACACCTCAGCCCGGACATCCATGGACTC
>SMVQ01000253.1 GCA_004357655.1 Planctomycetota bacterium
CGGCGACCGCGCGCACGTCACCGCGTTGCGGATCGTGGAAGACCTTCTCCAGGCCCACGGCGTGGATCGCGATACCCTTGGACAGGGTGGGTGCCTGGGTGGGGTCCATGATTAGCGAGGCTTCGCCCCAGACCGACGAGGCATGCTGTCGGTGGCGCGGGGTCCGGGCCGCGTACCGCTGCCGGAGAGTATCGAGAACGGCTCTGCGGGCCGCGGGCTTCGCGCCTTGCGCGGGATGCCGGCGGCGCCACGGCGGCCAGGCTGCCGGCCCGCCTGCACGGCGGGCGCTAGAGCCATTGCTAGATCCATTGAAGGAGGGAGTTGACTCATCTGTCCAGCTCGTTGACTTGCATGGGATCTAGCGCGTGCCCCCCGACGAGCGGAAGATCGAGACGAGGCGCCTGAACGGGATGCTCCGTCCGGAGAGCACGACGGACTCGCGGGACAGGACGTGGGTCGCGATCCGGATCGCGATCAGGGCGTAGGCGAGCAGAGCGAACGCCGTGAGCCCGTACTCGAAGAACATGGCCTTGCCGAGAAGCATGGCGCGGAAGGCGAGGATGACGTTCAGGACGGGGATGAAGGCCATCCCGGGCGAGAGCTCGAGACCGGGCAGCGCGCCCGCCATGGCGGGCAGGATGAACACCATCTGCACCGGCCCGAGCATCGCCTGCCCCTCCTTGAAGGTCGCCGCGAGGCCGGCGATACCCGTCAGGACGGCGCTGACGAAGAACGCGAAGAGGAGCGCGAGCGGCGCGATGGAGAGGAGCGCCAGCATGGGCACCCGGATCTGTATCTCCGACGCGCGGACGAGCATCCCGAACAGGTGCTCGGCCGACAGCCCGATCGCGATCAGGTTCAAGCTCGAGGCGATCACGGCCGTCGTGCAGACGGCGAGGATCTTGCCCTGGAGGACGGAGGAGCGCGGGACAGGAAGGAGCAGAGTGGTCTCGGCCGTGTTGCGCTCCTTCTCACCCGCCGTGAGGTCGACCGCGGGGAAGAACGCGCCCATCACCGTCATGATGACGAGGAGCATCGGCAGGACGAAGGACAGGATCAGGGCGCCCCTGTCGCGCAACGGAGCGATGTCGTGGCTCTCGACCTCGATCGGGTCGAGGAGCCGCGGGTCGTGGCCGCGCTCCCGCGCCTTCTCGGCCCGCAAGCGCTCGACGAAGCCGGGCATGCGCTCGCGGACGCGCCTGCGCGCGATCTCCGAGTGGCTCTTCGTGCTGTTGAAGAAGAGTTGCGCACCGGGGGGGGGCCCGTCGGCTTCGGACGCCGACGCGTCTGGATCGGGAAGATAGAGGACCGCGTCCGGACCATCGGCGGCCCTGTCCGCCCACGCCGACTCCGCCCAGGTGCGCGCGGCCTCGTGATCCGTCGGCACGGTGCGCTCGCGGACCTCCACGACGTTGAAGTTGAGCTCGAACGAGTCATCGGCGTCGGGCGGCGTGCCGGCGAGGGCCGCGGCGATGCCGCGCGGGACCGTCGCGGGGGCTTCGGCCGCGATGCCTACCTCGACCTCCGTGTGCTCGCGCTTGCCCTTGACGAGTAGTGCGCCCTGCACCATCACCCAGAAGAGCACAGGGTACATGCAGATCGGCAGCACGAAGGTGTACAGGGCGGTCTGGCGGTCGCGCAGGCTCGCGAGGAGCTCCATCCGCGCGACGGCGAGGATGGCCGCAAACGGGCGGGCCGATCGTGCGCGTTCGTGCATCGGCGCGTCAGGCGGGTGACGCCGGTGTCTTCTGCCAGGTGCCGAAGTGCTCGGCGCCGTCGGCCGTCACGGCGACGATGTCCTCGGGGCGTACGCCGAGCTCGCCGTAGAGATAGATGCCCGGCTCGTCGGACTCGTCGGTGAGGTCGGCGAAGAGCTCGTCGAGGCGCTGGCGCTCGTCTTCCGACAGGGGCTCCGGCGTGCCTGCGACTTCCCGCGCGGCGTGGCACGACAAGGCGGCGCCCGCCGCTGCGAGGCCGGCCCCCAGGCTCAGGAAACTCCTGCGGTCCCTCTTACAGTCATCGGCAAGGGTGCTCTGGTGCGTCGTCGTCACGTGGATTCTTCTCCGTCCTCCGGGGCCGGTGAGCGGAGAGGGTAGCCCAACCCGGGGAAGCGGGGAAGAACCGGGGACGAAGGCCGGGTCGGGTTCAAGACGCTGAATCCGGACTCCGATAAGTCGAGGATGATCCCCGACGAGTCGACGGACGGGCGCGCAGAGAAGGCGGAAAACCTTTCCGGCGCCCCCGGTGAGACCGGGACGACCTCGACCCTGGATTCCCCGCTCGCGAGCGGGCGCGAGGGAGCGCTCGCGCAGCTCTTCGCGGTCGAACCCGACGACGCGTGCATCGGTTTCAGCCGCACAGGGTCCGGCACGGGACCGGGTCTCGCTCGCGCGACTCGCGGATCCTCGCGCGAGGCGTGGCGTCCGCTCGTCCGGCTCGCGGTGACCTTCGGCAAGTTCGCCGTCGTCACGGTGATCGCGTGGGGCCTCTTGTTCAACTTCTCGGAGGTGCGCGGGAGCTCGATGGAGCCTGGGATCCAGGACCACGACCGCATCCTGGTCGACCACCTGAGCTACCTGTTCGGGGACGTGGAGCGGGGCGACATCGTGGTGCTGCGCTACCCGCTCGATCCGAGCCTCGACTACATCAAGCGTGTGATCGGCCTGCCGGGCGACGATATCCGGATCGCGGGCGGGCTGGTGTGGGTGAACGGCGAGCCCCTGGAGGAGCCGTACGTGGACGAGCGCTCGATCGACCCGTACACCGTCGTGCACACGACGGTGAAGCCGGATCACTTCTACGTCCTGGGGGACAACCGAATCCGCAGCTCCGACAGCCGCGAGTTCGGGCAGGTGGCCCGTGAGTACCTGCGCGGCTGCGTCAATCTTCGGGTGTGGCCGCTCGGGCGGGCGGGTCTGATCGACTGAGGGGTGGGGCGAGGCCGCCGGCACGGGCACGTTGAGGAGACCGCGGAGTGATGGGGTATTCTGGGCGGAAACGCCTGAGGTGCCCATGACTGTCATCCGCGACTTGAATCCCGCAACCGGCGAGTTGATCGCCGAGATCCCCGTCACCACACCGGAGCAGCTCCTCGCCGCGGTCACGCGCGCGCGCGCCGCGGCGCCCACCTGGGCCGCGACTCCGATCGACCGGCGCGTCGAGCTCCTCGGGCGTGCGGCAGAGGGGCTGGAGCGCCGCCAGGACGAGTTGTCGGACCTCGTGACGCGCGAGATGGGCAAGCCGCGCGCGGACGCGCTGCGGGAGGTCCAGGGCTACGTGACGGAGCTCCCCGAGCTCGCCGCCGAAGTCCGCGCCGCCATCCGGACCGAGGAGTTCGCCGGGGACACGATCCTCGTGCGCGAGCCGCACGGCGTCGTCGCCGCGATCACGCCGTGGAACTTCCCCGTGGGGATGCCGCTCTCGATCCTCGCGCCCGCGCTCGTCGCCGGGAACACGGTCGTGTTCAAACCCAGCGAGCTGGTGCCCCTCGTCGGCGCGCTGCTCGCCGAGGTCCTGCAGGAGGTCCTCCCGGGCGACGTGCTGCACCTCGTTCAGGGCGCCGGCGACGTCGGCGCGCGGCTGGTCGATTCGGACGTCGACATGATCGGCTTCGTGGGCAGCCGCGAGACCGGCATGCGGATCATGGCGAGCGCGAGCAAGGGCCTGAAGCGTCTCGTGCTCGAGCTCGGCGGCAAGGACCCGATGGTCGTGTTCGCCGACGCCGACCTCGAGGCGGCCGCCGAGTGCGCGGCGCGCCACAGCCTGCGCAACGCAGGGCAGGTCTGCTGCAGCGTCGAGCGAGTCTACGTCGCCCAGGAGATCGCGGAGGAGTTCGAGCGTCGCGTGGTCGAGAAGGCCCGGGAGTGGACGCACGGAGACGGGTTCGAGGAGGGCGTCCGCATGGGTCCGATGGTCAGCGAGGAGCAGCGCTCGAGAGTCGAGCGCCAGGTCGAGGACGCTGTCGCGCACGGCGCTCGCCTCCTCCTGGGGGGCGCGCGGGCCGCGGGGCCGGGGTTCTTCTACCCGGCCACCGTGCTCGCCGACGTCGGCCGTGACCTCGTCATCTCGAAGGAGGAGACCTTCGGGCCCGTCGTCGCGATCACACCGTTCAGCGGCGACGAGTTCGAGGGCATCGCCCTCGCCAATGACACCCCGTTCGGACTCGGTGCCAGCGTGTACACGGCCGACGAGGAGCGCGGCATGCGCGTCGCGCGGGCGATCAGAGCGGGCCAGGTCGGCGTGAACCGCTACCTCGGCGGTGCGACGGGCACGCCGTGGGTCGGTGCGCGGCAGTCGGGGTTCGGCTTCCTCGGCGGCGTCGACGGCCATCGCCAGTTCACGACGCCGAAGAGCATCTCGCGCGCCAAGACGAAAGCAGCCATCGCCGCCTGGCGCTCCTCTTCCACCTCGGCCTGAGAGTGCTCACGCCAGCCGTGCGGCGTGAGCTTGGCGACATCCGACGCTCAGGTCTATCCGCGGGTCGATCCGTCGCGATCACACCGTCCAGCGGCGACGAGCTCGAGGGCATCGCCCTCGCCGATGGAATGTGGAACATGGAACTTGGAACTGCTCCTATGTCCGTGTGGCGGAAGGCCCACGTCATTCGACAGGTTGGAGACTGCCAATTCCGAGAGAGGGTCGGCGAACCAGTAATTGGAAGTACCAGGTCGTGCCAGCTCCGAGCCCTGATCCACCCCGTTAGTCGGTGCGATGCTACGACGTCCGGCGCGCGGGCCTCAGGCGGCCGCGGCGTCGTCCTTGGCTTCCTCCACGTCCTCGTGCTCGCCCGACCCGTGCCGCTGCGTGCGGAGCGGAGCCGTCGCTTCGTTCAGGAGGCGGCAGAAGTCCTGGAGCTCGTCTCCGCGCCGTACCTGGCAGTCCGCGGGGCGCTTGTCCGCGCGGACTTCTTCGAGGAACCGGGTGAAGCGCGCGATGGGTCCGGCGATGCGGAACGTGACGAGCACGCCGACGATGAGCGTCGCCGGGAGCACGACCACGAGCGAGATCCCGAGGACGTGCATGCACGCGCTCATGATCCGCTCGTGCGCCATCGCCGCGTCGCCGCCGAGCTCCAGGGAGAGGCTGGACATCGTCGTGGTGAGCAGGATGTACTGGAACACGAGCGCCAGGACGGCCAGCCCGAGGAACCATGTGCTCAGCTTGAGCTGGAGGCGGGGATCGACGAGCCGTTGGCTGCGCCGGGTGGATCCGTGCTTGGTGGGGATACTCATCGTGGTTGCTCTCATCTGCGTACCGGGTGTCCGTCTTGCTCCTCGAGGAACGCCCGCCACGTCTCCGGGTCGGGGGGGAGGTTTTTTCCGGACAGCGACCTCAGGGCAGCCGCGGCCTCGCGGACGACCGAGTCGTCCACGTCGGTGAGCTGATCGACGAGGGACGGCAGGGCCGCGGTCGAACCCAGCTGGCCCAGGCCCTGGCAAGCCAGGCGCCGGATCCGCGGCTCGGGGTGGCCGAGCAGGGGGAGGATGGCTCCGATCAGCCGGTCGCGGAACAGTCGCCGCCTGACGATCTGTCCCATCGCAACCGCGATACGCGCGGGCTCGTCGCACGCGAGGTCGGCGAGCACCGCGTCGGACTCCTCCCGCCACCAGTCCAGCTCGCCCTCGTGCCAGGACTTCCAGCGCTCCCGCTTCGATCCGAAGGACTGGCCCGAAATCCGCTTCAGCGCGCGGTGGGCGGTACTGCGGACGCGGGCCGATCGGGTCCCGAGCATGTCGCAGAGCGGCTCCACACAGGTCGCATCGGCGAGCGCTCCGGCGGCGCGGGCCGCGGCCTCCGCCACCGGGTCGTCGCGTCCGAGCGCATCGCGGACCGCGTCGCAGAGCTCCACCGCGAACGGCGAGCGTGCCTCGCGGGCGATCCGTTCGATCTGCCGGAGGACCGACGCGTCGTGATCGCTGCCCTGCGCGAGAACCTTGCCCAGGAATCGCAGCCCGAGGGGCGAGCCCGCGTCGCCCACGGCTTCGATGAGAAAGGGAAACAGCGCGGGCACCTCGCGGGCCAGGTCGGGGACCAGGCCCGTGTACCCGCGGGGATCGCGGCGGAGCATGGCGGTGGCGCACGTCTGCAGCTCGTTCCCGAGGGCTCCCGTGCCGTCGCCCGCGCCGAGCGCGATGCACCGTTTCAGATCGCCGGCCCCGCCCATCGCTTCGTACAGCGACAGCGCCGTCTTGCGGACCGGCGCAGGGCTCTCCGGGAGCGCGGTCACGCGCAGGAACGAGCGCAGGTTCGCGGCGCCCTGGGCGAGGAGCCCGCCGCGCACAGCGTCCTCGCGCTCCGGGGTCATCTCGATGCGCTCGGCGCCGGTGCCGGAACCGGTCGAGAGGAGCGCGAACAGGCTCGGGATGGCGTCGAGTCCGAGCCGCTTCATGCGGCGCGCGGCGTCCTTGGCCGTGCGGTCCGAGTCGACCTCGAGCACGAGCGCGACGACCTTGGACTCGACGTCCCGCGGCGCGTGGGCGGCGGCGCGGCTCAACGACGGAGCGGCGCCGAGCCACGCGAAGAGCGCGAGTGCGGCTGCGCTCGACCGGACCCACGTGGAGCGGGGCCTGCGCCGGCGCTCCGAAGCCATGGCATGCGAACGGAGGGCCATCGTCAGTTGTCGTGTGCCGCCTCGGGGCTGGGCAGGTCGGCCGGTGTCACACCCAGGAGCGTGAACGGGCTGCGGCGATTCGAGAGGAACTCCGCGACGGGAAACGCCGCCTGGCTCACGTGACCCGAGACGTAGAGCTCGTCTTCCGGGCTGGTGATGGCCAGCGACTCGTCGAAGTGGATCTGCACGTTCGAGTTGAGGGTGAGCTGACCGGCGATGATGGCCCCGAAGAGCTCGAAGTTCGAGCTGATCTCGATGTCCGCCTCGGGGGCGTAGATGACCCCGTGGAAGTCGGAGTTCGAGTCGATCGAGACCTCCTGACCCGGACCGCCCATGAAGTACAGGGTGACGTCGGCAGCGCTCTCGCCCGTCGTGATGATGTCGGAGTTGCTGTTGAGGTCCGCCGTCCCGGTCACGTAGAACCGGATCGGGCCACCCGCCGTGTCGAGGATCAGGTCGGAGTTCGACAACAGGGACCACTCGTCGATGACGATGTTCGCCGGTCCCTGAACCGTGAGCGAGGCTCCGCCCATGACGGTGAGCGTCGTGAACGAGTAGTCGCCCGGAGCGAGCATGGAACCCGGCGTGTTCACGATCAGGTCGCCCGAGGCCGGATACGTCGGAACGGGGACGAGGGGGATCGCGCGGTCCGCGACCATGGGTTCGGTGATGCCCGAGATGTCGGCCGTGCCGGACGTCACCAGCTCGCTGTCGTAGCCCGCGTGGACGTCGCCGTAGATCTCGGTGTTGGACGCGAGATCGATGTCGCTGTTCGACATGACGACCGCACCGTCGTCGAGGTGCGATTCCCCCGACGCATCGAGTTGGTCCTGGTACGTGCCGTTCGCGGGGTCGAAGCTGTCGATGAGGACGTTGCTCGCAATCGTCAGGGCCTCATCCGAGAAGATCGCGACGTCGAAAGGGCTCGTGCCGTAGTGGAACACGATCATCTCGAGGGCGACACGGCCGCTCTCGTACATGGCCGCGGAATGGACGAGCCGCACGGCGTTGCCGATGTCCTCGGCTTCGGTCCAGAAGACTCCGTCCCCGAAACGGGCCGGTATGGCTTCCGTCCCAACGCGGCCCGTGCCCCCGCGGCGCATCGCCACGAGCGACTCGGAGAGTCCGGAGTCCGCGAGCGCAAGGGCCTGGTCGCTTGCGTGTTTCGCCGTGTGCTCGCGCGTGAACGAGACGCCGATCTGCGTGAATGCGAGCAGCAGTCCGGCCACCGCGACGACGACGAACACCGTCGCCAGGAGCACGCTGCCCCGCTCGCCGAGTCCGCTTCGCCCAGCCCTGGATTCTCCCCTCATGATCAATTCCTGCAGTGGAGTCGCGTGGTAAAGCTGCGCGTGAGCATGATCCCGGCGCTGTCCTCGCCCTGTAGGGTGAGGTTCAGCGTGAGGACGTCCCCCTCCCGGGTCATGCAGAAGCCCGGTTCGTCCACGAGCCCGTTGCCATTGTCGTCCAAACCGTTCGCGATCTCCCCGTCGTAGAACGGCGCAACGAAGCGGACGCGGTCGAGCTGGCGTTCCGGCGGAAGACCGGGATGCCGGGTCCAGACGATCTCGCCGAGGACGGGATCGTATCGGATCTCGAGCGGCGGGCCCCAGGAGCTCTCCGTGTCCTGGAAGCCCGTGTTCTGCACGAACTGGACTTCGCTCGTGAAGAACGGGGGCGCGGGGATGACGGACAGCGAGCCCGTGTCCGCCCAGCGCAACCCGTTCAGGATGTCACGCATCGCCCGGTTGCCCTGGACCTGCAGGTTCATCGCTGTCGTCACCGTACGGACTGTGCCCCCGGTCGATCGGAAGGCGCTGGTGAGGCTCGCCATCAGGAGCGCTGCCAACGTGACCGTGATGAGGAGCTCGAGCAGCGTGAACCCGGCCCTCCCGCGCTTGGATCGGATCATGGCTGGGTGAGCGCCGCGTAGAGGTTCATCGTCCTGGGACCGGATGAACCGGTCCACTCGAGGCGGACGAGCACGGGCAGGATCTGGTAGTCGTCCGTGTGGTCCAGGGCGTCCAGAGTGCCGTCGCCGTTCAGGTCGCGGGGCATACCAAGCCGGGCGTCGGCGACGTCCTCGCGCAGGTCGTCGGCCACGGACGGAAACACGATCCGGCCCACCATCCCGTCGATGTCGCCCGCGGTCACGTCGAGGTAGGGGACGGCGAACGAGTCTCCGGGCGCCGTATCCGGTCCGTCCGGATCGTCGGCGGGGTCCTTGTTGAAGCGCCGGAACACTTCATCGAACGGGGCGCCGCGCAGTGTCTCGAGCGCGCCGATCCCCGCGTTCATGGCGATCGCTGACTCGCGATTGAGGGGCTCCAGCCGCGCCACGCCCAGGATGGACGTCGTCATCTGACCCAGGGCGATGAGCGAGATCGCCACGACGATGACGAGCTCGAGCAGGGTGAGGCCGCGCGTTCCGCGCGAGGTCCGGAGGCGGCGGCCCTTCGGGCCGTAGTCCAGGGGAGGCAGGCGGCGCATGCTAGGTAGTCGGGGCTTCCAGAGGGACCGTCGACGGGAGGGAGCCCGCGGAGCGAGGTCTTCAGTCAATCGCCAGCCCCAGGTCCCGGACTGGAGGCTTTCTGCGCAGTTCCCGCCGGTGGAGGTCTCCGCGGTTCTGGTACGCGGTTCTGGTACAAGGGGCGCTCCCCTGACGTCGAAAGCGCGGACCCGATGATTCTCGAGCAGCACTACCTCGATTGCCTGGCCCAGGCCTCCTACCTCATCGTCGACGAGCCGACGGGCATCGCCGTCGTCGTCGACCCGCGCAGGGACGTCGACGTCTACCTCGACCGCGCCGAAGCGCTCGGGGCGACGATCCGCCACGTGATCCTCACGCACCTCCACGCGGACTTCCTCGCGGGGCACCTGGAGCTCGCGGAACGGACGGGCGCCGTGATCTACCTCGGGGCGGCCGCGGAGGCGGACTACGAATTCACCGCGCTCAGCGAGGGCAGCGTGCTCCACCTCGGGGACGTGCGGCTCGAAGTGCTCGAGACGCCCGGGCACACGCCGGAGGGCATCTCGATCCTCGTGTTCGACGAGAGCGTGAGCACGGAAGCACCGCGCGCCGTTCTGACCGGGGACACGCTCTTCATCGGCGACGTCGGACGTCCCGACCTCATGGCGTCCAAGGGCGTCTCGGCGCGCGAACTCGCCGGGATGATGTACGACTCGCTCCGCTCAAAGCTGATGACCCTCCCGGACGACACGATCGTGTACCCCGGCCACGGGGCGGGCTCGGCGTGCGGAAAGAACCTCTCGAGCGAGACATCGAGCACGATCGGCCGGCAGAAGCAGCTCAACTACGCGCTCCAGGACATGTCGAAGGAGGCCTTCATCGACATCCTGACCGCCGATCAGCCCCCCCCGCCCGCGTACTTCCCGGTCGCCGCGCAGCTGAACCGCGAGCGCCATGCATCGCTGCCCCGGGTGGTCGCGGACGCTTCGCAGCCGATGTCGCTCGACGAGACGCTCGCCGCCGCCGAGGACGGCGTGCAGGTGCTCGACGTGCGCGCCAAGGACTCGTTCGCCAGGCGACACCTCGCAGGGAGCATCAGCATCGGGCTGGACGGGAAACTGGCGAGCTGGGCGGGGTCCGTACTCGACCTCGAGCGCCCGATCGTGATCGTCGCCGAACCCGGAACGGAGCGGGAAGCGATCCTCCGGCTGGGCCGGATCGGCCTCGACCAGACGGTCGGCTACCTCGATGGGGGCGCAGGCGCGTTCCAGGATCGGCCCGAGTGCACGGCGACGACGCCGCGGATTCGTGTGGACGATCTCGCCGCGCGGTGTGCGGACTCCGGCGCGATCGTCCTCGACGTGCGGGGGCCCGGCGAGTGGGACGAGGGACACATCGAAGGCGCCCTGCACGTGCCGTTGGCGATGCTCGCTGGACGACTCGATGACATCCCCCGCGATCGGACGCTCCTCGTGTGCTGCAAGAGCGGGTACCGGTCGATGACGGCGACGAGCCTCCTCGCGCGCGAGGGGTACGACGTCGTCGACGTCGAGGGCGGATTCGATGCCTGGGTCGAGGCGGGGCTCCCGGTCGCCGTGCGGGTCGCGACGACTTGATTCGGGCTCGGTGATGGGGGCGGCCGGCCCCAACTACACGGCGGGGCCCAGATCCTTTGAAGGGGAAGGGTCACTCAACTGTTTACGGCTCTGACCTTCGAGGGCTCTGGTCGCAAGAGGATCACTCCCGTCGCCCAGCTCGGTCGAAGTGCGTTCGGCCGTTTCGCGCCAATGGTGTGGACAGGCGGACGGCCCTGCGGGCCGAGGATTTCGCGCTCCGCGCGAAGATGTCTGCGACGCTACGGCGGCTTCGCCACCGGCACCGCCTACACGGCGGGGCCCAGATCCCTTGAAGGCGAAGAGTCGCTCATCTGCTTACGGTTCTGACCTTCAAGGGATCTGGTCGCCTCCCCCGAGAACCCTGAGTCGTGGAACCAGGTCACCCGGCCGCGCTCGTCGAGCAGGAGCAGGCGTGCGTGCTGCGGGTGCTCCGTGCCGGTGAATCGGCCGATCACTTCGGCCTCGGCGTACAGGGTGACCACGGACGAGGGGTCTTCGTCGGGCACACCGCGCCCCAGCCGCACCGCATGCTTGGATCGGAAGATGCGCGGAAGCCACCCGCGGATCTTGGGGTAGGAGCGGGCGGGGACTGAGAATCCCGCGTTCTCCAAGGCGGAGAGCCAGTGGCTCACGTCCTCCGCGGACTCCTTCACATAGCCGATCACGACCAGCGCGCCGGTCGTGAAGTCTTCGGGGATCCGAACGGGATCACCACTGAGAGTCTGACCGTCGATCGATGGGAAGGTCTCGGCGAGCGGGCGACGGTTCGCGCACTGCGAGCCGGAGCCCGGGAGTACTCCCCCGCATATCAGTATGGCGGGGACTGCAGACGAATCGGCGTGGGGCTCGGATTGCATGGCGAACGGGCCGGCCGATTCCCGTGACAACACGGGCCGACCGGTAGGGAACCGAAGTATCGGAGGTCCCTCCGCTTCGAGCCGACCAACGGGCAATAGCGAACGGTCCCGCACACTGGACCGTTCTGTCCCCCCGACTCCTCCGCGAACCGACCCCCCTGGAACGATGAGAGGAGCCCATAGTGCACCGTGGATGCGAGTCGCGCTCCCCAATTCCCGTGGGATGCCCGTTCTTTTTCCGAACCGTCCGCTCCCACGCGGTCAGGAACGCCGGAACGGCCCGGGAATCAGAGGCGGCCTCGTACCGTAGCCCAGTCGACGCCTAGTGGCTCCCATGACTCTTCGCTGGCGAGCTCGTCCACCTGAGTCTCGATCGCGCTCACCCGCTCGCCGTACAGGGGGTGCGTACTCAACCACGAGAGTGGGTCGGGCACGTCGCCGTACTTGCGCTCGAGGAGCTCGAAGAACTCGGCGAGCGCGTGCGGATCGAGGCGGGCCGCGATCATCAGGCGGACGCCCTCGGCGTCGGCCTCGCGCTCCTGGTCCTGGGAGTAATCGTTGACCGTGGCGAGTGTGAACAACTTCTTCGCGATGGCTTGCAGTCCCTCCGCGTCGCCCAGGATGAGCTCGATTCCGACCCACACACCGATCGAATGGGCGATGCGCCGCAGTCCGTCCCGATGCATCACGTGGGCGATCTCATGGGCGAGCACGCCCGCGACCTGTTCGGGGCGCTCGGCCTCGAGGATCAGGCCCGTGAATACGGTGATGTACCCACCTGGCAGGGCGAAGGCGTTGACCTGATCGTTCTCGATGACGCGGAATTCGAAGCTCAGGTGCTCGTCCTCCAACTGGGCCGCGAGCCTGTCGATCATCACTTGGATCGCGGCCCGGACCTGCTCGTCCTCGACTTCCTTCCCGCCGGGCTCCATGGTCTCGGACACGGCCTTGCCGATCGCCTCGTCCACGCTGTACGGCAGCGCGCTGACGACGCCATCGATGGACTTGCGGAAGACGCGTGGGATCGCGCCGAGTACGAGAACCAGGAGGACGAGCACGATCGACCACCGGATCGCGTGACCCCGTCGGGTCGCGATCCGCTCGCCGGCCAGGCGCGCGAGCTCGTCCGAGACTTCGTTGCCGCCGATGCTCTCCAGCTCGCGCAGGAACTCCGGCTCCTCGCTGAAGATCGCCGCGCGCCCGTGTGGCGCGTGGCAGGAGACCACGTCGCCGCTCGCTCCGCCGCGTTCGATGCGCATGCCCTGCCACGCGATCCGCACCTCCTCGCCGTCCTCCGCGCGGGCGACGATGCCGGTTGGTGTTGCGTGGATCCGCGCCTGTCTTCGACCGGACGCAACGCTCGAGTCGAAGATGCCGCCGCCGAACTCGCGCTCGCGCGCGTAGGGATCGTCCGTCACGCGTCACTCGTCCTCAGGCCGGAGGATGCTCGTCACGAGCTCGCCGATGCCCTCGACCGCACAGCACACCTCGTCCCCGTCCTCGAGCGGGCCGACCCCGGCGGGCGTGCCCATCAACACCAGGTCCCCGGGGTGGAGCGTGAGGTGGCGCGACAGCCACGAGATCGCGTGCGGCACGTCGACGACGAACTGGCGCGTCGATGCGCTCTGTCGCACCGTGCCGGCTACGGAGGCGGTCACGGCGAGGTCCCCGATGTCCAGGAAGTCGCGCGGCACGAAGCACGGACCGAGGGGACAGAACCCGTCCATGTTCTTCGACCGGAACCAGGGATACTGCTCCTTGCGGTCCGCTCCCTGGATCGTGCGCGCCGTCAGGTCGTTGGCGACCGTGTAGCCGGCGACGTGCTCCATGGCGTCCTCGGGTGTGATCCCCCGGCCCTCGAGCCCGATGACCACGCAGAGCTCGGCCTCGTGGTCGACCCGACCCTCGTACCATGCGGGGACCGTGACCACGGCCCGGTGCGGAACCAGAGTCTCCGGCAGCTTGTTGAAGAATAGCGGCTCGGCGGGCACCTCCTCGCCGAACTCCTCCGCGTGGGCGCGGAAGTTCCTGCCGAGCGCGAGGATCTTGCCGACCGCGGCCCGCGGAATGGGGAGACCGATGTTCGCCGGCGCGTTTCCGTCCCAGGCGACGTCGACGGGCGTCCACTCATCGGTGACGTCGCCCGCATCGGTCGCAGCGTTTGCGGCGGGCAGACGCGGTGCCAGTTGCCCCTCGTCGAACCAACCGTGCTCCGCGAGATCGATCACGTCGGTGGGGTGGCCGTGCTGGATCAGATGATCGGAGAGGTCGAGCAGGCGCCGACCGTCGTGGAGTAGCAGGCGACCTTGCGGGCCGGCTTCACGGAAGACGCGAACCGTGCGCGGTACGTCGGCAGTCATGCGAGGGAGTATAGCGGGCGGGAGCGGGTGGCTCGCGGTCTCCCGTTACTTCCGAGCTGCGTCCAACGTCAGCAGCGCGTACGCCGTCGCGAGAATCGGATTCCCTTCCCACCAGCGCGGCGCGTTGACGTTCACCCAGGACCCGTCGAGCTTGCTCTGCATGGCCAGGAGCCGGCCACAGAGCTGATCGCGCCAGGGCTGCTCCCGCCCGTCCGCATCGACGACGACATCGACCCCATACAGATCGATCGCGCGCGCCATCGTATGGAAGTAGTAGAACAGCCCCTGATACGCTGCGGTCGGATCGCTCGAGAACTCGAACCCGGGATTCACATCGAGCGAGTAATGCGCTTGCAGCCAGTCCCAGCAGGCCTTCATCCGCGGATCGTCCTTCGAGACCCCGGCAAAGATGTAACCCTTGAGGAGCGCGTAGGTCATCGAGCCGTACGAGCGTGGAAGCTTGCGCCCGTCCTCGAGCTCGACATACCCCGCGGGCGAGTTCCCCGGCATGTACGCCGCGCCCCCGTCGTCCCCGCTGGCGTACGTCACGCCGGCCTTCACGATGGCGACGTCGTTCGATTCGGAGCGGTTCTGGCACCGTTCGAGGAAGGCGATGGCGCGCTCGTACGCCGCGTGGCCCTGCTCGAGTCCCGAGGCCGAGAGTGCCTCGAGCGCCATCTGGAGATTGGAGAGGTCGGGCCGTTCGTCGCCGCCGTAGCCGATGCCGCCGTAGTACGGGTGATCGGAGGAGTAGCCCTCGCCTTCGTCGGCCTGCAATGACACGAGAAACTCGCGCGCGCGCCCGATGGCATCGGAGTACTGCGGGTCTCCCGAGCGGGCGAGAGCGAGGATGGCTGAGGAGGTGATGTAGTTCGCCAGCTTCCCGTCGTGGATCGATCCGTCCTCCCGCTGAAGGCTCGCCAGCCACGCCAGGCCGTCCGTGATCGTCTTCTGCACGTCGGCGGGGCGCGGCTCGGGCAGGGTCTGGAGCGCGGCGAGCACCATGCTCGTGAGCCCGGCGTCGGGCCGTCCGGGGGCTCCCCACCGTCCGTCCTCGGCCGCGCGCATGAGGAATCGCGCACCGCGCAGGAGCGATTCGTCGACCGTCTTCGCGTCCACCGTACCCACCTCCGCGAGCGCCGGCAGCGGCTTGACGGCGCCGGGTGCGGACTTCGGTTGCAGGAGATCGTAGTAGCGCGAGAGCTCCACGATGTGCTTCGCCGTTCGCAGGATCCGGTCTTCAGCGCCCCACGTGCCGTCGGGTCGTCGCTCGGCCAGGAGCTGGATCGTCCGTCGCAGCGCGCGCTCTCGATCCTGCGCCGCGAACGCGGGATCCGGAGTCGCCTCGACGTCCCTGGACGTCATCCACGCGCGGGCCCGCGCGAGCGCCACATTCGTGCTCTCGTCCGGGAGCAGCGCGAACACTTCCGATGCGAGCCGCGTCTGCTCGATCCGCTCCGGGTCGGTCGCGTCCACGTCGTGAATCGCACCGTCCTCCGTCTGCCGCGCGACCAGGTACCCGGTCGCAGCCCGCATGAAGGGACCGTCACCGATCGCGTACTTGCGCGGGCTCACCGCGAACGCACGTAGAACCCAGGCGGTGGTCTCCACGCCGTCGCCGTACCTGCCGGTCTCGAGGTCCTGCGTCGAACGCAACCAGCGGAGTGCCTGGTCCGCGGCGCCCTTGACATCGGGCAGCTCAGCCTGTCCTCGGGCCGGGACTGCGAGCGGAAGCAAGGCGGTGAGCAGCGTGATCAACGTCTTCATGGCGGGCTAGGATAGGCCGAGGAGGATCGGCCGCAACCCGGGAAGCGGCCTCCAACACGAGGCGCGAGGCACTGTACGGAACGGTCCTGCGGCGCGCGGGTTCAAAGCCGGCGCAGTCCCGTCCCCGGGGCCACCGCCAGCACGGGCTGGACCCGCCGGTGCCGGCCTCCCTAAACTCGAACAATGCCGAGTCCCGAAACGAGCGAGCTGCGCCCCGGCCTGCGGGCGGTCCTGCGCGCCGCCGCGGCCGCCCCCCTCCCGGGCGCCGTCCCACGTGATCCGGCAGAGCGACCCGTACGCGAGACAGCTCCGGAGATGACGTGCACGCCACGCCCGCGACCCGCCTGACGACCGTGTTCTCGAAGCGTCCTTCCGAGGGCCGCGTGAAGACGCGCCTGTCGCCGCCTCTGACGGCGGCGCAGGCCGCGGCGCTGGCCCGCGCCATGCTGGACGACGTGGTCGGGAATCACCTCGCGTCCGGTGCCTTTCGACTCGCGATCGCCGCCGCTCCGGCCGACGCGGTCGATTGGTTCCGGGCCCGGTACCCGGGCGTCGAGACCGTCGAGCCCCAGGTGGGTGAAGGCCTCGGGGCCCGGCTCGCCGCCTGGTTCGATCGGTACTGCGCCTCCGGGACGAGTGTCGTCGTCATCGGGAGCGACTGCCCGCTGCTCGGCTCGGCGACGATCGTCGCCGCGCACGAGGCGCTCGAGCGCGGCGCCGATGCTGTCTTCGCGCCCGACGCGGGCGGCGGGTACTGTCTCGTGGGCCTGACCCGATCCGTGCCGCGATTGTTCACGGACGTGCCCATGTCGGAGGGGGACATGTTCGCCCGCACGCTGGACGTCGCCCGCGCGGAGGGGCTGGCGGTAGAATGCCTTCCTGAGCACTACGACGTCGACGTGGAGTCGGACCTCGAGCGCCTGAAGCGCGACCTCATGCAGCGATCCCAAGCATCGGGCGCGGAGGCCGCGGGCGGTTTCCCGGCGCACACGCATCGGTTCCTCCTCGAGCTCCAGTCCACCTCCCGATGACCCACGCCGACCCACCTGCACACGTTGCGCTCGACTTCAATCGCCGATCGGCGGACGAGATGCGGCGCCGCGCTCGCGAGCACTACGAGGACGTCGCGCGCCGCCGGAGCGTCCGCCACTTCTCGGACGAGGCGGTGCCGCTCGAGGTCATCGAGGACTGCATCCGCAGCGCCGGCACGGCGCCGTCGGGCGCGCACCGACAGCCGTGGACGTTTGCGCTCATCACCGATCCGCTGATGAAGCGCCGCATACGGGAGGCGGCCGAGGCCGAGGAGCGCGAGAACTATTCCCGGCGGATGAACGCGGAGTGGATCCGTGCGCTCGGACCGTTCGGGACGAATGCCGAGAAGCCCTTTCTCGAGGCGGCGCCCGTGCTGATCGTCGTGCTGCGTCACGCCTGGGACGAGGACGAGGGCGCGCGCGTGCAGAACTACTACACGCAGGAGTCGGTCGGGATCGCCTCGGGTTTCCTCCTGGCCGCCCTCCACCACGCGGGGCTCGCGACTCTGACCCATACCCCGAGTCCGATGGGCTTCCTCAGCGAAGTGCTCCGGCGCCCGGCCTACGAGAAGCCGTTCCTCCTGATCCCCGTCGGCTATCCGGTACAGGGCTGCGAAGTGCCGAACCTGGAGCGCAAGCGCCTCGACGAGATCCTGGTCCGGTACTGACGCTGCTCACTTCAGCTTGACCGCCGTGCCGTACGCGACGACCTCCGCCGCGGCCTTCGCGACCTCGCTCGTCGCGAACCGGAAGCCGACCACGGCGTCCCCTCCGAGCTCGCGCGCTTCCGCGATCATGCGGTCGATCGCCTGTTCGCGGCACTCGGCCACGAGCTTCGTGTACTCGGTGACCTCGCCGCCGACCAGGATCTTGAACAGGGCGAGGATGTCCTTGCCGATGTGACGCGCGCGGACAGTCGTGCCCCGCACGAGCCCGAAGACCTGCTCGACTTCGCGCCCCGGGATCGCGTCCGTGGTCGTGATGATCATCGCTGCACCTTTTCGTACGGGTCGTAAGGGAGCGTCCGGAGGCGGCCCCTGAGGGTCACGAGGAGCAGGCTCAGGAAGCCGCCGACGAGCGCGAGCGCGACCACCTTCGCCGGGGTCGCCATGTCCGCTCCGACGATGCCGTAGACACCCAGCCCCCCGATGCCGAACGAAGCGAAGAGGAGGAGCAGCCAGCCCACCCCGAACCCCATGCGCTGCAAGGGATCGCGGGCGAGCCGGGCCCACTCGTGGTCCATGGGTTCGGGCGGCGCTACCTGACGAGCGAGGATCGCGAGCGCGAGGTACTCGCTGACCTGTCTGCCCAGGGCCGGATCCTGCGCGAGTCGCGTCTCGAACTCGGGCCGCTCCGCCTCGGGCAGCTCGCCGTCCGCATACGCCATCGCCTGGAGCTCGTCGCGCGTGGGTTCGCTCACCGGCGCCATCACCGGTCCCCCTTCTTCTTGTCGGTTGTCGGAATGGCGGGGGAGACTTCGTCGAGCAGGGGACCGAGGGCGTCGCGCAGCCGCCGGCGGGCATGGAAGAGACGGGACATGACCGTGCCCTCGGGGATGCCGAGCGTCATCGCGATCTCCTTGTAGGCCATGTCCTTGAAGTGCCTGAGTGCGAGGATCTCGCGATCACGCGCGGAGAGGTCTTGCAGGGCTCCGTGGAAGATGCGTGCCCGCTCGTCCTGCAAGAGACCCTCGGGCGGGCCGGGCGCCGTATCGACGATCTCCCAATCGGTCTCTTCCCCATCGTCGCCCACGGTGCTGAGCGAGTGCTGCTTCAGCCGCTTGTGCTTGCGCAGGAAGCTGAAGCACGTGTTGCGGAGGATCCGGTGGAACCAGGGCAGGAACGGCTGGGATGGGTTGTAGGTACCGCGGGCGCGGAAGACCTTCAGGAAGGCCTCCTGGCTGAGTTCCATGGCGTCGTCGCGGGACCCGACGAGGGCCTTGGCGACCTGGTAGGAGCGACCCCGTAGCCGAACCACGAGCGTGTCGAACGCCTCGGGGTCTCCGGCCTGGACAGCCGTCATCAAGCGTGTGGCCTCGGTCTGCATCTCGGAGCCCCCGTACTCGGCGGACCCCGGGGTATTCATGGCCTCAGCGACTCGCCGGGCGGAATCCGCCCGCGGGGCGTCCTGGGGCGCGTGGGCCCCGGTCGCAGCCTGTTCTTCGTCGGGATCGTGGGGGGTCATCGTCCGGCCTCCGCGGCGCCGGGAGCGAGGCGTGGTGCCGCCACTGCGAGCACATGGCGGGCGGCGCGGTCGGCTGCGCCCGGGGGCCCGAGGCGCTTCGCGGCCTGGTCGAGACCGGTCCGGCAGCGGGCGCGCCAGCCCGTGTCGTTGTAGCAACGGAAGAGCGCGCGGCCAATCTCCTCGATGGGGCCCTCGCCGCGGAAGCAGAATTCCGGCAGGACCTCCTCGCCCGCGAGGAGGTTCACGGACGCGAAGTACGGGGCCGACATCAGGTGGCGATACATCCACATTTCCCCGCGGCGCTCGACGCGGTAGACGACGACCGCAGGGATCCGGTGGTGCATGAGGTCGAGCAGGATCGTGCCCGACACGGAGAGCGCCGCTCGGGCGCGCCCGAGGTGTCCGTGGAGGTCCCCGAGCGCGAGGCGCGCGAACCCCCCGGCCGCCCGCAGGTGCCCCGCGATGTGCTGCTCGTGCTTGTCGTCGTCCTGGAGCACGATGACGGGAGCGTCCGGGAGCGCGGCGTGCAGACGCTGCGCCACGCGCAGCATCCACGGCAGGTTGCGCTCGATCACATTCGCGCGGCTCCCCGGGAGGATCACGAGGCTGCGCGCCGTCCCGTCGCTGCCGTGCACCGGGACATCCGCGAGGGCATCCAGCAGCGGGTGACCGACGTACGCGCACGGTATGCCGTGGCGCTCGAACCAGGCGGGCTCGAACGGCAGGATCGCGAGCGCGCGATCGATCGCGCGGCGGTAGCCGTGCACGCGCCACGGGGCCCAGGCCCAGTACTGCGGCGCGATGAAGTGCACCACGGGGATCCCGTAGCGCTGCGCTGTGTGCGCGAGTGGCACGTGCAGCGCCGGCGAGTCGACGGGCACGAACACGTCCGGGCGCTCGGGCGAGCGGAAGACGCGCGCGGTGTCCTCGAGCAGGCGCGCATAGAAGGGAAGCCCGGAGACGACGCCGTCGAAACCCATCGCCGCGCGGGCGACAGGATCGCCGATCACGCGGACGCCCTGCTCCGCGAGGCGCGCACCGCCGATGCCCACGAACTCCGGTGCTGGGGCACGCGCGGCGGCGATGAGCTTCCGGAGCGCCCCTGCGAGCGATCCGGCGTGGATCTCTCCCGACGCCTCGGCGCACGAGATGAAGATGCGTATGGGGCGCTCGGGGAGGCGCGGGACCTCGGGCGCGGTGGGGGCGGGGACGAAGCCCGCGAGGTCCGCGGCGAGCTCGTCCCGCGCCGCATCGCCGCCGAGCAGGTACTCGGAGACGCGCAATGGCAGGAGCAACGCGCCGCCGAGGGCGCGGGTGACCTCCCGCGTCAGTGCGGCGCGGGGGGAAGGGCCGCGCGAATCCTGTACGCTATGGATGATCGTTCGACTCCCGTGAACGGGCAAGGCGGGTACGGAGCAGGCTCCGACGCTCGCCCGGGTGTCCTGGACGGCCCGAGAGAATACGATCCTGCCGTGCTGCGCCTCGTCGGTTTCTTCGTCCTGGTCCTCATCCTGCTCCAGGTCCTCAGGCACGTGCCGATCCTGGGCGCGATCTTCCAGGTTCCGTTCCTCGGCTTCTGGTTCACGGCGATCCTGCTCAGCGCGGGGCTCTCGGGCGTGGCCGCCTGGTCGCTCGACAGGCGCAGGCAGCAGGCGCTGATGCGCCAGCTCGGGGCCGTCGAGACGCCGCACAACCTGGGCAAGCTCGGGTCGCTCCTCGAGCACCAGGGCCGCCACCGGAGCGCGGTCCCGTACCTCGAGCGGGCGGCGCTCGGCGAGCCCGAGTCGGCGGAGTGGCACTACCGGCTCGGCTGCGCGCGGCTCGGGCTGGGCGAGCTCACCGGCGCACTCGAGTCGCTCCGGCGTGCGGCGGAGATCAACGCGGAGCATGCGTACGGCGCCGTCCTCCTGCGCACGGCCGAGGCGGAGACCCGCCACGGGCAGCCCGAGCGAGCGCTCGCGGAGCTGGCGCGTTTCGAGCGGAATCACGGTCCGAATCCCGAGAGCGCCTACCGCCGGGGCGTCGCGCTACGCGCCCTCGGCGAGAAGGATCAGGCCGCCGCGGCCTTCGCGGAGGTCGGGGCCCGCGCGCGGGAGATGGCGCGGTACCGCCGCAAGGGCTCGGCGCGCTGGGTGATGCGCGCGTTTCTCGCCCGGGTGGGTTGAATGAATCCCGAGGGAGGAGTGTAGGGTCGTTCGCCCCCGGGCCGCGGGGGCACGGAGCCCGTCAATGGAAGATGTCACGCGGATCCTCGAAGAGCTGGACGGGGGCGATGAGCGCGCCGTCGACCGGCTGCTCGCGGCGGTCTACGACGAGCTGCGGCGGCTCGCCGCGCATCGGATCGCGCACGAGAAACCGGGCCAGACCCTGCAGGCCACGGCTCTCGTTCACGAGGCGTACATGCGGCTCGTGGGCGACGTCCGAACCGACTGGCAAGGGCGCGCGCACTTCTTCTCGGCCGCCGCCGAGGGCATGCGGCGCATCCTCGTCGAGCGCGCCCGCGCGAAGGGGCGGCTGAAGCGCGGCGGGGATCGGGAGCGTATCGATCTGGACGACGCGAACTTCGCGGCGCGGGAGGACCCGGTCGACCTCCTCGACCTCGACGAGGCCCTCTCGCGCCTGGCCGACGAGGACCCGGTGAAGGCCGAGCTCGTGAAACTGCGCTTCTTCACCGGCATGACGATCGAGGAGGCCGCGCGCGTCCTGGGCGTCTCCCACGCCACGGCTGACCGCTACTGGGCCTACGCCCGCGCCTGGCTGTTCAACGAGCTTAGAATGGAGGAGGATCGGGCCTGATATCGGAGAATGTGCGAGGCGACCCCGGCGCGGTCGGCGCATGGAGCACGTACGCACGGGATCGCCCATCCGCAGCGCATGGAAGGCAAGCAGCGCAACGTCGAGTCCATCTTCAACGCAGCACTCTCGCAGCGGTCCCCGATCGAACGGGCGGCCTTCCTCGAGGGTGCCTGCGGGGAAGAACCGCACCTGCGCACGCGGGTCGAGGCGCTGCTCCGGGCGCACGAGGAGGCGGGGGACTTCCTCATCGAGCCCGCCGTCGCGCAGGCCGCGCAGGCCGCGCAGGGCGGGGCGGCCCCCGAGGACGAGCAGCCGGACGCCGGGATCGAGCGGTCGGGCACGCTGATCGGGCCATACAAGCTGCTGCAGCTCATCGGCGAGGGGGGCATGGGCGCGGTCTACATGGCCGAGCAGCAGGAGCCCGTCCGGCGCAAGGTCGCGCTCAAGATCATCAAGCTGGGCATGGACACGCGGCAGGTGATCGGGCGCTTCGAGGCCGAGCGCCAGGCGCTGGCGATGATGGATCACCCCAACATCGCGAAGGTCTTCGCGGCCGGCGCCACGGAATCGGGGCGACCCTACTTCGTGATGGAGCTCGTCCGCGGGATCCACATCCTCGACTACTGCGACCAGAACAACCTGGACACGGCGGCGCGCCTCGCCCTGTTCATGGACGTCTGTAGCGCGGTGCAGCACGCGCACCAGAAGGGCGTGATCCACCGCGACATCAAGCCGTCGAACGTGATGGTCACGCTGCACGACAGCCGCCCCGTGCCGAAGATCATCGACTTCGGGATCGCGAAGGCGATGCACCAGCGGCTGACCGACAAGACCGTGTTCACCGCGTACGGCCAGTTCATCGGCACGCCCGTGTACATGAGCCCCGAGCAGGCGGAGATGAGCGGGCTCGACATCGATACGCGCACCGACGTCTACTCGCTCGGGATCCTCCTCTACGAGCTCCTGACCGGTACGACGCCCGTCGACGCGAGGATGCTGGCGCAGTCGACGTTCGGCGAGATCCAACGCATCATTCGCGAGGAAGAGGCCCCGACGCCGTCGACGAGGATCAGCAAGCTCGGTGACGCGTCGACCAGGATCGCGAGCAAGCGCAAGTCCACGCCGGGCTCGCTCTCGCACCTCTTCCGCGGCGATCTCGACTGGATCGTCATGAAGACGATCGAGAAGGATCGCACGCGCCGCTACGAGTCTGTCTCGGACCTCGCGAAGGACATCGAGCGGCACCTCCGGAACGAGCCCGTGCTCGCCGGTCCGCCGGGGGCGCTCTACAAGTCGCGCAAGTTCGTGCGGCGGCACAGGGTCGGCGTCCTGGCGGGAGTCGTGGTCGCGACCGGGATCCTCGTAGGACTCGCGCTCGCCACGTCCGGCTTCCTGAAGGCCAGCCACGACCGCGACGTGGCCCGCGATGCGACCCGGCGCGCGAACACCGAGGCCGCGCGCTCGCAAGCGATCAGCGAGTTCCTGCAGGAGCGCCTCATCGCCATGGACCCGCGCCAGATGAACGCGACGGACGCTTCCGTCGCGAACCTGCTCGCCGAGAGCCGGAAGCTGTTCGGCGACGACCACGCGATCGTCGCCGGCGTGCTCTATACGCGCGCTGCCAACCTGCGTTCGGCGGGGCAGCTGGACGAGGCGAAGGAGGCGTTCGAGGAGGCCGTCGAGCTCTACCAGCGAGCGCACGGCTCGCGGGACGCCACGGTCGCCCTGGCGCTCAGCGCGCTCACGGGGGTCCTCGCGGACCAGCGGGAACACGGTGAGGCCGAGGAGCGGGGGCAGGCGGCCCTGGACATTCACCGCGAGGTGTTCGGCGATGACTCGCTCCAGGTCGCGCTCGCGCTCGAGCAGCTCACCGACGTGATCCGGAGCGGCGACACGGGCGGTCGCACGGAGGAGATCCGGAGCTTGTGGGCAGAGACGGTCGCCACGTTCCGCGCGGCGGTGGGCGATGACGATCGGCGCACGGTCTCGGCCCTCTGCAAGTACGGGACGTGGCTCTACGAGCGGGGCCTGCTCGACGAGGCCAAGGGCGCGCTTGTCGAGGCGCTCGAGAGCGGACGGGACGTGCCCGGCCTGCGCAGCGACGTGTTGTTCGACGCGCAGGCGGCGTTGCTCGGGGTGTACTCGGCGCGCGGCGAGAACGACACGGCGCGCGGGGTCTTCGTGAAGCTCGTCGACCGCGTGCGCGAGCTCCATGGGGCCGAGAGCCCCACGACGGTCAGTATCCTCACTCAATTCGGATCGTGGCTCGTGATGCACCACGATTGGGAGGAGGCGCGTGGGATCGCGCTCGAGGCGGTCGCCATCGCCCGCGAGCACCTGCCCCGGGGCGATAGCGTGCGCCTCGGCGCCTTCGACCTCCTGCGCGGCGTCACCGTGAGGGTTGGCAAGCGCGCGGAAGCGACGCGCGCCTACGAGGATGCCGTGGCGGAGGCGCGCGCGTGTTGGGGCGAGGACAGCCCGGCCTTCGTCGACCGCCTCGTGCGGTACGGCCTGTGGCTCGCCTCCGCCGACGACCCCGCGGCGGCGGAGTCGGTCCTGCGCGAATCGCTCGCGCTCGCGCGCGACGTACTCGAGCCCGGCAGCGAGACGTTCGTCGAAGCGCAGGCGGGGCTCGTCGGGCTCCTCATCGAGAGCGGTGCGGCGCCCGTCGACGAGGTGCAGGCCCTGTTCGCGAGCTATCTCGCCAGCGTTCGCTTGCTGCGGGGCGCGGACGATCCGCGGGTCGGCGACGAGCTCGCGCGTTTCGCGGAGTACCTGGCGCGCGAGGGCCAGCCCGCTCTGGCCGCCCAGTACCACCTCGAAGCTGGCGCGCTCGCCCGGGCAGCGGAGGACCGGCAGGCGATCGCCGAGACGGCGGTGAAGCTCGCCGCGCTCTCCGCCGAGATCGTGAGGACGACGGACCGCCCCAAGGACGAGTACCGCGTCGCCCTGCTCGCGATCGACGAAGCGTTGCGGGCGGAGCCCAACCGCGAGGCTTGGCTTCAAACGCGCGCCCTGGCCTGCTACCGCCTGGACCTGCTCGTTGACGCCTTCGAATCGATCGCGCACGCCGCGGGGCTGCGCTCGATGCTCCGGCAGGGCGACAGCCCCGAGAGCCTGGCGATCCAGGCGGTGATCCAGTGGCGGCTCGGCCACCAGGAGCAAGCGAGCGCGCTCTTCCAACGGGCGATGAGCTTGCAGCCGGTACTCATCGTGCCTGCGAAGAGCCCGCTCGTGCGCGAGGCCGCACGCCTGCTCGACTCCGGGAAGGACTGAGAGAACCTCCGTAACCGTCTGTGGCACGAGCACTCGGCTCTGACCAAAGTGGTGGGAAACCACGCTCCGGGCCGTGTCTATGCACGATGTCGACCCAAGCGACGGACGATCGGGCGCGGGACGCCTGCGAGACGACACGAGACGACAATGGTGCAACGCACGACGAGCACGGACCTCCGCCTGAGGCTGCTTCAGGAGCGACTCACGCGCTACTGCGACGAGACGGGCCGCAGCCTGCGCGACATCGGCCAGCGCGTGGCCATCAATCACGGGGAGCTGTCCGAGATCCGGAGCGGCAACTTCACCCGCAGCCGGAAGCGCGGCACTCCGCTCACTGCGATCCAGGTCCGCAAGATCGAGAAGCTCGAGCGCTACCTGCCGTACCCCGGGCTCGACGTCGTGCCCGAGACCTCGGGCAGCCGCGCGGACAAGAAGGTGTCGACGCAGCGGGCGCGCTTGCAATACATGCGCGACGAGCTTGCGCCGGCAACGGCGCTGAACCTGCGCGACGAGCCCATCTGCGACGCGCTCGGCTATCGGCCCTCGCAGCTCGGTTTCCGGCTGATCCTCAACGCGCTGATCTTCCTCGCTTCGGAGTGCTGCAAGATTCTGGAGGACGAGGAGGCCGAGACGCTGTCGGGCGGCACCCTCGCGGGGATCCTCGACGACCTGGACGCGCTCCGCATCGCGGCGCGCGAGGCGTTGCCGCACGTGGACGATACGGTGGTGCCCGAGGCCGAGCTGCGGTTCGCGATCTACGACGCCCTCGCCCGGACCTGCGCCGGCGCGATCGGGCTGCGACTCCTCGCGACGCGCCGAGTGCCTTCGAACCCGCGTTACGCGCAAGAGCACGATGCGGGTCTCAGGGCCCTCTTCGAGTGCCTGCACCTCGCGCCGGGTGAGACGCTCGACCGGCACCGCTTCGATACGCCGGCGGGCCCGATCCAGGTGAAGGGCGTCGCCCTGCTGCAGTTCCTGCTCGTCGCGGATCTCGCCCTCGCGCGCGGGTGCGACCGCCCCGGTCGCGACCGAATCTGGCCGTGGTGTAAGAAGCTGGCGCGGGAGCTCGCGCGGTGGAACCCCGAGGAGCTCGGGCTCGTCGTCCGGACGCGCCCGAAGGGGCGGCCGGAGTGGGAGCTCGACCGGATCCGCGGCACGCTCGCCGAACTCGACCCCGGGCTCGCGATCCAGTGGACCGAGGGCCCGGCGTGATGGTCCACAAGCTCTTCCGCATCCTGCTCGCGTTCGCCGCCGCCGCGGCCCTCGTGGGCGTCGCGCTGGCGGACCCCATCGCCCTCTGGGCGTGACGGGAAGCCGTGTGGCGGTGGTGGGCACGCGCTACCATGCCCCGATGAAGTCACTCGCCACCGTGCTCGTCCTCGCCGCAGCGCTCGCTTCGGCCGCGTGCATCACAGATGAGAGCTCGAACGTCGTCCGCGCCAGACCCGGGACGAGCCAGCAGACCTACGGCGCCATCGTGCAGGCCGATCTGGGAGCAGCCTGGGCTGCCACGCAGCGCGTGCTGCTCTTCCTGGGCACGGGCGAGCCGAAGATCGACTCGGGGGCGATGCGCGCTTCGGCGGAGGTGCAAGGCGCGCAGGTGACCGTGCAGGTCGAGCCCTACAATTCGCTCCGGACCATCCTGCGCGTCGGGGCGAAACGGGACGGTGTGGAGGACCGGGCGGTCGCGGACCGCGTGCTGGGCGAGATCATGGCGCTCATTCAACGCTAGATCGCCGTGGACCGCCGGCTCGCGCTCCCGCTGCTCGTCGCGCTGATCGCCGCCGCGGTCCTGTGGAGCACGGTGCGCTCGCGCGGAGGGAGTGAACCCGCGGCGCCGGCGGCGCTGACCGGGCAGCGCGGCGCACCGGCCGCGAGCATCGAGCTCGCGCGGGCAGCACCGGCGCACTCGGCGCGCTCCAGCGTCCCGTCCGGCGCACCGGTCATCGCGCCGGCCGCCGAGGCCGCGCTCATCGTCGACGTCTGGACGCGCACACCCGGCTTCGGTCCGTTCAGGCAGAGCGTGCCCTCCGTCCCGTTCGTGGTGGGCGTCGGCGCGCCGCTCGATCCCGCGGTACGCCCGCTCACCCGCGCCGTGAGTGACGCGGACGGGCGCGCGCGCGTCACGATTCCCTGGAGCGCGGTCGAAGCGGTGCGCGAGTCGCCCGGCGCCGCCGTCTGGGCGCGCGTCACGGGTCAGGGGCTCAGGGCTCGGACGAAGTGGACGGAATTGCCGCCGGCGCCGGGGGTCCTGGAGCTGGCGCTCCTGGTCAGTCCCGGTGGCACGGTCCGCGGGCGCCTCCTCGCCGGACCCGATCAACCCGTGCCCGGCAAGGTGCGGCTGTACAAGCGGAACAAACGGGGCAGACTCGGGTTCGGGGGCGGGTACGGCGGCGATGCGGGCGAGGACGGTTGGTTCGCGGTCCATCTCACGAAG
>SMVQ01000254.1 GCA_004357655.1 Planctomycetota bacterium
CGCCGAACTCGACGCCCGATTGCGCCAGATCGATCACGAGGATGGAGTGACGGACGGGCGCGCTCCCATTTAGCGACAGGGAGCCGCGCACCCTGCGGTGCTCTCTCTAGCAGTACGGAGTCGCACACCCTGCGGCTCTCTATCGACAAGGTCGTACCGCATGACAACGCGTTGAGTGCGGCTTCGTACTCGACGCAAGAGTACTGGGACGGCCCTTCGGGCCGATGAGCTCGCGCTGCGCGCGAAATGCCTGCGGCGCTACGGCGACCACGTCGCCGGCCCGCCTACACGGCGGGCGCTGGCTGGAGGAGATCCGGATCGAGGGGGAGAGGGCGCTGCGCTAGCGCAGCGGGCTCTCCCCCTCGATCCGGATCTCCTCCAGCCAGCGCCGGATGCGCGCATCGATCTGCGGCAGACTGGCCCCGAGGGCGGCGTTGAACGCGTCGGCGGGGTGCTCGCCCGCGCCGAGGCGCGCGAGCAGGTCGGGCGTCTCCGTCGGGCGTCCCTCGAGCAGGTACGCGGCCACGACGTAGGCGAACAAGATGTCCTCGTCGCGCATCGACGCGACGTTGCGTCCGACAAGGAACTCGAGGTGTGGGCCGCCCTCGCTCGTGAGCATCGCGCGGCCTTCCTCGATCCAGTTGGCGCCGGGCGCCTGGAGCTGGGTCCACAGGGTCTGGTTCCGCGGCTTGAGGTAGCTCGAGCGCTCGATGAAATAGGTCATCCGCGTGCCGATCATGTTGTAGACGAGGTACAGCCCGATGCCCTCCCAGGCCCACCCGTGGCGGGCGTCGATGCCGTAGGCGTCGATGAGCAGTGTCCCCAGGGTCTGCCGCGCCGCGCCGTCGAGGCGCCGCCTGGGGTCGGGGCTCCACTCGCCGAGCAGGTTGTCGCTCCCGAGCCAGCCGCCGGCCGCGGTCCGGACGAGCTGCGCTTCCTCCAGCGGGAGGCCGAGGGCGCCGAGCAGCCGCTCGCGCTGGACGTTGTCGCCGAGGAGCAGGATCCTGAAGTCGTCGCGCGAGGGCTGCGAGCGGCGGAACACGTTGCGGAAGTATTCGCCGATCGCGTGCGTGACCTTCGCCGTGCCGCCGACCTCGTCGCTGCCGACCGTGCCGAGCACGCGCACACGCGGCGTCTCGAGCACGCTGCTCCAAAGAAGCCCGAGCGACCGCTCCTCGTCGGTGGGCGCGGAGCTCTCAGGCTCCGGCGTGATCGCGAGGCTCGTCCGCGCGATGAGCGCGAGCGCGGCGCGCCCATTCAAGGTCGCCACGGACTCGCGCAGCAGCCAGCGCCCATGCCACTGCGCCTCCCCCAGGGCGCCGCGCACCGCGGCGTCGTCCGGATCGAACGCCAACAGCCCGCGCAGGGCGTCGTCACGATCCTCGGGCCGCAGGTGCTTGCGCTCCTCGAACAGGATTCGCAGCACTGTCCCGCGATAGCCGCCGACGACCGCGTCGTACGACTCGTTGAACTCGGGGAGCTTCTCCGGAGTGCGGTTGCGCGGCACCCTGTAGGCCTCGGAGGGGACCCACTCGCCGCGGAGCCTGTGGTGACGGAGTGCGCGCCGCGCCGCCCTGTGCTCCGGCGCCAGCGAAACGATCGCGCCGTACACGCGGTCGCGCTCGCGGTAGAGCCGGTTCGCCTGGCACCACTCCACGAGACTTTCGAGCGGCGCCACCAGCTCGCGGCCCGCTTCGACCCGCGCTGCCTCGAGGCGCGCGACTGCCGCCGCGGCCTCCTCCTGGGCGACCGCGAACGCCGGCCACAGGGCGATGAGGAGGAGGGCCCGGAGGCCCGCCGGTCGGTCGGTTCGAATCGAGCTCTGCATCCCGTCCCAGACGATCTGGCCGCGCGATTGTAGCCGCGAATCTCCGCACCGCTGACAGGATCTCCCGCCGTGACCGTCGCGTCTGACATGGCGATCCTCATGTCCGGATGTCCGGCTACGACGAGCGGGACGTGACGGGGGACCTCGATGCGCTGGAGCGGACCGGATTGCTGCAGAAGCCCTACGATCCACCGACCCTGATCGCGACGATCGACGAAGTTCTCAGGGGCGACCCCGGGCATTCCGGCTGACGGACCGTTCAGCCGGCGGTTGGAAGCCGGTCGGGGTCCCGGCTCCACCTCTCGCACGGCTACAATGCGCGCGATGGACTGGATGGACGTGCGGTCGATGGTCAGGAGCGAGGAGGGGCGGGACTCCGCGGGGGACCGTCTGAAGCCCGAGCCCGGCCTGCTCGACGGCCTGAACGAGCCGCAGCGCGAGGCCTGCCGGCACGTGGGGGGCCCGCTCCTCATTCTCGCCGGGCCCGGGTCGGGCAAGACGCGCGTCATCACCCACCGCATCGTCCACTTGATCACGGAGGGCGGCGTCCGGCCGGATGAGATCCTCGCGCTCACATTCACCAACAAGGCGGCGAACGAGATGCGGCAACGCGTCGAACGGTTGCTGCCGGGCGTGAGGGGCATTTGGGTCAGCACTTTTCACGCCATGTGCGCGCGCATTCTGCGCCGCGAGATCGAGGTGCTCGACGGCTTCACGCGCGACTTCTCGATCTACGACACGAGCGACCGCAACGCGTTGCTCAAGAAGGTGATTCGGGACGTCGGCCTGGACCTCACGAAATTCCGTCCGGCGATGGTCGGCGGCTGGATCAGCGACCGGAAGAATCGAGACTTCAAGGGCACCTCGGCGCTCGAAGATCTGACCGGGCCACCCGGATTCGACGAGGAGATGCTCGGGCGGGTCCAGACGAAGTACGAGGATGCCATGCGCGCGGCGAACGCGCTCGACTTCGACGACCTCCTGATCAAGTCGCTCGTCGTGTTCGACGAGCACCCCGGCGTGCGCGACGTGTACGCGCGCCGCTTCCGCCAGGTCATGGTCGACGAGTACCAGGACACGAACCGCGTGCAGTACCTCCTGACGCGCCACCTCGCGTCCGGCCACGGGAACCTCGCCGTCGTGGGGGATCCCGACCAATCGATCTACGCCTGGCGCGGGGCGGACATTCGCAACATCCTCGCCTTCGAGGAGGACTTCGGCGCGCCCAAGGTCATCAAACTCGAGCAGAACTACCGCTCGAAGGGCAACATTCTGAAAGCGGCGAGCGCCGTTATCGCCAACAACTCGGCGCGCAAGGCCAAGTCGCTCTGGACGGACGCTGGCGACGGCGAGCGGATCGCCGTCATCGAGTGCGGCGACGAGAACGACGAGGCGCGCGAGATCGCGTACCAGATCCAGGGCTGGAAGGCGCACGGCGGACGGCTCTCGGACGTCGCCGTCTTCTACCGCGCGAACTTCATGCAACGCGCGATCGAGACCGCGCTCCACCTCGCCAAGGTGCCCTACCAGGTGGTGGGGGGCGTCGAGTTCTATGCACGGCGCGAGATCCGCGACCTCCTCGGCTACCTGAAGCTCGTGGTGAACCCGAGCGACGACGTCGCGTTCAGCCGTGTCGTCAACGTCCCGGCGCGTGGCATCGGGGAGACGAGCCTCGGCCGGCTCGCGAGCTGGGCCGAGGACCAGGGCTGCCCCATGCTCGCGGCCTGCCGCAGCGCGGAGGCGCTCGCGGCGATCCGCGGGCGCGCGAAGAAGGGGCTCGCCGCCTTCGGCGAGCTCGTGGAACGGCTCGCCCCCATTCGGGACATCGATGCGTCGGTGGCGATCGACCTCGCGCTCGAGGAGATGGATCGCGACCGCTGGCTCCGTGCGATGGACGACGGCACGGGCATCGAGGACCGCGAGGCCAACGTCGACGAGCTGCGTTCGCACGCGGCCGAGTTCGATCGCTTGAATCCGGAGGGGAAGCTGCGGGGCTTTCTGCAGGACATCGCGCTCGTAAGCGAGGTCGACGGCCTCGATGAGGAGCTCGACAAGGCCGCGCTCATGACGTTGCACGCCGCCAAGGGGCTCGAATTCCAGCTCGTGATCATCGCCGGAGTCGAGGAGGAGCTCCTACCCCACGCGCGCTCGCTCGCCGAGTCGGGCGCCTCGGGATCTACCTGGGACGCGCTCGAGGAGGAGCGCCGGCTCTTCTACGTCGGCATGACACGCGCCGGGGAGCGGCTCGTCATCACGCACGCCGGGACACGGCACTTCTTCGGCGACCAGCGCTGGACGCGACCGTCGCGATTCCTCGACGAGATCCCGCCCGAGCTGATCGAAGGGCAGGCGGCCGACGGCGACGAGGAAGACGTTCTCGGCGTGTACGAGCCGTCCGCGAGCGCAATCCAGCTCGCGGTCGGCGATCGCGTCGAGCACGACCACTTCGGCCCAGGTCGCGTGGAGCAGCTCCAGGGCTCGGGCGTCAATGCGCGCGCCCTCGTCCGGTTCACGCACCACGGCACGAAACAACTCCTGCTCCAGTACGCGAACCTGCGCCTCGTCGGAGGTGCCGTGTGAGCCCGCAGGAAGTGTCGAAGCTCGAGGATCTCCTGGCGCGGCTCGAGGCGGTCGTCGCAGAGGCGCGCGACGCCGGCCTCGGGGCCGAAGTCCAGCCGTTGCTCGCACGGCTCGCGGCCGGGACCGTGACGGTGCGCGACGAAGGCACGCCGGACGCGATCCCGCAGCGGTTCGGCATGATCGGCGACAGCGAGAAGATGCACACCATGTTCGCGCTCCTGGACAAGGTGGCCGGGTCCGAGGTCTCGGTCCTCATCCAGGGCGAGACCGGAACCGGCAAGGAGCTCGTGGCGCGGGCGCTGCACGAGTACGGCAGCCGCAAGGGCAAGGTATTCCTCGCGGAGAACTGCGCGGCCGTGTCACCGATGCTGCTCGAGAGCGAGCTGTTCGGTCACAAGCGCGGCTCGTTCACCGGCGCGATCGCCGACCGTCCCGGTCACTTCGTCGCGGCGGACGGCGGCACGGTGTTTCTGGACGAGATCGGAGACATGCCGGTCGAGATGCAGTCGAAGTTGCTGCGCACGCTCCAGGACGGCGAAGTGCGACCCGTCGGGTCGAACAAGACCGTGAAAGTCGACGTACGCATCGTCGCCGCGACGAACAAGAACCTCGTGGAGATGTGCCGCGCGGGCACCTTCCGCGAGGATCTCTACTTCCGTCTGAACGTCATCACGATCGAGCTCCCACCGCTCCGTGAGCGCGAGGGCGACGTGCGGCTCCTCGTCCGGTTCTACGCGGAAAAGCTGGCGGCGGAGATGGGCCGCGAGGTGCGATTCACACCGGCGGCGGTCGACGCGCTCGAGGCGTGGCAGTGGCCGGGCAACGTTCGCGAGCTCGAGAACGAGATCCGGCGCGCCGCGGCGCTCACTCCGGGAACGATCGAGGTCGCCGATCTGTCACCGCGCATCGCGGACGGTGTATAGGACGGAGCCGCCCGCGGTCCGCGGTCCGGCCCCCGGAGCTCATGACCACGTTCCCCCGTACCGGGCTGCCGGCCCTCGTCCTGGGTCTTGTCGCGGCTTGCGGCGTCGAGTCGCCCATCCCCGCCGCGCGCGGTGAGCTGGCCCGGGGCCGGCTCGACCGGGCGGACGCGCTGCTCGCGCGCGAGAGCGACGCGGAAGCGATCGCGATCCGGATGCAGATCCTGGAGATGCGCGCGCGCCGCATGGAGGTGCGGGCGGAGCTCGACGTGCTCCTGGCCCCCCGTGCGGGGCTTTCGCGCGGCGCGCTGCTCGGGTCGTTGCGCGAGCTGCTCGCCGGCGAGGCGGACCCCGTCGTGCGCGAGTGGATCGAACAGGAGCTGTCGCGGGCAGCCGACCGGGCTCCGATGCGTCGGGAGCCGACCCGCGACGCGCCGAATGCCGGCGGTCCGCGGCCTGGAGCGGTCGCTCCCGCGCTCGTGATCGCGCGCGAGCCACGCGCAGCGGACGCGACGCCGCCGGCCGACTCGGCGGCGCGCGACACACCGCCCACCGACGATTCCTCGGGCCACTCGCCGGGTGACTCAGGCGGGGCCGCGGCCGCACGCGCGACCGCGGCGCTCGTCGCCAGGGCGAAGGAGCTGCGGGGGGAGCTCGAGCGTGCGGGTGAGGAGGGGCGCGAGGCGGCGCACGCGGAGCTCGCAGCGCTCGCGAAGCGGAACCTGTCCGCCGCGCTCGAGCTCGCGGCGGCGCTCGAGTCGCGCTGGGCGGCGGCTGCGCCGGGGCTCGCCCGCGGCGCGACGTTCGATGCGCTGAAGGACCTCGCTGCCCGGCGCGCGTCGCTCGACGGGTATCGCGTCGAGGCGCTCGCGCTGATCCGCGACGAGGAGACGTACTTCTATCCGTACGAACCTCCCGCCGTGTCCTTCGAGGAGGTGCGCCGATACGGTTTGGCGCAGCGAGCGGTCGAGCAGGCGGTGGCTGCCGTGCGCGCGATCTGGGAGGGGACGGAAGCGGTCGCGTTGCCGCCCGCCTTCGGCGCCGCGCTGCGCGAAGCCGCGTGGCTCTCCGAGCACGAACACGAGGCGCGCGGTCCGCTGGCGTTTCCCGACGGAGTACCGGCGTGGATCCGCGGGCTGGACGGAGCGCTCGCATCGATCGGCATCGCCGAGTTCGCGTGGACGGTGGACGAGGCGCGCGCGCTCCGGAGGTCGCGCGCCGTGCGGGCCTTCAACGAGCGCCAGTGGGGCGCGCTCGGATCAGGCGCTGGCGGACCCGCGGTGCCCGTGGCGGAAGAGCGCGAGCAGGTGCGCGTCACGAACGGGTATCGCGCGATGATGGGCATCCCGGCCCTCGCCTGGAACGCGCGCCTCATGGTCGCGGCCCGCGGGCACTCGGACTTCATGGCGGAGACGGGGGAGATGGGCCATTTCGAGCCCGAGCCGGCGCGCCACTCGCCCTTCGACCGGATGTCCCGCGCGGGGTATGCGGCCGGCGCCGGCGAGAACGTACACTCGGGCTTCGTGCTGGCGCACCTGGCCCACGAGAGCTGGATCCAATCGAGCCAGCACCACCGCAGCCTGTTGAACGAAGATTTCCAAGAGATGGCGAGCGCGCGCTCGGGCTGGTACTGGACCCAGGACTTCGGCCGGGACGACGCGTTCCTGAAAGAACTGCACGGATGGCGAGACTGATCCTCGAGGAAGGCGGCAACACGCGTCGCTTCAACCTGAAAGAAGGCAAGCTCACGATCGGGAGCGGGGAGCACTGCACGCTGCGTCTCGAGTCCGAGGACGTGGCGGAGATCCACGCGGAGCTCGAGTTCGCGAAGGGCGGCGCGACGCTGAGGCTCCGGCAGGGCGTGGCCCCGGCGACCGTCAAGGGGCGCAAGATCACCGGCGAGCACGCGATGGCGCACGGCGTCCCCGTACACCTGGGCAGCGCGAAGATCTCCGTCGAGTTCGAAGGCAGTGAGCAGGCGACGCTCGTCGCGCGCCGTAACGTGCGCACGCGCGCCGAGGCCGCGGGCGCGCGCAGCAAGAGCGCCGTCCAGCCCCGCGCCAAGGTCCGCAAGCAGGGCATCCCCACCGCGGTCATCGTCGTGGTCGGCATCGTCGTCGCCGGCGTCGCGTGGAAGTTCTCCGTCGGCGTGATCGGCGGCACGGGCAAGAAGAAGTTCGATGTGAGCGCGACCTACGCCCAGGTCCGGCGCCTGGCGGACCAAGGCGACCTCACCGGAGTCCAGGCAGTGTTCGAACGCATCGCCGATGAGCCCCTGACCGACGAGTGGCGCGTGAAGTTCGATGCGGTGATCGGGGAGGCCGACGACCGGCGCGCCTCGGCCCTGTTGGCCCAGGTCAACCAGGCCGGGACCGTCTACATCGAGACCCAGCTACGGAAGTTCGAGAAGACCTACCTGAAGGGCAAGCCCGATCCTCCGCGGGTCCGCGTCTTCCTTCAGCGCCTGACCCACTTCAAGGAGCAGTGGCCCCAGCATCCGGAGGTTGCCTGGGTGGGCCGGATGATTCAGCGCTACTCGAAGATCACCGACATCACCCAGCCAAAGACGTTCGCGGACATCGCCTTCGAGGTGAAGACCCTCACGTGGGCGATGCCGCGCGACTACAAGCAGGCCTTCGTGCTCCTCGACGCGTACGTCGAGGACGCGAGCGGTGACGAATACGAGGAGGTCATGGCGCTCATCAACGAGAAGGAGGAGGAGCGCACGGCGCACTTCCTCGACCGCATCCTGCAGGCCAAGTACGAGTGGAAAAAAGGCGAGCGGGGCCGTTCCGTCGAATTGCTGGCCCAACTCGTCGCGAAGATCGGGGAGCCGAAGATGGAGGACGAGGCGGCCGACCTGTTGCTCGCACTCCCCGGGATCGATGACTACCTGGCCGGCTACAAAGAGGCCCGGCGCGACATGTTCGACGTGCTCATCCTGAACGCGAAGGTGGCGGAGCGGGCGAACGAGGCGGGTCTCCTCTAGCCCGGTAGCCCGGATCATTCATGAACGAGCACCCAGAGCACTCCGACTCGGCTCCTGCCGGCACCGTTCACGCACCGGCGTCCAGGGCAACCGGCACGGGTCGTCTGCGGGGCCGGTACGCGCAAGACATGGGCCGGAGCTGAGTTGAAGCACTTCGGACACTTCTGCATGGATATCCCGGGCTAGCTATCGCGCGCATGCCCGCGCGGCGGCGACGACGAGCTCGACCGTGATGTCCTCCATGCACGCGTGGCGGGGCTGGTTGCACGTCCGGCGGTTGCACGGCGCGCACGGGGGGGGCACGCGCACGACCTGGTGCCCCTCGCCGTAGGGGCCCGTGCGGCGCGGGTCGGCCGGGCCGAAGAGCGCGACGACGGGCGTGCCGCAGGCGGCGGCGAGGTGCATCGGACCGGTGTCGCAGCCGACGAACAGGCGTGCGCGCGCCACGAGTGCGACGAGCTGGCGGAGGCTCGTTGCGCCGACGAGGCTCCGCACGCCGTGCTCTGGGTCGAGCGCTGCGAGTGCGCGCCGCTCCGCCGCCCTGTCCGTCTCACCGCCGGTGAGGACTACGGGCGTGTCCAGCTCGCGCCGCAGCGTGCCGGCGAGCGTGCCGAAGCGCTCGGGCGGCCAACGGTTGGCCGGCTTCGTCGCGCCGAGGTTGACGAGGATCGGCGCGCCACCGAGCTCCGCGACGAGCCCGTCCGCCCAGGCCGCGGCCTCCGGATCCGGCGGAAACGCGCGCCGCGCGCGCGCCTCCCTCAGCCCGAGGTGGCGCACGAACTCGAGGTACTGGTCGACCATGTGCGCGGCGGCCGACCCGGGCGGGATGCGCTCTCTCGTCCAGAGCCAGCTCGCCTCCTTCGCGCGGCCCCGGTCGAAGCCGAGGACGCGCGCGGCACCCGAGCAACGCGCGAGGAGCGCGCTCTTCGTGATCCGCTGCAGGTCGAGGGCGAGCTCGTACTGCTCGCCGCGCACTTCGCGGAGGACCCGGCGCGCCTCGGCGAGTCCGCCATCCCGGCGCCAGACGTGGACCCGGTCGACGCACGGGTGCCCGTCCACCAGGGGCTGAGCGAGAGGATGGACCACCCAGCCGATCGTGATGTCCGGACGGGCATCCTTCAGAGCGGCCGCGACGACGAGCGCGTTGACGACGTCACCGATCGCCCCGAGGCGCACGATCAGGACTCGCCGCGGGAGGGTGACGCTCATCGCGCGTATCGTGCCATAGGGCCGGCGGTGCTTCGCGCTCGGGGCAGGATCCGTGCCCCGGGGCTCGTTGCGGATGAGCACCGGCCATGTCACGGACCGAACGTCGCGCTCGACCCGTCCGACAGGTCGAAGAGCGCGGGCATGGCGGAGCGCGACCTGCGCGCCTCCGGTCACCCGGCGCCGCCTATTCCGCGGCGGTTCGACTTCCGCAACGCAGGCGTCGGGCACTGCACCCGGCCGCGCGAGAGCCGGCAATTCAGACTGGAACGGACCCCACGAACTCCTCGTACAGCGCGTTCAGCCCCTCGTCGAACCGATCGGCCGGGCGCGCCGCCACTTGTAGCTGCCGGCCGCGTAGGCCCATCTCCCGGGCCGCGAGGGGATTGGCCGCAAGGCCTTCGATCGCCGCCGCGAGTTTCGCCGGGTTGCCGCGTTCCACGAGGATGCCGCTCTCGCCGTCCAGGATCAGCGAGAGCGAGCCGCGCGCGGCGGAGAAGATCGACGGGACGCCGAGCAGCAGCGCCTCGTGCGCGAACCAGCCCGGCGCGCCGTCCTGCACGCACGACACGTAGATGTCGAGCCGCGCGAGCAGCTCGGCCGTCGTCGGCGCGGCGGGCGCCGTAATCGTGGCGCAATCGGCGATCGCCAGTTCCCGCACCTGGCGTCGCAGGCGCTCCTCGAGCGGACCCTCGCCGAAGACGAAGAAGAGGTAGGGCGTGCCCGAGAGGGCGAGGCGGCGGGCGGCGTCGAGGAAGACGCCGGTCGCGTGCTCGCCGTCGAGGCGTCCCGCGCAGCCCACGCGGATCGGCTCGCCCGCGACGAAACCCGCTCGCGCGATGTCCTCCGGCGGCTTGGGGCCGTGCCCGATCACGCGTACGCGATCGCGCGGCAGCCGCCCGCGGTTCACCGCCGATTCAAGGAGCGTTTCAGCGGGCACGATGACAGCCCGTAGAGCGGTCGGATGGTAGGGCAGCTGCTCGCGGACCTCGCGCTGGACTTCGAGCACGTAGGGCCGGGCCAGGAACGCAGCGAGCGGGGCGAGGCGCTCGCTCGTCACGTGCAGGACGGAGGGTTCGAGCTCCGTGACGAGCCGCCTGGTGCGCAGCGCGGCGAAAGGCTGCGCGATGGGCCGGAGCGGGAGCTCCGCAGGGAGCACCTCGATGTCCGCGTCGCGGAACGCATCCGAGCGCGAACCGGGTTCCGACAGCACGGTGACGCGCGTGCCCGCCTCCGAGAGGAGCTTCGCCATCCGCAGGAGGCGCGCGGTGGCGCCCGAGAGCGACAGCGTCGTGTGGAGAAAGAGCACGCGGGAGCCGGTCATCCGCTGGCGCTCCCATCCGCCGCGCGGCGGGCGCGCGCGCGGCGCTTGCGCTCGACCAGCGGCACGGCCTCGTACTCGCCGGGCGCCGTGCGCCACCGCGGTTGGTGCCACGCCCACTGCTCGGGGGTCTCGCGAATCCAGGCTTCGAAGAGAGCGTTCATGCGTTCCGTGATGTCCCGCGTCGCCGCGCGCCGGTCGAGGCTCGGGTCGAGCACGAGGGGCTCCTCGACGCGCAGGACATAGTCGCTCCCCGGTTCGGCGGCATCAACGCCCGAGTCCGGTGAACTTGGCGCGATGCTGCAGCGAATTGGGATGAGCGGCGCGCGGTGGGCCCGCGCGATCGCGGCGGGAGCGGTCATCGTGAGCGCGGGACGACCGAAGAACGGCACGAACTCGCCGTCGAGCCTGCGCACTTCGAGGTCGGGCAGGAGGCCGAGGATGCGCCCCGCCTGCAGGACGCGGAGAAGCGTCCGCGGCGAGGCGCTCTGCGAAATCGTCCCGACGCCGTAGGCCCGGCGCATGGCGACGAGCCAGTTCGAGCTCGAGTCGCGGGGCCGCTCGAGCCCCACGACGTCGCCGCGAAATCCGCGCCGGCGCAGCGCGGCCGCGAGCAGCTCCCAGTTGCCGATGTGCGCGGTGACGACGATTGCGCCGCGCCCGCGCGCGAGCTCGCGCTCGAGGATCCCGATCGACCCATCGAACCGCACGGCGCGCTCGATCCAGGCGCCGCGCTGTGCATCGGGAGCATCGGGCGCCGTACTGCGCGCCAGGCGCAACCACTCCGAGACGAGGCGTGCGGAGTGCTGGAAGACGCCGCTCGCGATGCGCTCGCGCTCCGCCTCCGTGGTCTCGTTCCCAAGCGCGAGGGCGAGGTTGGCGCGGGTCATGCGGCCGAAGCGTGTACGCGCAGCGGCCGCGCCGGCGAGGCCGAGGACGCCGCGGAGCGCGGGCTGGGGCACGAAGCCCGCGATCCGCGTCATGCCCCGTAGGACGCCCGTGCGGACGCGCCGGCGCAGTGGTTCAGCCACGCAGGAGCTCCTCGCGCAGCGCGGCGCGCTCGGCGCGGCCCCCGCGGTGCGCGGCGACGTACGCGGCGCAGAACGCGGCGCGCGCGACGCGGCTCGGGTCTCCGAGCAGGGCCGCAGCCTCGTTCACAGAGGCGATCCGCCGGCTCGGAGCCAGCGCGAAGAGCGCCAGGCCGATCCCGAGCGAACATTCGCCGTCCGGCGCGATCCAGACATTGCCGGGGACGAGTCCGCGCACGGTGAGGCCGCGGTCGTGCAGGTGCCCGACCAGCGTTCCGAGCGCGCGAGCAAGCCGTCGGACGGGGGCCGGCCCGTCCCGGTCCAGGATCTGCGCGAGCGAGCGCGTTCCGGCCGGCAGCTCGAAGACGGCGAAGGCGCGCGGCGTGCGTGCGAGGAACACGGGCCGCGCCGCGCCGATCTCGTGCATCGCCAGGCGCGCGGATTCGTACCAGCGCTCGCGCAGCAAGGGCCACGGCAGGTCGACGTATCCGATCATGGGCCGCTCCGCGTGCAGGGGGAGCGGCAGGACGAAGTGGGGTGAAGGATCCTTCGCGCGCGACGTCGCCGGGGCGACGCCGATCAGGGCCGCGTGGAGCCGAGCGGGCAACTCGAGCGGGATGTCCTGGCGCAGGTAGCCGACGCCCGACGTGCGATGGAGGCGCACGGCACTGCTCGCGCGCGTCCAGCGCCGGCGCGCGTGCGTGATCACCCGCCGGCGCTCGCAACGCGCTCTGATCTCGACCTCGCGGGCGAGCGCCTTGGGCTCGGGCAGGTTCGCGCGGGCGGCGTCGGGGAGGGCGTGCAGGAAAGCGAGGAGGAAGCGCGCGCGGAACGTGACCGAGACCTGTTCCCGCACGTCGGCCGCAAGCCGCACGAGCTCGCTCACGGAGTGCGCCGGACCGCGCGCGCGCCGGCCGACGTGGGCGAGGTCGACGAGCCACGGCTCGCCCGCGGCGTCGATCATGACATTCCCGGCGTGCAAGTCTCCGTGCGCGATGCCGGCCACGTGGAGTGCCGCGAGCAGGCGCCCGAGCCCACGCGCGAGGGCGCCGGGCGTCGCGGGCCACGGTGCGCGCCCGGCGATGATCTCCCGGAGCGGCACGGCGCCCTCGAGCAGCTCCGTGACGAGCTCCCAGCTCCGTCCCTTACGCTGGATCGCGATCGGCACGGGGACGGGGAGGCCCGCGGTTCGCAGGCGTCGCAGCGCAGCGAGCTCGCGTTGCGCGCGCCAGCGATCGAAGAGGCGGCGCGGGAACCGCGCGCTGTGGAAACGCTTCACGACGTGCCCGGCGCCCGGCCCACCTTCGCTCGGAGCCTCGACTCGCACGGTGCGGTGGAGCGACTCCTTGAGGACCCGTTCGATGGGGTCCCGATCGGTAGTGGGCTGGGGCACGGCTCGATTCTAGTCCTTGATCCAGCGTCCGCCGAAGGGTCCACAGTACTTGGCCGCTCGCGGCCGCCGGCGGTCGGTCTCCGCGCGACTCGAGACCGCAGAATTGGGGCGACGAACATGGTTGGGCATGGACGGGTTCGGCGAGTGGCTCGAGACGATCTCGGGTCGTCGTGTCTGCGTGGCATGGGCACACTTCCGGCCCGGATTGTCTAGCTCGGCGTCCTTCGAGGCGGCGTCTACACGAAGACCAACCGCTTGAAGTGACCGTGCGCTCTGAAGATCGCCTCGAGCCAACTCGAGTAGGCCAGGAAGCGATGGACGATTTTGCGTCCCCTGCGGACGACCCGGCACGTGATGGCGATGATGCTCGCGGATCGGGAGCAAGCGGTCGAACTCATCGAAGCGGCGATCCGGTTGCTCTTCTACGACCACGTGCTCGACGGGCCCGCGGCCTTGCAGAGATTCCTCGTCATCAGACCGCGGATGGACGGTCCGAACCACTTCGCGATCGGGGCGGTGGTGCGCGTTTCGGCGGAGTCCCAGACGCTCTCGCGCCTGATCTCCGCGGGTACGAGCTTCCTCAGTCGGGAGCCGGCCGAGGCGCACCTCGGCGTGCTGGACGCCGAACACGTCGACGTGATCATCGAGTGGCCCCATGGACTCACCACCGCGTACGAAGACATCGCCACGAATCGGACGCTCACCGTCAGCCGTTCCATGGCGATCAGCGACTGCTTCGCCGCGCCCAATTCCGTCGGCCCCGGAGCTCACACGGGGTTTCTGGGGACGACCA
>SMVQ01000255.1 GCA_004357655.1 Planctomycetota bacterium
ATCCGTGTCGATCTCTGCATGGACGCCCTCCCAGCAGGGTCCCGGTGGCCATTCCGGGACTCCGTCGAGCCAATTTGCAGGTCCCTGTCGTCCTTCTCTGCGGACCAGGAAACCTCGAGGCTCTCGCAAGGAGTAGAATGTCCATCGAGTGGACCACCAATACGGAGGGTCGAGATGACGATTTGTCCGGTTGCCATTGCCGTCGGGTGCAGGCGGTGTCTGATCTTCAAGGTCTGTCCGGTCAAGGGAGTGATCGGGGACTACAAGCAGGGCGAGGCCAGGGAGGAAGAGCAGTCCAAGCAGAAAAAGTGAGCGGGCCGGCTCTTGGCTCGACCCTCACGCCCGCAGTATCCCACCGCTCGGCCGCGTGCCGGTAGTGCCCACGAACGGGTCATTCCAGCGCCTCACCACCTGCGTGCCTGCGCGCAGAATCGAGGGGTCCCGCCCACGGCTTGGTCTCTACTCGAGTTGTTGGGAAACCCCGGACACAGACAAGGGTGCTCCTACGGGGCACCGCGCCGGTTCTGCCCGCCCGCGCGTGCCCCGACGGGGCCGATCATCCTGGTTACTGAGCGGCGACCTGAATCGCGTCGCCTTCCACGCGCACCTCGTAGCGAGTGACGGACGACGCTGCTGGTGGGCCTGTCACATTGCCGGTCGTGAGGTCAAAGGTAGCCCCGTGCAAGGGACACGTGACGACGGTACCGTCCACTTCGCCTTCCGAGAGCGAACCGCCTACGTGCGTGCATGCGTCCGCGATTGCGTAGACGGCACCCCCAACGTTGAAGAGCGCGACCTTCTCCCCACTGAGTTCGATGCACATGGATGTGCCCGGAGGAAGATCCTTCGATTCCGCTACTTTCTGAAAATCAGCCATGTTCGGTTGCTCCTGGAGGTTCCTGTTCTGTTCTTCGATTGTCATCGCCGGTCCATGAGGGTCTGGCCCGTGACGACTCTTCCAAGGTCCTTGCTATCCCGGACTAGAGAGCTTCGCGGGACTGGGTAACGCCATCTCTCACCTCTGGCGGCCCCTGGCGTCGTCGCTCCTCGCCAGGAACCACCAGAGGCACGATCTGACGTTTCCCAGTTCCGCGAAGCGCTCTAGCGCGCGGGGTTCTCGGAGAGTTGGTCACGTTTGTTCTCGATGCTCTTCCATTCGTCCGCCTCCGGGAGCGGGTCCTTCTTCACCGTGATCACCGGCCAGAGTTCGCTGAGCCTAGCATTGAGCTCCAAGTACTCCGCCCATTTTTCCGGCAGATCTTCCTCGCTGAAGATAGCTTCGACCGGGCACTCCGGCACGCAAGCGCCGCACTCGATGCACTCATCAGGGTGGATAGCGAGAGAATTTTGACCCTCGAAGAAGCAATCCACCGGACAGACGTCCACGCAGTCTGTGTACTTGCACCCGATGCAAGGCTCAGCGACGATATAGGTCATTTTGGCTCCTTCCTCGGGTGCGAGCTCACCTCCGATTGCCAGTCGGCGGGCAAGAATCTCGTCCAAGACGCCCGTGTCAATGATCTTGTTCATGGTGGTACGAAAGTCGTACGGCACTCGGTACCAGGTGACTTGATGTTCTTCGAGTACTGCGTAGCAGGCTCGATTGTCGGAATCCCTGGGCTGCCCCGTCGATCCGACATTGATGAAATACTTCTTTCCCTTTGGAAGGGGCATCGACACCTGGTCTGCTCCGTTCAGGGCGTGAAATCGTAGGCTCTCGTCGTGCATCCCCGGCTGGTGGGTATGTCCTCCAACGGCGATTTCATCGAACGAAGAGAAGATGGCCTCGAGCTTCTTAGGGTTTAGGAAACCATCGCTGCTCAGAACGTATTCTCGAACAGGATCGCGAGGAGAACCGTGTACGAATAAGAAGCGCCCGCGAGTCTCCTGTAGAGGGAGAGACTCGAGCCAGTTCCAACGGGCCCGCTGCTCACTCGAGCTGAACCATCTAGGAAGCAATCGCTCGCGCGTGAATTCGATGGCCTGCCGTGCGTGTGGATTGAAATCGGTAGCGCCCTTGAACACTGCCTCGTCGTGGTTCCCCATCAAGCACCACTTGCAGTGCCCACGGACCAGATCCAAACAGAACTCGGGTTCTGGCCCGTAGCCGACTACGTCACCGAGACAGACCAACTCAGAAATGCCTTGCGAACGAATGTGCTCGAAGACGGCTTCCAGAGCCTCTCGGTTGGAGTGCAGATCAGAGATGACCGCAAGTTTCATCTCTTGTCCATGCCGACTATCGGCACTCTTCCTGCCGGCGACTGCCGAGCACGTGGGCTCGAACGGCGGTGCGAGGAGATTCTACTGGGCCGCTGTGGAGGATAGCGACGTACTCCAGCGGCTCCGTTCCTTCGACCGGAGAAAACCAAGCATAACACCTCGTGCCCCTCGGGTGTCCCAGAAGGTCGAAGATCAACACCGTGCCCCTCCATAGCGGCAGTCAGAGCGGAACTGCTCGCGGATGGCCACGGCGCCGCGGAAGACAGAATCACCCTCGAGTTGGCACTTGATCGCCCCTTGCCGGTCGGATAGATCCCTGATGCTCATGGAGTCGACCTGACTGATCTCGTTGGGATCTCGCATGGGAGAATCCTTTAGCAGCCCTTCGTGAGTTTCACCACGGGCTGCTAGCGGTCAACCCGATTCTCTGGCCGTTGGAAGGCTTCATGATCTGGCACCTTCTTCGTTCAACGGAGACTCAGGCAGGGGCTTTCCATTGAGGTAGATCTCTGGAAGGTCGTCGAGACCGTAGTGCTCGTGGAGCGCTCTGGCCAAGCTGGTGGTCAGCGGAATGCACTCGGCCTCGGTCTTTCCGAATGCTCGAATGTGCACGAGCTCTCCGAGGTCCCCGCCCATTCCGAGAAGCTCGATCGCGTCGCCTGTCTTGGAGCAGATCGAGACGCAGTAGTCGTCCGTCGCCGAGTGCGTGTGGTAGTTGAGGACCAGTGACAGCTTTCCGGTGAGGGCTCCCGCCATTGCCGGTCCGTACTTTGGGTGTTCCTCGATCATCTGAATCAAGCTTTCAAACATCCGCTCGTGCTCGCGTTGGTGCCGGGGCGTTCAACATCGGAGTTCCCTAGCAGCCCGTTGAAGAAGGCCCGTAGCGAGACGAAGCCATCTTCGTTGCAGCAAGGAGGACGAAGTCGAGACGGCGGAGACGGCCCTGTAGGGCCGTCGAGCACGGATCGGCGAGAAGGGCGCAGCTGCGGCGGAGAGGGCGAAGTCGCAGTAGGGCGTTCTTCAACGGAGGGCTGCTAGGCACCTGATGTTTCATGGTGACCCTCACTGACGTGGTTCCGATTCCACTCTGGAATCTCCACCACGAGGTCGCGCGTGCCATCGGGAACCACCTGGCACGCGAGCCGCGAATTGGGTGTCAGCCCAGGTGCCAGGTCCAGTTGATCTTCCTCGTCCTCCGTAGCCTCGCGGCAGGATTCGAGACCCTCGCGCACGATGACGTGGCATGTCGAGCAGGCGCAGACGCCGCCGCAGGCATGGTCGATGTCGAAATCGTGGCCCAGGGCGATCTCGAGGATGGAGCCCACCTCCCCATCACGCGAGTAGGGCAGGGCCGCGGGCTCCACGACCACACGGTCTTCCATCGGAAGGAACGTGATCGTGTACTTCTGCTGAAGAGGAGTGGCCTCGACAGCTTCTATGAAGGGGTTCGTGCCGCCCATCGCTGGCCTGGTGCGAGGCTTGCTGAAGCCCCCGCCGCAGGACTATTCTAACCTTACGTAAGGTGGAGAGTACACCTCCCCGCAGCGGAGTTCGGGAGGGGGCGCATGGGGTACCTGTGACTGGCGACCTGCCCCGCGCGTCCAAGTTGGAAGTACCTGTCTAGCAAGCACTTCCGCAAATTCGGCGGTGACCGCAGCCAACTCCGAGCCCCGGAGAGGGGCTAGCGCTGGCCAGTCGAACTCCATCGCTACGGCCCGTCGGCGCCGGCTCCCCGCTGCGGGTAGGCCGCCAGTGTCGTCAGCCGCGGATCCGCGACCGGCTTCCCGACCGTGAAGTGATAGAGGCTCTGCAGGATCCTCCCGCGCAAGCCGAGGATCGAGTGCACCGGATCGTCGAAGAAGCAGCCGATGCCCGTCGAGCGCAGGCCGAGTGCTTCGGCCTCGAGGTAGAGGATCTGCCCCACGGCGCCCGTCTCCCAGAACAGCCGCGGGTAGAACCAGGGGCCGTGCTCCGCGATCGAGCGCTCGAAGTCCACGATCATCCCCAGGCTGAAGGCGCCGGTCCCGGCGATGTCCTGATTGCACGCGAGCTGCACCGCGGTGTTGCGCAGGTCCATCGGCAACAGCAGCGAGAGCGGCAGGTGCTCGGGGCAACCCTCGGGCTGCGCCCACAGGAACTCCGGGCGGCACGCGGCGCGCACGGCCTCGGCGCGGGCGGGGTCACGCTGCAGCCAGTACAGGCCCGGCTCCAGCCCCTCGACCCGGTGCACGAAGAGCGCGAGGTGCACGCGCGGGCTCCAGGGGAAGGCGTTGAAGGGGCAGCGTCCCGCGCGGGGCAGGGTGCTCTCGAGGATGTGGAAGAACTCTGGCGCACTCATGCCCGTCCGGCCGTCCAGGGCGAGGCAGCTGCGTCGCTGCCGGACGATCTCGCGCAGGGCGATCGAGCCGCGGTCGATCGGTCTCGTCGAGCGCTCTCGCTGCCATGCCGCATAAGCCTCCGTGCGTGGCTTGAGCGAGGCCTTGGCAACCAGCTCGATCGCGTCCCACTCCACGTGCTCGGACGAGAGGTCATTGGGACGACCCTGCCAGGCGAGGTTACGGAACTCGGCGGCGACCGCACCCGCGGGCTGCGGCGCGGTCGCGCTACCCTGGGGACTGACGAGCAGGAGGCACTCGGGGTGCTCCGCCTCGGGTCCCAGTTCGGCGAAGACGCCCAGCAGCTCCGCCAGCTCGAGGGTTCCGAGCTCGTCGATCAGCTCGACCTTCCACCCCAGGCCGGCGGCGGCGATCGAGAGCGCGGCGAGCGCGTGTCCGGTGTCGTGCTGGCAGTAGCGGAAGGCCCGCTCGCCGTACTTCCAGGACTCCCGCCAGTGGATCGACGTGAAGCCGGCGAAGAACGAGCCCGGCGGCTGGCCGTCGGCGAGCCGATCCCACAGGGACTGGGGCATCTCGGCCCGCACCTCCAGGCCGTGCTCGCGCGGCGCGTAGTGGAAGACCGTCGGACGCTCGCACAGTCCCGGTACCGCCGGCGTCAGGAAGTAGCCCTCCGTCGGGTGCAGGTTGCCGCTCGACGGGTTGACGCGCAGCGCCCAACGAGCGTCTCCCGCCTCCTTCCAGGCGGAGAGTGCCAGGCTGTCGAAGAGCAACTGGGACATCGAGCGCCGGTCGAGGGTGGCAGGCGGGACGCCGCCCTCCATGAGCGCCCCGTCGAGCGTCGGCTGCGCCGTCGGCGGCACGAGCTCCAGGGACAGGAGCTGCGCGCCCTCCCAGCGCCGGAAGGGATCGGGCTGGTTCGCCCAGTCGAGCTCGAAGGGTCCAGCGGCGAAGCGCTGGAGGCCGTGCTTGGTCTGCTCGTGGTAGGCGTAGACGACGCGCTCGCACTGCGCGGGATCCGACCACCACGTCTCGGTGAGCCCGTCGTCGTGCTCCGCTTCGCGCCCCCGCCCGCGCTTCGAGAAGAAGTCCAGAATGCCCATGCTTCTCAAGGTGGCCCGTGGGGCGTCTGTGTCACTCCCAGGGCGGGGATCACGCGCCCATCCTAGTGGAGTGAATCGAGAGTTCGCATGAATTGTTGCCCGGCATTCTGTTCGTGGCGAGGCGCGGAGACGACGCGTATTCGTGGATACGCGGAGGCGCTGCAACGAAACCATGGGCGGAAGGACGCTGGACGATTCATGCGCACTCTCGGTTCACCCCTCTAGCGCGCCCACATCCCGGTCGTCCCGTAGCGCTCCCCGCCGTCGTTCAAGATCGTGACGACGCTCGCGAAACCGTGACGCTGTGCGAGGCGACACGCGGCCAGCACGTACGCGCCGGACGACGGTCCCACGAAGAGGCCCTGCCGCGCCAGCTCGCGCGCCGTGGTGACGGCGTCTTCGAGCGTGATCTCGAGGCGCTCGTCGATCAGCGTCTCATCCAGGATGCGCGGCACGATGTCGCCCGGGTGCCCCAGGGGTTTCAGGCCCTCGATGCCCGGGAACAGCTCGGGTCGCACGCAGCCGATGAAGACCTCCGGCGACGCCTCGCGCAGGCGCCGCCCGACCCCCGTGATCGTTCCGCCGGTGCCCACGCCGGCGACGAAGGCCGCGGGCGCCGCGCCCGTGCGCGCCGCCATCTGCTCGAGGATCTCGACCCCGGTCGTCTCGTAGTGGGCGCGCCAGTTGTCGTCGTTCGCGTACTGATCGGCGTGCCAGTAGCGCTCGGGGTGCGCCGTCGCGAGCCGCCGGGCTTCGCGCAGGGCAAAGTCGTAGCCCTCGATCGGGTCGGTGAGGATCAGCTCGGCCCCGTGCGCGCGAATGCGGTCGAGGCGCTCAGCGCTGGCGTTGCCCGGCACGACCAGGGTGACCTCGAGCCCGAGCGCCGCGCCCAACATGGCGTAGGCGATACCCGCGTTGCCGGACGAGGAGTCGAGGATCCGCCGGCCGTCTTCCAGGTGTCCGGCCTCGCAGGCCGCCGCGAGCATGCGCGCGACCGGCCGATCCTTGAGCGAGCCGCCGGGGTTGGTCGACTCGAGCTTGGCGAAGAGTCGCGTTCCCGCAGGCAGGGCCGCGAGCTCCCGCAGCTCCACGAGAGGCGTGTGGCCCACGCCCTCGAGCAGCTCGCGCGCCCGCGCGAAGCGGGTCTCGGTTCGACCGGTCATCCCGCGGCTTTTGCGCCGACTCCGGCGGAGCTGCAGAAGCTCTGGTAGTCGACGTACTCGGGGAACTCGCCCTCGGCGTGACACCAGGCACACTCGGGATTGGGCTCGATCGCGTACTCGCTGAAGCGCTGGGCGAGCGCGTCGAAGTGGAGCAGGCGTCCGACGAGCGGATCGCCGATGCCCAGGAGGAGCTTGATCACTTCGACCGCCTCGAGCGTGCCGACGACCCCCGGCAGGACGCCGAGCACACCGGCTTCGGCGCACGAGGGTGCGAGCTCGGGCGGCGGCGGCGCCGGATAGAGGCAGCGATAGCACGGTCCCCGGCGACCCGGGTAGCCCGGCCAGAACACCGACACCTGGCCTTCGAAGCGATAGATCGAGCCGTGGACGTTGGGGATGTCGAGCTTGACGCAGGCGTCGTTCACCAGGTACCGCGTCGGGAAGTTGTCCGAACCGTCGAGCACGACGTCGTAGCCCGCGAAGACTTCGTCGACGTTGCCGCTGTCGAGCCGCAGCTCGTACGACTCGATGGTGACGCCGGGTACGAGGGCCTTCAAGGTGAGCTCGGCGGAAGCGACCTTGGGCGTCCCCACGCGGTCGTCCGTGTGCAGGATCTGCCGCTGCAGGTTGGAGCGCTCGACGACGTCGTCGTCGACGAGGCCCAGGGTGCCGACGCCCGCGGCCGCGAGGTACAGGGCCGCCGGCGAACCGAGGCCGCCCGCGCCCACGAGCAACACGCGGCTCTCGAGCAGCTTGACCTGGCCCTGCTCGCCGACTTCGGGCATCAGGAGGTGCCGGCCGAAGCGCTCGCGCTCCCCGGCGTCGAGCACCCGCGGATGCTCGACGGGCAGGCCGTCCTCTTTCCAGCGGTTGAAGCCGCCGAGGACGGAACGCACGGCGCTGTACCCGAGCTGGCGCAGCCCTTCGGCGGCGAACAGGGAACGCACGCCGCCGGCGCACATGACGAGCACCGTGCGGTCCTTGTCCGGGACGGCATCCTCGATGCGCAGCTCGAGGAAGCCGCGCACCAGGCGCTCCGCGCCGGCGGGGCTGCCCTGGGCCACCTCGTCCGGCTCGCGGACGTCGATGAGGGCCGCGCCCTGCTCCTGCAAGGCGCGCGCTTCGGCCGGGGTCACCTCGGGGATCGTCTCGCGGAGCTCCGCGAGCCGCTGGTCGCTCGCTCTCACGCCGGTCCTCCACCGGCGACCGCCGGCAGGATCGAGATGACGTCGCCTTCGCGCAGCTCGGTGCGCAGGCCGTCGAGCTCGCGCAGGTTGGTCGACCCGACGAACACGTTGACGAAGGGGCGCAGGGCGCCGTCTTCGTCGAGGACGCGTTCGAGCAGTCCGGTGTAGCGCGCGCCGAGCGCTCCGAGGGCGGCGGCGACGTCGCTACCTTCGACGACGACGTCGGCCGCGCCGTCGGTGAGCGGGCGCAAGGGAGTGGGGATACGAACTGTGGTCTCGGTCATGGTTGCACGTCTTCCTCATGGAATGCGGCTCCGAAGAGCCGCCAGGAACGGATGTCGAGCACGCCCTCCGCGCTCACCGCGAGGATCGCGTAGGACCAGCCTTCCCAGGCGGCCGCGCGGTCGGTCTCGGAGGGCTCGGCGGGATGATCGGGATGGGAGTGCCACACGCCGACGATCTCGAGGCCGCTGTCGCGCGCGGCCTGCTCCGCGCGCAAGTGGTCCCCCGGGTCGAGCTCGTAGCGGTCGCCGGCCCGTTGGGTGTTCAGGTTCTTCGCCTGGCGCACCTCCAGGACACGGGTCTCGGAGCCCTCGTTCAGGCCGAGCAGCAGGCCGCAGGTCTCCCGCGGATAGCCGGCGCACACCCAGTCGGAGACGCGCCGCCGCACCTCCGCCGGGAGGTGCAGGGTCGTCGTCCGCGAATTCGTAGGTTCTTCGAGTCGTGACATCATCGGGCAGTGGCTCGGGCATGAAAAAAACCGCCGGGAACGGTCCCTGGCGGTCGCTTCTTCCTCGCCGCGGGGCGACGAGTCCATCCACGTGCTCAGGGCCCCGCGCGGGGCGGTCGACAGACGCAGTTCGAGCCGTGGTGGAGCATCATCTCCATGCTACCCCCGTAATTCGACCGTGGCGCCCCTTCAACTGAATCCGCACCGAACTCGCTCGTCGAGGTCGGTTGGGTCGTAGGTCGCGCCACGGGGGACGAGCACGGATGCGTCTGCAGAATCGCCGCGGGCGCCTCGGACACTTCGGGCAACCTGGCGACCTATCAGGTCACCGTGCCCCATGCCCAGGGCTCCGGGGGGGAGCCGCCGCGGACGACGGACCTTCCTGAACCGCGCTTCGCAAGTCTGGCTGGCGGTCCTAGTCCGGGGAGCTCGGCTCCAGTTTCTTGCGCCATTCTCCGGCCTCCTCGCGCCTGCCCCAGGCGGCGTACAGATCGACGCCGGAGCGGCCTATGTATTCGTGCGCAGCGGAACGAGCTGGAGCCAGGAGGCCTACCTCAAGGCCTCCAACACAGATGTGGGTGACGAGTTCGGCTGGTCCGTCACGGTATCCGGAGACATGGTGGTGGTCGGTGCAATCAGGGAAGACAGCGACTCCACCGGCGTGAACGGCAACCAGAACGACAACAGCGACATTGAGGCCGGCGCGGCCTACGTGTTCGTGCGCAGCGGAACGAGCTGGAGCCAAGCGGCCTATCTCAAGGCGTCCAACACTGACGCGGATGACAGGTTCGGCAGTTCCGTGTCCGTATCGGGCGACACGGTGGTGGTCGGGGCAAGGTTAGAGGACAGCAACGCCATGGGCGTGAACGGCAACCATGGCAACAACACTGCACCTGACGCTGGTGCTGCATACGTGTTCGGTGTTGGCCTGGGCACGACCTACTGCACCGCCACCCCCAACTCGACCGGCGCCCCGGCCGCGATCTCCGCCTCGGGCAGCGCCAGCGTGGCCGCGAACGACCTGCTCCTGCGCGCCGAACCTGTGCCCGATCAACCCGGCGTCTTCTTCTACGGTCCCCAGCAGGCGAGCCTTCCGTTCGGCAACGGCACGCTGTGCATCGCCGGCTCGATCGGCCGGCTGGACGTCGTGAGCGCGACCGGGAACGCCATGACCTTCCTGGTCGACAACACGAGCCCACCGAGCGCGGCGACGCAGATCACTCCGGGCTCCACCTGGAACTTCCAGGCGTGGTTCCGCGACCCGGCGGCGGGTGGCGCGTTCTTCGACCTGTCCGACGGACTGTCCGTCCTCTTCGCGCCTTGATCGCGGATGGCGCGGCCGCGGACTCGCGCCTTGCTTTGCGCGGCCGCGTCCCGCTCTCAGCTCGTCGACTTGGCCGTGAGCTGCGCGTGCGTCTCGGGCTGCAGCTGCTGGTACTCCGCCGAGTTGTCGCCCGGTTGCGTCTGGCCGGTCATGCGCACGTAGACGTCGAACAGCTTTTGCTCGATCGGGAACTTGTACTGGCCGCGTTGGAGACGCCAGCCGGCGGCCTTGCTGAGGGCGCGGCGCATCCAGAGCGGGCCCTCCTTGACGTGCATGTCGTAGATGGCGGCGGTGTTGTTGTAGCGCTGCCAGGTGTGGCGGACCTCGTCGGGGAGCGGGGTGTTCTGCGAGTTGTACTTGTACTCGAAGCAGTTGCCCCAGTCGTGGAAGTCGGTCGGGGCCTCGTAGCCGAGCTTGACGGCGGCGTCGAAGTCCTCGGTGCCCGGGATCGGCCGGAACGGGTAGACGTCCGAGCCGGCGGTCGGAAACATGTGCTTGACGAGGGCGGCCATCTTGAGCGTGGCCTCCATCGATTCCTGGGATTCGCCCGGGTAGCCGATAATCCAGAATGTGCCGGGCACGATGTTGCGCTTGCAGAGCTTGCCGATCGCCTGCGGGATGTGCTCGATCTCGATCTTCTTCTTGATCTGGTCCTGCATCTCCTTGGTCCCGGCCTCGGCGCCGAGCCAGAGCAGGTGGCACTGCGACTCCTCGAGCAGGTCGAGCGTCGATTCCTTGTAGCGCATGATCGTCTCGACCTCGATCGTGCCGTTCCAGTGGATCGGGACCTTCAGGTCGATCAGCCCCTCGCTGAACTCCTTCGTGCGCTTCTCGGCGACCCCGAAGTTGGCGTCCTGGAAGCGCAGGACGTCGAACTTGAAGCGCTGCTGCAGCTCCGCGATGTCCTCGGCGAGCGCGCGGCCCGCGACCGCCTTCCAGCGGCGGCCCGTGATCTGGGGCGAGCAGCAGAACGTGCACGGCTCGGGGCAGCCGTAGCTCGAGAAGTAACTGAAACCGCGCGGCGGGTTCTCTGGCGTCCAGTGCCCGGGGAGCGGGAACCGGTGGCGCACCTTGAGGTTGCGCGAGGGTCGAACCTGGAGCTCGGCGTAGCGCTCGTACTCGAGCAGGTGCCACGGGGTGGGCTCGAACTTGTCGAAGCCGACGACCTCGCGGTGCGCCGTGTAGACCATCTGGCCGTCGCGGTGGACGGCGAGGCCCGGGACGTTCGCGAGGTCCTCGCCCGCGTCGACCGCCTGCACGACCTCGCGGAAGGTGAGCTCGCCCTGGCCGATCCCGACGGCGTCGGCGATCCCGTGCTCGAAGTACAGCTCGGGGATGACGCTGGGGAACCAGCCGCCCCAGATGATCGGGAGGTTCGGGAAGCGCTCGCGCACGGCCTTCGCCGCGACGTAGCCGTCGTACACCTGGTAGCCGAGGATGCAGGAGCTGGCGAACAGGAGCGCACCGTCGCACGCCTCCATGATCTTGTCCATGTAGTCGGGCTCGATCATCGCGTCGATCATCACGACCTCGTAGCCGTCGGCGACGGGGCCGGACGCGATGTGGATCAGCTCGAGCGGCAAGAGGTCGGCGCTGAACGTCTCCCCGCGCCCCGGGTCGGCCCGGTGGGGGAGGAAGAGAACGAGCTTCTTCTTGCGCTGGATCATGGTGTCAGACGGGCGCGCTCGGGGTGACGCCGGGTGTGCTGTCGACGAGCTCGTGCTCGAGGATATCCGCCTTCGTCTGGCGCGTCAGCTTGACGTACAGGTGGAAGAGCTTGTGTTCGATCGGGAACGTGTAATTGGAACTCTTGAGGCGCCAGCCGGAGATCGTCTTCATGATCTTCCGGAACGTCTCCGCACCCTCCATCGCGAGCCCGTCGTAGAAGGTGGAGGCGACGCCGTAGCGCCTCCACGTCCGCACGACGTCGTCGGGCAGCCGCAGGTCGTCGATCTCGTACTTGTACTCGAGGCAGGCGCCCCACTCCTCGAGCGTCCTCGGCGGCTGGTAGCCGTTCTTCACCGCGGTGTCGAAGTCCTCCGTCCCGGGGATCGCGCGGAACGGGAAGATGTCCGACGCGGCGCGCGGGAACCGGTACTTCATCTCCGCCGCGCGGTCGAGCGTCGCCATCATCGACTCCCGCGTCTCGCCCGGGTAGCCCATGATCCACGAAGTGCCGGTCGTGATGCCCCGTTCGTAGAGCGCGCCGAGCGATTTGGCGAAGTTTTCGATCTTGATCTTCTTCTTGATCTTCGCCTGCTGCTCCTCCGAGCCGGCTTCCGCGCCGAGGGACACCATGTGGCAGCGTGAATCGCGCAGGAGGTCGAGCGAGGCCGGCTTGTACCGCGCGATCGTCGTGACCTCGTAGGTGCCGCTCCACCAGTACGGGTTGCCCTGCTCGATCAGGGTCTCGCAGAACTCGTTCGAGCGCTTCTCCGCGACGCCGAAGTTCGCGTCCTGGAACCGCATCACGTTGAACTGGAACCGGTCGTGGCACTCGAGCATGCGCTCCGCGAGCAGCTTGCCGGGGATCGCCTTCCAACGGCGGTCCGTCACGGACGGCGAGCAGCAGAACGTGCACGGCTCGGGGCAGCCGAAGCTGGAGAAGTAGCTGAAGCCACGCACCACGGTCCCGGCGGGCATGTCCCACGGGTCCGGGTACTTGTGCCGCATCTTCCACGCCCCGGGGTTGTTCTGGCGCTCGACGTACTGCTCGTAGTCGATGAGGTGCCACGGGCAGTCCGGGAACTTGTCGAAGCCGACGACCGGTTGATGGTCGGTATAGACGAGCGCTCCGTCGCGCCAGAGCGCGAGACCCGGCACGCTGTCGAGCGGCTCACCGGCGTCGAGCGCACGAACGACCTGCGCGAACGTGATCTCGCCCTGGCCGAGACCGACGGCGTCCGCGATGCCCTCCTGGAAGTAGAGCTCGGGCGCCACGCTCGGGAACCACCCGCCCCATATCATCGGCAGGTCCGGGAACTTCGCCCGGATCGCATGGGCGACGCGCGCCCCGTGCGCGACCTGGAAGCCGAGGATGCAGGAGCTCGCGAAGCACAGGGCTCCGTCGCAGAGCTCCATCAAGCGCTCCATGTAGTCGTCGTGCACCATCGCGTCGACGATGACGCACTCGTAGCCCTCCTCGTCGGGGATGCAGGCGATCTGCAGCAGCTCGAGCGGCAGGAGGTCCGCGGCGACCCGCACCCCTTGCTCGGGGTCCGCGCGGTGGGGCAGGAACAGAACGATGCGCTTCTTACGTTGAATCATCGACGGTGCGGGTCACATCGCTCCGGCCGGCTCGGCCCCTGCCGGGGGCCGGACGCCAAAGCTCACGTGTACGTTAGCTTAGCACGAGGCGGGGGCGCTCGGGCCTTCTGCGGTTTCCTAGATCGACCCTACCCTGCACGGGGGTTGACCCCGACGAGCGGTTTGCTCCGGTTCGTTCCGGATTCACGGTGGAAAGGATTTCCGCCCACCCCTGCGCGGATTGCGGTCCATCGACAGCATACCCCACGGACCGCCACAGGGCTCCCAAGCGCCTCGCGAGCCGGGTCTCGGACCGTCGGAGCGGCCGGCGTCGGCCGCCGCGGCGCGCCTACTCGGAGGAGCCGTAGTTGGCGAGCACCCAGGTCCGCCAGGCCTCGTCGAACTTGGCGTAGCTCATCCCGAGCTCCGTCTTGAAGAGCTTGCGGTGCACCTCGTTCAGGCCGCTGCCGTCGTCGTAGCCCTTCCTGTTCGTGAGCCCGTTGATGCCGTCCAGGAGCTTCGCGAGGAACTCGGGATGCTCCGTCATGAGGAAGTCCATCATCGACCAGGTCGTGAAGTGGTGCTCGAGCTTGAGCTCGGCGAAACCCCGGAGGGCCATGAGCTGAGCCATCCGCAGGGCCTTGCCCGACCTCACGAGCTTGAGCGTGGGGGTCCTCCACTTCGACTTGCTGGTCATCTCGGCGACCGCGCCCTCGCTGGAGTCGAACGAGTTGTAGTTGGGGTCGATCGAGCGCTCGATCCAGTGCGCGAGGCCCTCGTGGATCCAGACGGGCGTGTCGTAGGAGTAGTGTTTGTAGCCGTTCAGAAACTGCTCCGCGAGGTTGAAGGCGATGTGACCGTGCATGGCCGCGTCGACCCGCAGGGATCCCTGTTGGGTGTGGACGACGAGGATCAGCGAGTCGCGGGCGATCACGTTCCAGCGCTGGGAGAGCCTCGTCATCAGCCCGAACTGCTTGCGCAGGAACTCGCGGAGCGAGCCCTCGCTCGGGAGGAACAGGATCTCGAACTTGCCCTTCTGCCCGAGGTAGGGACCCTGGCCCATGTACTTGCCCGTGAGGTCCCACGGCTTGTCGCCCTTGGGGAACTCCGACTCCGCAACTCGGACGATGGTCAGGAACTGGTCCCAGAGATCCTCGACACGTTGCGCGTAGAGGTGCGCGCGCAGCCACGGATCCAGGGACCGTGTCTTCGGCTTCACATCCGGCAGGACTTCCGCGAGGCGGCCGAGCTCGGCGCGGATCTTGGCCTTCTCCTTCTGCGTGACCTTGAGCGAGCGGAGCGCGAAGCCGATCTCGAAGTGCGGCGTCTCGATCCACCGGATGTCGTCGGTCGCCATGTACTCGTCGATCGCCTTCGTGTCCTCCTTGGCGAACTCGAAGCCGCCGTGGGAGACGATGCCGGCCGCCGCCATCAGTTCGGGGTCACCGTGGCAGTAAGGGCACTGCACGGGGTCGTTCACGGGCTTCGACTTGTCCCGCAGCTTCTGGGACAGTCCGGGCGGTGCCGCGAGCACGAGCGCGAACGCCGCTAGCGCGAGCGCGAGCCGCGGGTGGGCAGGGGTCCTCTCAGGCGCGTCCTTCACAGTCTTCTCTTCCATTCGTTCGCCACCTCGATCGCCTCGAAAGCGGAGAGCTTGTCGAGCGGCAGGTCCCCGTCCACGATGCCGCGGAGGGCGTTGATCGCCTCGATCCGGATCGAGTTGTCCGTCTCGTCGAGGAACGGCGCCACCCGGGCCGCGCTGGCCCTGTCGCCGCAGCCCGCGAGCATGCGCAGCGCCGCGATCCGCGGCTTGCGACTGTCCGTGTCGAGCTGTACGAGCACGATCGTGGACGCCGCGGGCCCGCGCACGAGCTCGAGCGCGGCGCGGATCTCGAGCTTGTGCTTGGACCAGCCCTTCAGGACGACGGCCGAGATCTCGGGCAGACCCTCGAGCGAGCCCGTCGACGTCACGCAGAGGCCGGCGGCGTAGAGCTCCTCGGCGCTCGCCTTGTCCTGTCGTTTGCGCACCGCGGCGAGCGCGGCCTCCGCCTCGGCGCGTACTCCGGTGTCGGGGAACGCGGCGACGCGCATGAGCGCCCACACTCGGATGCGCTCCGACTTGCGCTCGAACTCGCGGGCGAGGAGCCGCGTCTGCGTCGCGTCGGTCAGCCCGATGAGCAGCTCGTACACCCGCTCCAGGACCTCCTCGTCGCGCTCGCGCTCGTACGACTTCAGGACCATGGGCACGACGGCGGCGCCCTCCGCGAGCAGAGCTGCCTTGCCCTGTCGCGCCATCTCCTCGGTGCCGGCCTTGCGCACCTTTGCGAGGTCCTTCCGCGCGGCGGCTTTGGATGACAGCTTCGGCCACTCGGAGAGGCGGACGAGCTCCTGCTCCTCTTCCTCCTGGTCCTGGTAGGGCGAAGTGGTGAGGACGGCGAGCGCCGAGCATGGGAACGCGCAGAGGAGCGCCGCGACGAGCTGATGGAAAGCGGGGGATCGCATGGGAGTGCCTCTCACCTCTTCATCCGGTACTTGTAGTGCTCGGGCATGACGTCGCCCCACTCCTCGTCGATGACCGTGAGCACCATATCGTCGATCCCGGACTCGATCAGGCCGCGCGGGTCGAAGGTGTCCACCAGGTAGGGGAACATGACGCGGTCGAGGGTGACGATCGTCCCACCGTTCCACGGCTCGCTGGGGCGTTCGATGACGCGGAAGAGCACGAAGGTGCCGATCGACTCGAAGACCGCGGACCACTCGCCGATCGGCGCCGTCCGAGCCTTGCCCCACACGTCGAGCCCGAGCGCGCCTTCGCCCTGCCACGAGGCGCTGATCCGTTCCATGGGCGGAGCGCCGGGATTCAGGGGCAGGCCCGCGACGAGGCTCTTGCGCGTCGCTTCCGCGTCGGCGCGCACGGACGCGAATCGCGCGGGGTCGAGGAGGCGAGCGACCGTGCGGTGCAGGACGATGTTCGTGAGCGCGAACCGCCGTTGCCCGGGCTTCGAGGCGGCCGGCTCGACGAGCGCGATCGTGTCGAGCCACTCGTCGACGTCGGCCGCGAAGATGGGCATCGAGTCCACGGCCAGAACGGTCCCGGGCGGCCACGTGATCGTCGGCTCCTCGGCGCAACCGCCGAGCGCGAGCGCGGCGGCGAGGATCAGGGCGGCGGGGGGGGGCAGGAGCGGGGGAGTCATATCGGCCGCCCATCCTACACGCGCGGAGTCGACCGGTTGCGCTGCCTCGCGCCTTCGGCCTCGCTCCTGCCCCTCCCGCTCCTGACCTGCCGAGGCTTGTTTTCTGAGCAGGAGCGGAGCGGACAGGTGCGGAAGGGGCTGGTCACGCTTCCTGGCGGGTGTCGAAGCGCGCCACGAACGGCAGGGCGCGTTCCGTCAGGAACCCGTAGGTCTCGATCACGCGCTCCGCGATCACCTCGAAACCACGCGCGGCGAGCGTCGGCCCGAACGTGCCCTGGACCTCGATGTACAGGGAGCGCGGGTCGTTGTTGTAGGACTCGATGCGGAGCGCGTAGGCGTTGTTCTTCTCGTTGGCGGGGGCGAACACGAGGCGCAGGCCGAAGAGCTGCGGCTCGCGCCCGAGGGCCTCGAGCTCCTCCCCGAACCCGAACATGGCCTCCTTGAGGAACGTGCGCGTGTCCTTGTAGGTGCGCGGGTTGATGAGGCTCCGCAGCGTCACCTGCTGGCCCGTGAAGACCTGGATGGCCCGCTCCTTCGCCACGTTCTCGGCCACCTTCAAGACGCGCTGCGAGAAGCTCTCGTGGGTGAGGCCGCCCATCTCCTCGCGGAACTGGAAGCGGTCGGGCAGGAACGCGACCTGGGAGGCGGCCCCGGGCTGGGTGACGGGATTGGAGAGCACCGGCCCCGCCGGCGTCACCGCGAAGCTCGAGTAGGCCGGTTCCCCGGACTCGAACATCTGGTTGTGGAGCTTCTGGATCGGCCGCGGGTCGGGGCCCAGGGGCGGGTGGAACAACTCGCAGAGGAGGGCGATGGTGCGGGGCTGGTAGGCCATGGGGCGGGGTGCACGATCCGGGCGGCGAACGGGTACACTGTCGGGCCATCGACCTTCAATGCGCGCCGACGAGGTCTCCGGGGAGGGGGGGGCGCAGGATTCCGACCCGAGACCGCATTCTCGGGCCCGGAGGCCCATCTTTCCCCCCTGAACTCAGGTTTCTGCTCTCGCTGTTCGAGACCCTACGTAGGCTTTGCCCCTCCGCGTCCGATAAGTACCGGCAAGTACCGCACGACCAGACCCTCACCCAGGGTCCGGTGCGCCCATTCCGCTACCCCCACCTGCGTCATGAAAGCTCCTCTATCCCTCTCCCTGCTCGCCCTGGTTCCCCTGCTCCAGCAGTGCTCCTCGCCTGACAAGGCCGAACCGGAACCGTCCTTGGGGGTCACGGCCGAGCCGATGACGTCCGAGGTCAGCGCCTCCGAGATCATGGAGCCCGCGCCCGCCATGGACGAGCCGGCGACCGCCGGGCCCACCACGACCGGTAGCGATACGGTTGCGACCGACACCACGGCGACCGACACCACGGCGACCGACACCACGGCGACCGACACCACGGCGACCGACGTGGCGGCGACCGACGTGGCGGCGACCGACCCCGCAACGGCCGCCGAGGTGGCCGCCGCCGACTCGACGGACGCGACCGAGTCCGCCCCGGTCGAGCCCGTCTCGACGGGAGCTGTCGTCGCCGCGCCCGCCACGCCCGAGACCGCGATGGATGAGGTCTCGGAGTTCGGCGAGCCGCTCTTCGTCAACGGCGAGCGCATCTCCGACCTCGCGATCAAGCGCTTCCTCTGTTATGGAGCCGGCCGCACGGCGCTCGAGTCGCGCAAGCTCGATGTGCTCGTCCAGCAGGAGCTCGCGATCCGCGCCAGCCAGGGTGAGGACGTGTCCCAGTACGAGATCAGCGGGGAGGAGTTCGACGTCGCCTACGCCAAGGAGATCGGGGAGTTCAAGGACCGCTATCCCACCCTCGACGAAGAGACCGAGATCGGGCGCGCCTACAAGAGCGTCGAATGGTACCGGGCCCAGCTCCGTCAGACGCTCGAGTTCGACCGGCTCTTCTTCCACGGCGATCCGGAAACCTGGCCGGACGTGACCAAGGAAGCGGTCTACGCGGGCTCGCCGCAAGTCGACCTCGTGAAGGACGCCAAGGAGAACTACGACCGGCGCGTGCTACGCGCCGAGGAGACGGGCGAGCCCCTGGTGGAAGAGGACGACATGTTCCGGGGCCTCCTCCGTGACTACGTCATCGAGTCGCTGAACAGCATCGTCGATGTACAGACTGCGACCGACGGCCTGCCCGAGGAGCTCCTCATGGTGATCGAGGGCGGCGGGTTCAGGGCGGAGATCAAGACCGCCGAGTTCTACGACGAGATCGAGAGCGCCTTCGGTCCCGACGACATGATGAACGCCAAGCACTTCCTCGCGCTCATGGCAGCCGCTGAGGATCGCCTGGAGGAGGAAGGCGGCCTGATTCCCGTCGATGAATTCAACGCGATGATCCGGAAGCTGACCGGTGACCTGAAGACGACCATCTTCAGCTTCGACTTCCTTGCGCTGCACGGGCACCAGTTCCCATCGACGGAGGCGTACAAGCAGCACATGCGGTTCGTCGAGTCCTTCAAGAAGATGCTCGCGTCGGAGATGGAGCTCGGCGAGAACGGCGAGCTGCCGCCGGCCCTGAGCGACCACCTCGTGATCGCCAACACCGTCATGGGCCTCGCCCGCGCCGACGCGGAGGTGATGCTCGTCTCGGCCTACGATTTCTACAACAACCGCTGGAAAGAGAACGGCTGGGCGACCGCCAAGGCCAAGGCGATCGAGCTGCGAGAGCGGATCGACGCCCACCTCGAGAAGCTCGCGGTGGACGCCGAGGCACGGAAGGCCGCCGCCGCGCGCGGCGAGGACTACGAGCCGGAGGTTGAAGTCCTCCCGTTCGAGCGCTTCTGGGCGGAGTTGGTCGACCTGAACAGCGACTACTGGGATCCGCCGATGCCGTCCATCGGCAAGATGCCGCCCATGGTCGGGATGAAGCTGAAAGGCCGGTTCGGCCTGAAGACGCGCAATGACCTCGAGCGCGCCATCGGCGAGAGCCCGTACCTTCAGTTCCTGTTCGGCAGCTCGATCACCGACGCGATCTTCTTCGACATGCAGACCGGCGAGACAGAAGGCCCGTACGCGGGTCCCAAGGGCTACTACATCATCCACCTGAAGACGCGCACGTCGCCGACGAACCCGCTCAACCTGAAGGAGCCGAAGCACATCGACCTCCTGAAGGAGGACTTCGTCCGGCGCGAGTTCGTCAAGTACGCCCACGAGGCCCTCGAGCGGGCCGACGTCAGGGGCCTCGAGCCCATGCCCATGTAGCAACGGGTTCGGGACGGGTCACGCGGGGCCGATGCGGCGTCGGCTGCCTGGGCGTCGTGTGCTGGTCGGTTCGGGATGGGCGCCAGCCCAGGCCATGGATCGCAGCCAACGCTGCGTGACGCGCCCGTATATCATCTCGCCGTGAGCGAGCGTGTCTCGAGCAGTATCGTCCGGCTTCTGCGGCCCCACGTCAGGCCCTACGTCTGGGTGCTGGTGCTCGTCGTGCTGCTCGGCACCGTGTCGGCCGTGGCGCAGAAGAGCACGATCCTGCTGCTCGCCCCGACCTGGCAGGTCCTCTTTCCGACGGAGTCGGCGGCGGAGACGGAGGCTCCGGGCGTCGAGCCGGCAACAGGGATCGCGGCCTTCAGCGATTCGCTGGCCGACCTGCGCGAGCGCATGTTCGGGTCGATCCTGGGGGATGCCGGCGGTCTGGACGGCGATGCGCGCATCGCGCGGCTCGTCAAAATCGCGGTGATCATCTCCTTGATCGCGGCCTTCGCGGCGGTCGTTCAGTACGCCTTCGTCCTCTTGTCACGGTGGGTCGCGCTGCGGCTGATCGTGAGCCTCCGGCTGAGCATCGCTCGCCACTTGATGGGGCTGTCCCTTCGCTATCACGGTCGCAGGCACTTCGGAGACCTGCTGTCGCGCGTCAGCGCGGACGTCTCCATGACGCTCACCGCGCTGAACCATGCGTTGCGCGACCTCATTCAGGAGCCCCTGCTCGCGATCGCCTCGCTCGCGTTCGCCTTCTTGATCTCGCCGCTCGCGACGCTCTTCGTCGTCATCGGGCTGCCCATCCTGATCATTCCGATCACGCTCCTGATGCGGCGCGTGCGGAAGGGGAGCAGGAAGAGCCTGACCCAACTCGGCGCCTCGGTCCAGGCGCTCGCGCAGATGTTCCAGGGCATCCGCACGGTCAAGGCGTTCCGGGCGGAGGAGCGCGAGATCAGTCAGTACCGCAGGATCAACGACAGGTACGTGCGGGCGACGATGCGAATGGTGCGCGCCCTCGCGCTCTCGCGCTCCTGGACGATCCTGTACAGCCACGTCGGCATGGGCCTCCTCCTCCTCGTGGTCGGCTGGCTCACGATTCGCTTCAACGCGATCGGGAACGGCGGCAACATGGGCGCCTTCTTCATCCTGATCGCGGGCGTGTACTCGAACATCAAGGCTGCGACGAAGTCGTTCACCCGCGTCGGGGAGGCGTTCGGAGCGTGCGACCGTCTCCAGGAATTGCTCGACGAGGAGCCCGATATCGTCGAACGGCCCGGCGCGCGCGCGATCGATGGCCTCGGCGCGGGCATCCGGTTCGAGCACGTCACCTTCGAGTACCCCGAAGGGGAGCGCGCCGCCATCAAGGACCTCTCGCTCGAGATCCGGCCGGGCGAGACGCTCGCCCTCGTCGGGCCCTCCGGGGCCGGCAAGAGCACGTTCCTCGACCTCCTCGCGCGCTTCGTGGATCCCTCCGACGGGCGGGTCATCGTCGACGGCACGGACCTGCGCGAGCTCACGCTCGATTCCTGGACGCGGCAGTTCGCGATGGTCACGCAGGAGCCGTTCCTCTTCCACACGACGATCGAGGAGAACATTCGGTACGGCCGCGACGACGCGACTCCGGAGGACGTGCGCGAGGCCGCGCGCGCCGCGAATATCGACGACTTCATCGAGTCGCTACCCGAGGGCTACGCGACCAACGTCGCGGAAGCAGGGACGCGCCTATCGGGTGGTCAGCGCCAGCGGATCACGATCGCGCGCGCGATCGTGCGTGGGGCGCCGCTGCTCCTCCTGGACGAGGCGACCAGCGCCCTCGACTCCGAGTCGGAAGCCGTAGTCCAGGCCGCGCTCGAGCGGCTGATGAAGAACCACACGGTGATCGTCATCGCGCACCGGCTCTCGACGATTCGCATGGCTGACCGCATCGCCGTACTGGATGCCGGCGTGCTCGTCGAGGTGGGCACCCACACGGAGCTCCTCGAGCTCGACGGGTTGTACGCGCGCCTCCACGCGGCGCAGTTCGCGGGGACGGTTTCCTAGCCTGGAGTTTCGCCGTTTTGGGCGGAACTCCAGCGCTCGCCGTGTAGGCGAGTGGGGCGGCGTAGCCGCCCTGTTTCGCGCGACGCGCGAGCCATCGGCCCGTAGGGCCGTCTGGTTCGAGGTCGCCGAAGGCGACGTGACGCACGGGCGCCGCACGTGAGTTCGACGGGTGAGAGGATGCTGGACTTTCCGCCCAACCTCCCTGTAGCGGCCTCGCCGAAAAGTCGCCCGTCGTCCGAAGCCGCTTCGTACGCCGCCCTCGGCAACGCAGGGCCAGACGGCCCTACGGGCCGATGGCTCGCGCTTC
>SMVQ01000256.1 GCA_004357655.1 Planctomycetota bacterium
CGCTGTTCGGCGTGCTCGCGGCCCTCGTCGTCACGCTCCTCCTCTGGGCGCCCTGGGAGCCCGCCTCGAACGCGCGAGCAGGGACCCTGCCGGCCGCGGACGCTGCGCGCGAAGCCATCGAGCTACTCTCCGCCCAAGCAGCCGCCGACGCGCTCGAGCTCGCCGACCCCGGCACCGGGCCCTGGAGCGCCGTCGCCGCCTTCACTCCCGGCGTCCGCCTCCGCGGCGACGGTCGCCTCGTCGGCACCGTCCTCGACCGCGGGACCGGCGCCGGCGTCCCCGGCCTCGCCGTCCAGCTCTTCGCGCTCCCCCCCGCCGGGATCGGAATGCTCGATCGCATGCTCGGCCTCTCGGGGCTCGGTGGGACGATCAGCGAGCGCGTTCGCCCCGTCGCCACGGCCACCACCGACGCCATGGGCGGCTTCGAGTTCTCCGGCGTGCGCGAGGGCACGTGGTTCGTAGACGTCGCCGGCGACCATCACGTGCCCGAGACGGTGCGCAAGGTGCGCGTCCTCGCCTCCGGCGCGGGCGGGCCCGTCGAGCTCTGGGTCCGCGCGGGCGGGCGCGTGCTCGGGCAGGTGCTCCTGCCCGACGGAGGGCCGGCGGTGGGCGCGAAGGTCATGCTCACGCCGGGCGTCGGCACGGCGATCACCGCGGCGGGCACAGGTGAGTACCGCCTGATCGAGACGAGGGCGGACGAGGGCGGTCGCTTCGCATTCCCCGCCGTGCCGCCGATGGAAGGCTACGAGGTCACGGCGTATCGCACCGGGCTTTCCGCCGCGCACGCGAACGACATCCTCGTGGCGGCCGGGCGCGACGTCGAGCTCGTGCTCGGGCTGCGCCTCGCCGGTACGGTCGTCGGGCGCATCCTCTCCGCGGCCGGTGTGACGGAGGATGGGAGTGGGGGGCCCGGGCCTCTATCAGGGGTAAGAGTCGGCGCGGTGCCGCGCGGGCTGCGCGACCTGCGCTTCGCGAAGGAGATCCTCGCGCGCACCCACGGCGTGAGCGCGGCCGACGGGACCTTTGTGCTCAGCGGCGTGCCGATCGGCGTGGTCGACGTGCTCGCGCTCGCGGACGGGCACGTGCCGGGCAAGGGGCCGTTCGTGCGCGTCACCGAGGGCGGGCGGCACGATGTCGGGGACTTCGTCATCGAGCGCGGGCCCGTCGTGCGCGGGCGCGTCGTCGACTCGGGGGGAGCTCCGATCCCCGGCGTGATGATCGGCTGGAACCCCGTCGACTACGCGCCGCTGATCCAGGGCGACCCGACCTTCGCGCCGCTGCTCGCCCAGGCGATGCGCGACTTCGAGTTCCCCGTGACCGACGCCGAGGGGCGCTTCGTGGCGGGGGCTTTTCCCGGGAAGCCCGAGTACGGCGTCTTCGTCTACAAGCCCGGCTACGAGGATCTGCGCTTCGACTGGGACCCCGGGCGCGACGGGGACGAGGTCGAGATCGTGATGCACCGCGGCGGCGGGATCGAGGGCATCGTCATGGACCTCGCCACGGCCGAGCCCGTGACGACGTTCACGATCGAGACGAGCGAGCGCATCGAGCTCGCCGCCGGCGACCCCTCGCGCATCAATCCCTTCGCCGGCGGAGAGGTGTTCGAGACGACCGACGGGCGCTTCCGGCTCGCGGCCGTGCGCACTGGCCCGGTCACGCTCGTCGTCTCGGCGCCCGGCTACGTCGACTCCATCGTCGCGGGCATCTCCGTGACCGAGGGCGAGGTCACGCGCGGCGTCATCGTCCTGATGTCGCCCGGCGCGACCGTGCGCGGGGTCGTCGTCGACTCCGACGGGAAAGCTCTGGCCGGCGTACACGTCACGACCGACGTCCTCGTCGCGAACGCGGGCGATGCGATCAACGCGCAGCGCTCGGGCTTCCTCGAGTACATCGGCGACCGGGTCGCGCCGCGCACCGTGCCCTTCCTCGGCTTCGTGCGCTACTCCGTGAACCTCGGGCTCATCGGCGAGGGCGTGGTGACGACGGACGGCGCGGGGCGCTTCGAGCTGGGCGGCCTGCCCGCGGGCGCGCACCGCGTGCTCGCGATCCACCGCGACTACAGCATGGGCGAGCACGGGCCCGTGACGCTCGAGCCGGGCGGGGAGCTCGACGGGATCGTGATCACGCTCACACAGGGCGGCGGGCTCTTCGGCAAGGTCACCGACCGCTTCGACCGGCCGCTCGCGGGCTCGATGATCGTCGCCTTCGCGCCGACCGCGTTCGACACGAAGCGCGCGACGACGGGCCTGTACCAGGGGCACTCAGGCGCCCAGGGCGACTATCGCATCGAGCACATGGAGCCGGGCGCGTACCTCCTCGTCCTCATGCGCGACGACGAGTCCCTGAATCCGCTCTCGCTGTTCGGCTCGCTGAACTTCGGCATGGTGACCGTGCCGCCCACGGAGCCCGTGCGCTACGACATCCGCGACGCGGGCGCGGGCGCGTGTCGCGTGTGGGGCGTCGTGACGGCGAACGGCGTGCCCGTGGACGGCGGCGGCCTCGTCGCGACGAGCTTCGAGAGCGAGAGCCTGCTCGGCTTCGAGCTGAAGATGACGCGCCTCGGCAGCCGCGGCGAGTACGAGTTCCCCGGCCTGCCGCCGGGCGAGTACCGCTTCCGGCTCGACGGCATCGCGCACCGCATCACGATGTCCGTCGACGTGCCCGACGAGCCCGAGATGCGCATCGACCTCGCGGTCCCGTTCGGCTCGGTCGCGGGCGTCGTCCTGGACGCGCAGACGCGGGAGCCCGTGCAGGGCGCCTACGTCAGCCTGAAGCCGGCGGGGCGCGCCGGGCCCACGGGGCTCTTCGCGATGATGATCGAGCGCGACGGCCGGGCGTCGAGCTACCTCACGGGCCCCGGCGGCAGCTTCATCTTCGACTTCCTGCAGGCGGGCGAGTACGAGCTCAACGTGTTCCCCCCGACGCGCGGCGAGCACGAGGGGCGGTATGCGGCCGCCGAGCCCCTCGCGCTGACGCTCGCCGAGGACGAGGAGCTGGAGGGCGTCGAGGTGGCGCTCGAGCCGGCGCTCGTGCTCTCCGGCGTCGTGCGCAATGCACTCGGCGACCCGCTCGAGGCAGCCACTCTCTACGTGCGCTTCCAAGACGACCTCCAGCGCGGCCGCGTCAGCGCGTGGACCGACGAAGAGGGCCGCTTCGACGTCCCCACGCTCGCCCCGGGCACCTACATCGTGACGGCGGCCGCCGCGGGCTACGCGAAGCGGACCCTGCGCGACGTCGTCGTCGCCGAGGGCGAGACCGATGAGCTCGAGATCACGCTCGAGGAGGGCCTCGAGGTCGAGGTGCGCGTCTTCGCCTTCGACGGCACCCCGGTCGCCGGCGCGACCGCGCGCCTGATCCGCGCGGGCGACGACGCGCAGGAGCAACTGCTCGACGTCACGCGCGCCTTCCGGAGCTTCTTCGCGGGCAAAGCGACCACGGACGCGGACGGGCGGCTCGAGCTCGGCAACTACGCGCCGGGGTCGTACACGCTGGAGGTGCGGCGCGCGATGCTCGTGACGACGAAGAAGGTCGAGCTCGAGGGCGGGGGGAGCGTGGTGCTGCGGGTGACCTTGCGGTAGGGGAGATGGGTCGATGCGCTTCGTCAGGGACCCGACCGGTGGGCTCCCGCCGTGTTCCGACGCCTCGAGCACGAGCCAGGCTGCGTCCTCGATCGAGGCGGGGACGGGCGCGGGAGTCGGCGGCGCGGGCGCGCTCCCGCCCGCCGTCCGGCAGCTCGCGAGGAGCGCGGTCGTGAGCAGGATTGTCGGGCGCGCGCAACTGGTGGTGTGCCTCGGGATGTGCGAGCGGTCCGTGGGCGCGTGCGGTTCGGGCATGGAGGAGTCTCGGTCTCCAGGTTCGCGTCGTCGACGCCCCATGGCGACCAGAAGCCCGACCCGAGGGGGTCGCGAGGCTCAACGGGCTGCTCGACGATTAGGACGGGCGGGCGTCAGTGGGATCGTGACGGCAGGCCGAAGGCCGCGCGAAGGCCGGCGAACGCGGGGTACGGGGGAAGGCTCGAAGCCTCCCATTGTCCTCTCGGTTGCCACCCGGTTAATCGCTCGGGGCAGCTCGGACCTATCGCGGGCGGCCGGACCCGCTTGGTGAGGGGGCAGGACGGGGGAATCCGGCACCCCGCTGAGGGTGATTCTGGCGGTCGCCGGACGGGTCCTCGCCCCTAAACGGGGCAGCCGGGAGCAGGCATTTGCATCCGGCGAGATCGGCGGAAATCTAGCCTATCGCATTTGCCGATTCTCGCTAGGATGAGGGAAAGTCCAACAGGAAGAGGAGGAGCTTTCGACATGCTGGAGAACAAGGAACCCTGCAACTCTGGGCACGAGATTGCAGAGGGCACGTACAACCAGAAATCCATCCAGTTCATCGCCCGGAGAGTCATCGTCAAGCTCAAGGACGTGGAGGGCGAGCGGGATCTGGAGGACTCCGTGGAGTCCGTCGTCTCCACTCTCTCCGCCGCCGAGGGATCCAAGCTTCTGCGGGGACCGGGCCCGTCGGGACGGATGGTGATCCTGCTCCCCGAAGGCGAGAACGTGATCGACTGGGCCCTCCGCTTGTCCGGCAACGAGCGCGTCGCCTACGCCGAGCCCGACATCGTCGACTGGGCGCAGGTCGTGCCCAACGATACGCGCTACGTGAACCAGTGGGGTCCGCCCAAGGTCAACGCCGAGGCCGCCTGGAATCTCGAGACCGGCGATCCCAACGTCGTGATCGGGATCATCGACTCGGGCATCTCCATGACGTCCGGCGCGCTGGATCACGACGATCTCAGCACCTCCGGACGGTTCACGCTGGGCACGGATTTCGTCGACGGCGGGACGCCGCGCGATTTCAACGGGCATGGAACGCACGTCTGCGGCATCGCGGCTGGGAAGGGCAACAACAGTGTCGGCATCGCCGGCATGAACTGGAATTCCCCCGTCTACATCTGTCGCACACTCTCCACGAGCGGGAGCGGAAGCTCGGCGGACTTCGCGGATGCGGTCGAGGAGATCACCGACTACGCTATCTCCGTCGGGAAGAAGGCCGTCATCAACTACAGCGCTGGAGGCGGCGCGAACCAGACCAAGAAGGACGCGTGCCAGTACGCGTCCGACAACGGCATGCTCGTCGTCGCGGCCACCGGCAACGACAACGGGGGTCCCGTCATCTGGCCGGCCGCGTATTCGACGACCATCACGGGCGTCGTCGCCGTGGGGTCGACCGACTCGGACGACACCGTGTCGAGCTTCTCGAACGTCGGTCCGGAGGTCACCGTCGTGGCGCCGGGGCGCTCCATCCTCTCCACGACGCCGACCTACACCGTGTTCATCCCCGGGCTGGCGCTCGACTACGACACCTTGAGCGGCACGTCGATGGCCACCCCGATGGTGACGGGCCTCGCGGCGCTGATGTGGAGCCGGCACCCCGGACACACGAACGCCAAGATCAAGCAGTGCCTGCAGGACACCGCCGTCGAGCTCGGCTCGGGGAGCTTCGACAACAGCTGGGGCTACGGTCGAGTGGACGCTCTGGCGGCGCTGAGGTGCGGCGACCTGGTACTGCCGACCAAGATCGGACACCTCTGCGTCCCGAGCCTCCTCAGCAGCTCTTGCGCGTCCCTGCTCACGATCTGCAAGTCTCACTTGGCCGTCTGCAAGTCTCACTTGGGCGTCTGCAAGTCGCTGCTGGTCTTCTCCTGTCCCAAGTCGGTGCTGCAGATCTGCCTCTCGAAGCTCCCGAACCTGTGTCCGTCGTCCAAGCTCACGCTGTGCAAGTCGAAACTGCTCTGTCCGGAGCCCCAGACCCACCTGATTTCGTGCGGCGAGTTCAAGTCGGTGCTCGCGTGTCCCTCTGCGGTCGATGCCTGCCCGTCGGCTCCGGGTGGCTGCTTCGATCCGGGGATCGTCGAGAGGTTCGACCCGGTCGACATCCGGATCGGCAAGCTCGAGCGGCAAATCGGGGAACTCCGGCAAGAGAAGTGGTACAAGGCCGACATCGGTGACAATCCTGGAGAGGGAGGCGGAGACTGGTTCTACGTCGACGACGACGGAGAGATCCATCAGGTCTGATCGACCCGCGGCGGTTCCGGGTGAGGCCGTGAGTACGCGCGACCTGGCCCGCCGTGCGGCACGGATCGTGATCGCGCGGAAGATGATCTCCGCCGAGGAGGTTCACCGGTACGGGATTCGCGCGCGGGATCTCTCGCAGTCCAACGGGGTGGCCCTCGTCGAGGCCGGGAACGGTCGGGGCTACGCGGCCAAGGACATGCGCCAGACGCGAACGGACGACCAGGGGTCGCCCGGTCGGGAGCTGGCGCTGTACCGCGCCATCGCCGGGCGCGACGACCTCCAGCCGTTCGCCCCCGCATTCCACGCGTACGACGAGGACGAAGAGGTGATGCTCCTCGAGGGGCTCCTCAGTTACCGTCGTCTCGACCAGCTGAGCGGAGGGAAGCTCACGCTGGATGCGGAGGTCGCCGGTTGGCTCGGCGAGGCGCTCGGCGGGTGGCACCTCGCGGCCGCCTCGCTCGCAGGCCTGCAGCCCTCGAACCCCTGGCTCTTCGACATCGACGGCGACGAGCGCATGGCGATCCTGGACTCCGATCCGCGACTGCGCGAGGTGACCGGGAAGATCCTCGCCTGCGACGACTTGCGCTCGCTCCTCTCCGAGGCCCGCTCACAGTGGAGCGCGAGCACGGTGATCCACGGTGACGTGCGCTTCGCCAACGTCATGATCCACCGCTCTCCGCCGGCCGTGCGCTTCATCGACTGGGAGACCAGCGGTCGCGGCGACCCGGCATGGGACGTGGCCGGTGCCGTCCAGGAGTACCTCAGCGTCGGGATCAGCGGCGGCAACCCGATCGAGCGCTCACCCGCGGCGGAGCCCGTGGTCGCGATGCTGGACGCGTACGAGCGTGCCTCCCGGGGCCCGATGCCCTGGACGCGCCTGGCGCCCTTCGTCGCGTGTCGGCTCCTGGTGCGGGCGATCCAGCTGGCCAACTGGGAGGGCGACGTCGACGAAGCCATCGACGAGCACCTGGCGCTGGCCCGTGTCCTCGGTCGCTCCAAAGCAGCGCCGTTCGCCTCCCGGTCGAAGCCGTGATCCACGCGGACCTGATCGCAGTAGCCGAGCACCTCGCGGCCGGCGTCTTCGAGGAAGACGAGCTCGAGGCCCTCGCCGACAGCCTGTACGGCTGGTAC
>SMVQ01000257.1 GCA_004357655.1 Planctomycetota bacterium
CAGGTCCGATAGGACCGACGGGACCCGCGGGCCTGCAAGGTCCGTCGGGTAGCGACGGATCAGATGGCACGCCTGGTGCAACCGGCCCGGTGGGGCCGACCGGAACGCAAGGCTCCGCGGGAGCGAACGGCACCGATGGAGCACAGGGTGCGACGGGTCCTGCGGGTGCGGACGGCACAGACGGTGCGCAAGGCGCGACCGGTGCCGCGGGTCCGACGGGAGCTCAGGGTGCCGCGGGCACCGACGGAGCCGATGGCGCAACGGGCACGACAGGTCCGGCGGGCCCCTCGGGTCCGCAAGGTGCCGCGGGCACCGACGGAGCCGATGGCGCAACGGGCACGACCGGCCCGGCTGGCCCCTCGGGTCCGCAAGGTGCCGCGGGCAACGACGGAGCTGATGGCGCAACGGGCACGACAGGTCCGGCGGGTCCCTCGGGTCCGCAAGGTGCCGCGGGCAACGACGGAGCCGATGGGGCAACGGGCACGACCGGCCCGGCGGGTCCTGTAGGTCCGACGGGTGCGCAAGGCGCGGACTCGACGGTGCCCGGTCCGACGGGCTTGCAGGGTCCCGTGGGTCCGACCGGTCCGACGGGTGCGGAGGGTGCTGACTCGACCGTTCCCGGTCCGACGGGGGCTCAGGGGGCGACGGGTCCGCAGGGTCCCTCCGGTCCTTCGAATGCGCCCACGGTCGACGACGCGGCGAACCCGGGTACCGGCATCGCGGCCTCTTCCGCGCCGGCGCTCGGCATGCTCTACCCGATCAGCACCGATCTCTTCGTCGGCCCGGCGGGCCGGGTCGGCATCGGCACGACCTCCCCGATCGCGCAGCTCTCGGTTATCGGCGCCGTCTTCAGCACTACCGGGTTCGTGTTCCCGGACTTCACGGTCCAGACGACCGCGGCCGCGCAGGGGCCCACCGGTCCCGCCGGTCCGACTGGGCCGACGGGTGCGGATTCCACCGTTCCTGGTCCTTCCGGTCCGACGGGTGCGATGGGAGCTGCGGGTCCGACCGGGCCCGCGGGCGCGACCGGTCCGACGGGCGTCACGGGTCCGGTGGGAGCCACGGGGACGACCGGTTCACCTGGCGTGCCCGGTGTGCAGGGTCCCATGGGTCCGCAGGGTGACGCCGGTCCAGCAGGTCCCACCGGGGCGACCGGTGCCGCGGGGAGCGCGGACGCCTGGGGCAGGCTCGGCAACGCCGGCACGGTCCCGGGTACGAACTTCATCGGCACGACCGACAGCGCCGCACTCGAGCTGCGCGTCAACGGCAGCATCGGGCTGCGGATCCTTCCGCAGCCCCTGACTCCGAACCTCATCGGCGGCAACTCCGTCAACGGGATCGCGCCGGGCGTTGCGGGCGCCACGGTATCGGGTGGGGGGCTCACTGGCGGCGCCAACGAGGTCTTCGACACCTTCGGTACGGTCGGTGGCGGTCGCAACAACAAGGCTGGTTCGAACGACGGCAACGCTCAGAATCAACTTGACGCAACTGTCGGCGGCGGCGTGGGGAATACGGCGAGCGGCGATGCCTCGACGGTGTCGGGCGGCAGTGGCAACACGGCGAGTGGCGAGAACGCGACGGTGTCGGGCGGCATCGGCAACACGGCGAGCGGCGAGGCTGCGATCGTGTCGGGCGGCTCCGGCAACACGGCGATCGGCGAATTCAGCTTCGCCTCGGGCAGGAACGCGAGCGCCGCGCACGACGGGTCCTTCGTCTTCAACGGCGGCATCGGGACGCCCTTGGCGACCGTCGGCCAGAACCAGTTCCTGGTTCGGGCACCGGGCGGTGTGATCTTCGTGTCCAACGAAGGGGCGGGCCTCGGATCCTGGTCTGGAGTGAACCTCCCTGGAGGTGCCGGTGCGTGGAGCATGCTCTCCGACCGCAAGATGAAGCAGGGCTTCCGAGCGCTCGACGCCGACGAGATCCTCCGGAGGATCGCCGCGATGGACATCCAGGAATGGAGCTACATCACGCAGGACGAGTCGATTCGGCACGTCGGGCCGGTAGCCCAGGACTTCTACGCGGCGTTCGGACTCGGGACGAGCGATGAGCGCATCAGCACGGTCGACATCGACGGCATCTCGCTCGTCGCGATCCAGGCGCTCGCGCGGCGGACCGCCGAGCTCGAGTCCGCGTTGGCGGAGCTGCAAGCGGCGCGCGCGGACAGCGAAGCCACGCGCAGAGAGCTCGAAGCCTTGAAGGCCGAGTTCGCGAAGATGACGGCCTGGGTGCGCGCGTTCGTGCTCGCGGCTGACCAGGAGCAGTGACCTCGTTCGGGAGTCTCCACGAGCCCACGCGGCCCCGATGAGGTGGAGGGTGGCGACGCCGGCCCATGCGGTCGGCGTCGCTTACTCGTCCGTGTCTCGCGCGCGGGGCGTCAGCCGCCCGAGCGACCAGGTCACCACCGCTGCCCCGGCCGCCGCGCAGCAGAGGGGCGCGGTGACGCCGCGGTCCAGGAGCCAGAAGCCGACGCCGATCATCAGCCCGTACACGGTGGCGAGCCCCCCGAGGACGCCGCCGAGCACCGCGAGCCCCTCGCGCGGCGGCTCGACGTCCGGGCAGAGCGCGCGCACGGGTCCCCAGATGCCGATCGGGCGGATCCGGCGATAGAACGCCACGAGCCGCTCGGGATCGGGTGCTCTCGTGAAGTGCATCGAGAGCAGCGCGCAGGTGGTCGAGAGCGCGACCACGAGACAGAGCCGGCCCTCGTACCCGAGCACTCCGTCGGGCGCGAGCGCGCCGAGGGGCCAGCCCTCGTCGTACATGGTCAAGAGGCTCGCCGAGATGCTCGAAGTGAGCATGGCCGTGATCTCCGTCGAGGCGCGCACACGCCACCAGAGCCACCGCAAGACGTAGATGGGCCCGACGCCGCCCAGGAACGTGAGGAAGAAGGTGAAGAGGTCCGCGATCGAGTCGCTCTGCCAGGCGAGCACACCGGCGAGGCTCATGACGACGACCCCGGTGACGCGCGCCACGGCGACGTAGTGCCGTGGGCTCGCGTCCTTGCGCACGAAGCGGCGGTAGACGTCGTTCACGAAGTACGAGGAGGCCAGGTTCACGTGCGTGTCGATCGTGGACATGAACGCGGCGAGGAGCGAGGCGACGACGAGCCCGAGCAGTCCGACGGGCAGGTAGCGCGTCATCATCACGACGTAGGCGCGCTCGGAATCGCTGCGCGCGAGCACGTCGCCCGCCACGACCTCCTCGCCCTCGCTCACGACGATGAGGTGCGGCGTCCAGTCTTCGGCGACCGCGGCCGCGGCGAGGTCGACCCGGATCAGCTCGCCCCCGCCTTCCGCGGCGATCAGGATCGCGTCCGCTTCGATGCTCGCGATCGTGCCGGAGACGGGCGCGGGGACATCGATGTGGGGCAGGACGATGATCGAGGCGAGCGCCACGGCGATCCACGGCCACGGGCGCAGCGCGTAGTGCGCGACGTTGTACCAGAGGGCGGCGAGGACGCCGTTGCGTTCGTCGCGCGTGGCGGCGATCCGCTGTACGACGAGCCCGCCCCCGTCGACGGCCTCCGCCGCCCACCAGGCGACACCGAGGTACACGGCGACCGCGGCTGCGCTCACCGTCCAGAACGAAGGGGAGAACAGACCGCCGGGACCCGTCGCGGGGAAGAAGCTGAGCGTGTCCGGCGTGAAGCCGCCGCCGCGCGCCGCCTGAGCGAGCAATTCTTCGCTGCCGCCGATCGCGTTCCATGCGAGGACCGCGAGTACGATCGAGCCGGCCATCGCCATCGCGAACTGCACGAGATCGGTGACGACGACGCCCCAGAAGCCGGCGAGCAGCGAGTAGCTGAGCGCCAGGACGCAGGCGGCGACGACCGCGAGCACCTTGTCGACCCCGAGCACGACGTCCATGATCTTCGTCGCCGCGAGCAGTACCCAGCACAGCACGATCGTGTTCGTGACGCCCGCGTGATAGAAGCCCAGGAAGCCGCGCAGGGTGCGGGCTCCATCCCCGCCGTAGCGCAGCTCCGCGAGCTCCGCCGTCGTCATCACGCGCCCGCGGCGCCAGTAGCGCGCGAAGAGGAACACCGTGAGCATTCCGCCGCCGGCGTAGCACCACCAGAGCCAGTTCTTCCAGATTCCGGCGTCGCGCACCCAGCCCGTGATGACGAGCGGCGTGTCGGCGGCGAAGGTCGTGGCCACCATCGATGTACCCGCGATCCACCAGGGGAGCGAGCGTCCCGAGAGGAAGAACTGATCGACGTCGCTGCCCGCCCGCTTCGCATAGTGCAGGCCGACCACGACGGCGAACACGAGGTACGCGGCGACGATGATCCAGTCGACGAGGGCCAAGTGCATGGAGTGACAGTACGGAGTCGTACACCCTGCCGCGATAGTGCGGCAGGGTGTACGACTCCGTATTGAGCGACTCCGTATTGAGGTAGAATCGAGTCGGCTCCAGTCCGCCGCATGGTCTCACCTGTCGACATGTTCCACACCACAGCAATGGTCGCCCTCGCGTTCGTGCTCTCGGGCCCCGGTGCGACTGCTCCCGACGTCGGGTTCGAGACCATTCGGATCTCGACCGATTTCTTCTGCGAGGGCGCGAGCTTCGGCGACTTCAATCGGGATGGAGTGAACGACATCGTCTCCGGTCCCTACTGGTACGAGGGACCGGACTTCGCGACGAAGCACGAGCTCTTCCCGCCGAAGACCTTCGACCCCCTGCACTACTCCGACAACTTCTTCGCCTGGGTGCGCGACTTCGATGGGGACGGCTGGCCGGACGTGCTCTTCGTCGGCTTCCCGGGGCAGGCGGCTTTCTGGTGTGAGAATCCGGGCGGCGAGGAGCGCCACTGGGACCGGCATGTCGTCCATGCCCAGGTCGACAACGAGTCGCCGGCGTTCACCGACCTCACCGGAGACGGTCGCCCTGAGCTCGTCTTCCACACGGGCGGCGTGATCGGCTGGGCCGGTCCCGACCCCGCGGATCCGCGCGCGCCGTGGGTGTTCCACGAGCTGTCGGAAGAGCTCGGCCTCGGCCGGTTCACGCACGGGCTCGGCGTCGGCGACCTCGACGGAGACGGGCGGCGCGACGTGATCTTGAAGCAGGGCTGGTGGCAGCAACCGGACAGTCTCGACGGCGACCCCGTGTGGCGTTTTCACGCGGTCCCCTTCTCGAAGGGGCAGGGCGGGGCGCAGATGATCGCCTACGACATCGACGGGGACGGCGACACCGATGTCGTGACGAGCATCAATGCCCACGGCTACGGCCTCTCCTGGTGGGAGCAGGTCCCGGCGAATGACCCGGACGGCGAGCCCGGTTTCGTCGAGCACGTGATCCTCCCCGTGAGTCCCCACGACCCGCCGCGTGACTACGCCGTCTCCGAGCTGCACGCGCTCGCGCTGGCTGACATGGACGGCGACGGTCTACCCGACGTCGTCACGGGCAAGCGGTTCTGGTCCCACGGCCCCGGCGGCGAGGGCGGCGCCGACGACCCGCCCTACCTCCTGTGGTTCGAGCTCGTGCGCGAAGAGGCGGGCGGTGCGCACTTCGTCCCGCACCGGATCCACGACGACTCAGGTGTCGGTGTGCAGGTCGTCGTCGGTGACATCGACGGTGACGGCACGCCGGACGTCGTCGTCGGCAACAAGAAGGGCACGTTCGTGCACTTTCAGCGCGCGGGCGTCTCCGGCGACGTGGGAGGCGAGGAGCCCGTGAAGGCGGCGGACGATCGCCCGCCCGGCGAGATTCCGCGCGGCTCCGACGGAGCACCGCTCAACCTCGACTTCGAAGCCGGCACACTCGCGGACTGGACTGCGGAGGGCGAGGCGTTCGAGGGCCAGCCGATCCGGGGTGACACGGTCTACCCGCGCAGGTCCGACATGACGAGCGGCCACATGGGCGGATACTGGATCGGGACGTACGAGCTCGGCGGTGACGGCCCACACGGGACGCTGACCTCCGTTCCGTTCGAGGTCACGCAGCCGTGGGCGAGCTTCCTCGTCGCGGGCGGTCGCCAGGACGGGACGCGCGTCGAGCTCCAGCTCGAGGAGTCGGGCGAGACGATCTTCTCCGTCACGGGCAGGGACCACGAGGAGATGCATCGGGCCGTCGCCGATCTCTCCGCGTACGTCGGGCGCGAGATTCGGATCCGCCTCGTCGATGAAGGGGGCGGCAGTTGGGGGCATCTGAACTTCGACGACTTCCGTTTGCACGCGACGCGCCCCGAGTACGCGGACGGCGAGGTCATGGACATCCTCGACTTCGTGGAGCACGACGGGCTCTCAGCGGAGGAGGCGGCCGCGGCGATGACCCTCCCGGAAGGCTTTCGGGTCGACGTCATCGCGGCGGAGCCGGACGTTCACCAGCCGATCGCGCTCACGATCGATGCCCGCGGCCGGATCTGGATCGCCGAGGCGCACGCTTACCCGCAGAAGCGCGCCGACGGCGAGGGGGTGGACCGGATCATCATCCTGGAGGACACGGACGGCGACGGCGAGTTCGAGACGCGCAAGGTCTTCGCGGAAGGTCTGAACCTCGTCAGCGGTTTCGAGGTCGGCTACGGCGGCGTCTTCGTCGGCGCCGCGCCCGAGCTACTCTTCATTCCGGATGCGGACGGCGACGACGTGCCGGACGGACCGCCCGAAGTGCTGCTCGATGGGTGGCACTACGAGGACACGCACGAGACCCTGAACGCTTTCACCTTCGGGCCGGACGGCTGGCTGTACGGTTGCCACGGGGTGTTCACGCACTCGAACGTCGGCCCCCCTGGCGCGTCGGACGAGGAGCGGCAGAAGATCAATGCGGGCGTGTGGCGCTTCCATCCGCTGACGCACGCCTTCGAGGTGTTCGCGTGGGGCTCCTCCAACCCATGGGGCATCGACTTCGACGAGCACGGCCAGGCCTTCATCACGGCGTGCGTGATCCCGCACCTCTACCACGTGATCCAGGGCGGACGCTACCAGCGCCAGGCGGGGAGCCACTTCAGCGACTACGTCTACGACGACATCAAGACGATCGCCGATCACCTGCACTGGATCGGCGACGACCAGTGGGCTGCGAACGGCCGCTCGGGCTCCGCCGGCGGCGGGCACGCGCATTGCGGCGCGATGATCTATCTCGGCGATTCGTTTCCGGACGAATACCGTGGGCGCGTCTTCATGAACAACGTTCACGGCAACCGTGTCAACGTCGATATCGTCGAGCGCGCCGGCTCGGGGTTCATCGGTACTCATGGCGACGATTTCCTGCTCGCGAACGACCGTTGGTTCCGCGGCATCAACATGGAGGTCGGTCCGGACGGCTCCGTATTCCTCATCGACTGGTACGACCCGCAGGCCTGCCACAACAAGGACGAGGAGATCTGGGACCGTACGAACGGGCGCGTCTACCGCGTGTCGTACGGCGCGCCCGCGGCGCGGCTCACGGACCTCACGCGGCTCTCCGAACGCGCGCTCGTCGAGCTCCATGAGCATGCAAACGAGTGGCAGGCGCAGATCGCCAGCCGGCTCCTCGCCGAGCGCGGCGCGTCCTGGTCGGCCAAGATGCGCTTGGGCGCCATGGTCGCGAACCACCCCGACGCGACGCGCCGGCTGCGCGCGCTCTGGACGTTGCACGCGACGGGCGGCCTGGAGGAAGGCCACCTCCTCACGCTGATGGGCGGCAATCCCGAGGGCGACTTCGGGCCGGAGCCACTCTTCCGGCTCGAACACCGCGACGAGAGCGAGTACGTGCGCGCGTGGGCGATTCAGCTCCTGCTCGAGTCGAAAGCGCCGTCCGACCGCGCGCTCGACACGCTCGCGGAGCTCGCGCGCGACGACCCCTCGCCCGTCGTGCGACTCTACCTCGCGTCGGGCCTGCAGCGGATCGCGCCCGACCGCTGCTGGGACATCGCCGAACGGCTCCTGGCGCACGGCGAGGATGTGGACGATGTGAACCTGCCACTCCTCTACTGGTACGGCTTCGAGCCACTCGTGCCGCTCGACCCGGCGCGCGCGCTCGCCCTCGCGGGAGCGGGCCGGATCCCGCTCGTGTTCGACTTCGCGCTGCGGCGCGCGGCCGCGGACGAAGCGTGCCACTCGACGCTCGTCAGCGTCCTCGCTGAGTTGGCGGAGGACGATGCGCGCGTTCGCGCCCTCGACCAGGTGCTCCTCTCGCTCGAAGATCAACGTGGGGTCGCGATGCCGGCCGGCTGGGCCAAGGCCTACGACGGATTCGCGTCGAGCGCGAACGCGGAGGTCCGCGATCGGGCACTCGCGTTGGCGGCGGTATTCGGCGACGAGCGCGTGTTCCCCGAGCTTCGCAGCCTGCTCGCGGACGACTCCGCGGAGCTCGCGACACGGCGCCTCGCGCTGTCGGCCCTCATCCGCGCGAAAGACGCGGAGACGGCGCCGATCCTCGTCGCGCTCGTCGCCGATTCGGCGGAGCTCCGCCGCGAGGCGATTCAGAAGCTCTCCTCATACGACTACCCGGCCGCGCCGCCGGCGATCCTGGCCGGCTACGCGTCGTTCTCGGACGAGGAGCGCGGCGACGCGCTCGCCACGCTGTCCGCGCGCACGTCGTACGCCCATGAACTGCTCGCGGCCGTCGAAGACGGAACGGTACCGCGCGCGGCCTTGACGGCCGTCATCCTGCGCCAACTCCGCGCGTTCGGCGACGAGGGCCTCGACAGCGAGATCGAGGCTGCCTGGGGCGTCTTCCGCGATACGCCGGAGGACCGCGCGGCCGAGATCGAGCGCTGGCAGGGGCTCGCGACGGCCGAACGGATCGCCGCCGCGGACACGTCGAACGGCCGCGACGTCTACGCGCGGACGTGCATGCAGTGTCACTCGCTGTTCGGCGAGGGCGGAGACGTCGGGCCCGAGCTCACGGGCTCGAACCGCAAGGATCTCGAGTACATCCTCACGAACATCATCGATCCGAACGCGATCATTCCGAAGGAGTACCGAGTGACGCTCGTGCTCCTGAACGACGAGCGGATCGTCACGGGCATCCTCACGGCAGAGAACGACAGCTCGGTCACCCTGAAGACCCAGAACGAGACCGTCACCGTAGCCCGCGACGAGATCGAGCTGATGCGCCTCGAGGAGATATCGATGATGCCCGAGGGCCAGCTTGCGACGCTCGCCGAACAGGAAGCGATCGACCTGTTCGCCTACCTCGCGCTGGAGGCGCAGGTTCCGCGCAGCCTCACGACCGCGGACGTCGGCGCGTTCTTCGACGGCGAGAGTCTCGCTGGCTGGCGCGGGGACGAGAGCCTATGGAGCGTCGTGGACGGCGCGATCGTCGGTCGCACGGGTGGCATCGAGCGGAACGCATTCCTGGTGAGCGATTGGCAGCTCTCCGACTTCCGTCTCACTCTGGAAGTGAAGCTTGAGCCGAACACGGCGAACAGTGGGATTCAGTTCCGCAGCGAGGTGCTCGAGGGTGGCGACGTGAAGGGCTATCAGGCCGACATCGGCGCTGGCTGGTGGGGGAAGCTCTACGAGGAACACGGCCGCGCCGTCCTGTTCGGCGAGCCCGGCGACGATGCCGTGAAACCAGGCGAATGGAACAAGTACGAGATCGTCGCGGTGGGTGATCGCATCCGCACGGCGATCAACGGGATCCCGTGTGTCGACCTCGTCGATCCGGAGGGTGCACGCTCGGGCGTGATCGCGCTGCAGATTCACTCCGGAGGTGCGACCGACGTCCGGTTCCGGAACTTCGTGCTCGAGCTCGATCCGGAATAGCGTCCGAACACGGTACCGCGACAAATTCTTCACAACTCGTCGGTACTGGCGAGTTGTGAAGAATTTGTCGCGGTACCGTATTGCGATCCTGGATAGCGTCCATCCTGCCGGTTATTCCGCCTGCGCCCGTCGCGCCTTGACAATGTCGTCGTGGGTGCGCAGCACGATGACTTGCGGGGTGCCGGTGGAGTCCGATTCGAACGCGATGTTCGCTTCGAACTTGCGGAGGAAGAAATCACGTTCGGATGAAGGGTAGAGGCGGGCGATGGGCTTGCCCGGGATCCGAATGACGAGCCCGTCCTCTCCGAGGCGAACCCGGATGCGCTCCGTCGGCGATAGTTCGTAGGAGCCCACGAAGCGCTCCAGAATCTTCCGCGGCAGCGCGATCGGCGCGTGGATGGGCACGCGTTCGACGGGACTTCCGAGGAACAGGGCGAACGCTTCGCGCGCGATGTCATCCAGCCGGTCGGAGGCCGTGTTCGCGAGCATGACGACGGCGATTCGGCGCTCCGGGTGAATTCCGAGGAAGCTTCGGTAGCCCAGGGTGCCGCCCGTGTGTTCGAGTGTCGCGCCGCCCTGCCGCCGGTTCCAGAAGAGCGCGATACCGTTGCACTCGTTGCCGTAGTCGAACCGAATCCGATGCGAGGTCCGCAGCGCCTCGGCGAGCGGCGTCGCTTCGGGCGCCATGTTGGCGGCGGCGAATCGAAGGAGGTCGTTCGCTGTCGAGTGCAGTGCGCTCGCGGCCTGCAGCGTGGGCGGGAGGCGCAAGGCGGGCCGGGCCCGTCCGTCGGCGTCGTGGCCGGGCGCAAGCCTGGCGCGCATGGCGTCCGAGAGCGCGATCCGGGTGTCGTGGAGCGCGAGCGGGAGGGTGACCCGTTCTTTCAGCAGCGTGTCGAATTCCTTCCCGGCGGCGTGACCGAGGGCATGGCCCAGCAGGCCCGCGCCGAGGTTGCTGTAGACCGACCTCGCGCCGGGTGACCAGGTCAGTTCGCAGCTCGCGAGGAAGCTGGCGAAGCGTGCTTCGTCGTAGAGGACATACGGATGCGAGAGATCGTCCGGATCGCGCGGCAACCCCGAGGAGTGTGTCGCGAGGTGGACGAGTCGAATCTCGCGCGGCCCGTACGTGGGCACGCCGATCTCGTTCGGCAGGAGCTCGCGCACGGGCTGGCCGAGCGCGACGAGCTCGCGCTCGACCGCATCGGCGAGGAGGAGCCCGGTGAAGACCTTGGTGATCGAGCCGATCTCGTACACCGTGTCGCCGGCCGGGACGCTCGCGTCCGTCGCGCGCCCCGTCGTGCCGTAGCCACGGATCATGACTTTGCCGTCCGCGATCACTCCGATGACGAAGCCGCTCGCGACCCCGCACTCGATCAGCGGCTGCGCGAGCGCATCGAGGCTACGCGTGAGCGTCCATTCACCGGCATGCGCTGCGGGTACCGAGGCGAGGAGCGCGAGGAGCCCGGCTGCGATCACGCGGGGAACCCTGCCGAATCGTCCCGCGGACCGCGCCGGCCACGCACGATCCGGTCGGGCAGGTGGTTGAATACGTGCTCCGTAAGGGTGTCGCGACCACCGTACATGGGGATCTTCCGGCCGATCGCGGAGCAGCCGTCGTAGAGGATGAACTGCGCGAGGATGTCGTCCTCCTCCGTGCTGGAGTAGACGATCTGCAAGGGATACGCGAGGTTGCCGACGATAGGGATGGCCCCGACCGCGAGCGCGACCCACGGCAGCTCGCGGCGCGTGAGGAACGACTGCACGAGTCGGCCGGCGGTGTAGAGCGTCCGCGCCAGGCAGCCACCAGCGAGGATTGCGAGGTAGAGCGTCCCTTCGTCGATGACGCCGAGCGAGAACAGCGTCGGGAAGACGAGGAATTCGACGCCCTTCACGAAGGGCTTGATGGCCACGTGCACGCCGAAATCGGTCAAGTAGGCGCACGACTCCTCACTCTCGAGGTGCGCGCGGAGCTTCGCGGCCTCCTCGTTCAGGAGCTGCTTGCGTCGTTGCCACGAGTCGATGCGCCGGGCGACGAGCTGTTGCGCCAGTTTGCGGCGGAACTCCTGGGAGCAGAGGAATCCGACGACAGCTCGGAATAGTTTCCGGTAGGGGAGGCCCCGGAGCAGGCGCCAGCCCGCGACCGTGCGCCGGCCGACCTCGTGCACGCCCTCGCGCGCCATCCGCCCGGCCTCGTGGACCAACCACCGGAACGGGTGCTGCCCGTAGAACCGCGCTTCGTCCTCGGTGATGCGGCGCTTCTTGAGCTGGTACGTGACGCTGCTCTCCGTCCGCGACGTCGCCTTCCATGCGTTCTGGTGCAGGCGGAGCGCCTCGACGTCGCCGCGCAGCTCCTCCATCGATTCCGGGCCGAGGCTCGCCGCGAGCTCGGCCTCGCGTGCGCCGAGGTATTCGCTGAGCACGCCCGTGTCGACGTCGTCGAAGAGGGCGCGCCCGCGCTGCCACGATTGACGGATATAGAAGGCGAAGGCGCGCAAGCTCAAGGGGAAGAGCGCCGGTACACCGGACTCGAGGTCGATCCACGCCCAGCGGCGCGCTCCGTTCTCGTCCGGCAGCCGCAGGAAGTTCGCGAGCGCCACCGGGTTGCCCAGCCCCGCCTGCCAGGCGAGACCGACGAAGCCCGACTCGATGAGCCGCTCCTGGAGCGAGCCCATGACCGCGAGCAGCTCGTTGACCTCGCGCGCGCCACGGCGGTTCATCGGGTGGTGCAGGGTCGGGGCGACGCCGCCGATGAATTCCGTGTGGAGCTGGTAGGCGAGACGCTGTTCGTTCCAGTCCTGACTCCAAGCTGCGGCGACGCGCAGTCCGTCCCCGAACCAGTGCCGCACGAGGGGCGCGAGGATTCGTCGGCGGAAGAGCGCGCACTGCACGGCGTCCTCGCTCCACGCGTAGGGGTTCGGCGCGCCGAGGAACAGGTACTGGACGAGCCTCGTCACCGGACCCGATTCGAAGGTCTTGCGCGCGACGGTGCGCCCTTCCCGGTCGCGCACGCGGTAGACGATGCCCGAGCGCCCCGCGCCGAGGAGCACGCCCTCATCGGGCACGTCCGCGAGCGCCGTCGCGGTGAAGTGCGAGTCTCGAGGAGCTGGGTTCAAAGCGTGACCGGGGCGAGGGCCGCCTCCAGTGTCCCGTACTCAACGGATCGGCGCACTCCCCCAAGACGCGAGAATCCGGAATAGCTAGACTGAACGCGCCTCCGACCGGCGGGACCCGCGCGGAGTCACAGGTGACGTACCGATGGGCCGATCGTTCGGAATACTGAGCTTCACAGTCGGAGCCGCGGTCCTCGCGGCGGTCGTGTGGTGGGTGCGGACGTCCGAGCCCGCCCGGCGCGATGAGCCCGGGCGCCCGCCCTACGTCCTGCCCGTGACCCTGGCGGAGGTGACGCGC
>SMVQ01000258.1 GCA_004357655.1 Planctomycetota bacterium
CTCGGCCGACCGCCGCTTCATCACGATGGAGCTGCGCCCCACCATCGCCGTGCTCAAGCGTCCCATCGAGGAACGCGTGACGACCCTCGGCAGCCAGAGCTCGGTCACCATCCAGCTCCCGAGCGTGGAGATCCAGCGTATCCGGACGTCCGTCCCGATGCCCGACGGCGGAACGATCCTGCTCGGAGGCATGAGGTCTCGGAGAAGCAGGACCAGCGTTCGGGCGTGCCCATCCTGAACAAGATCCCCATCCTTTCCGCGCTCTTCGAACGCAAGGGCACCTTCATTTCGAACCGCAAGCTCCTCATCCTCCTGCGAGCGAACATCGTCATCCCAGAGGAGAAGGAACCGACCCCGGCCGAGCTCGGACTGGGCGAGTGATCCGGCGTCCCGCCGGCGGAGAGCATCCCCCGATCCCGCGGCACGGGACACCCTCGTTCACCTGGCGTCGGCGACGTTCTTGCGAACGCGCCCCAACCTGGGCTTCAGTTCCCGCCCACGACGCACGCCATCTGGGACGGTCAGCCCCAATTTTTGTAGTCCGACCCGCAACCGCGGGTAACCAAGAGGATCCTTATCGAGCGGAAGCGCGGTGACCGAAGCCACCGTGCGCCTGCCGTCCCATCCCACTCCAACCCGCCCAGCTCCCCGCTCGATCGGTCCAAATCGGTAAGAACGACATGAACGCTCTTGGGTCCTCCTCTACGTGGGCAGCCGCGACCGCCCTCTGCCTGGTTCCCGCCCCCGCCCTCGCCCAGAACGCCGCGAAGGTCAAGGCCGAGATCGCGTTCGCCCGCGGGCTCGCCTCCGAGTGGTCCTTCGTGGACCTCGCCGAAGAGGTCATCGAGGAGGTCGAGACCGAGGGCGTGACCGGCAAGATGGGCGAGCAACTCGCCCTCGTCCGGTGCGAGGTGTACGCCATCGGCGCCCGCAACGAGCGCGAACATGGGAAGCGCGAGGCGCTCTTCGAGCGCGCCCTGACGTCCTACCTGCAGTTCATCGAGCGGAACCCGTACTCCGAGCTCCGTGGTTCCGCGGAAGCCGCGCTGGTCGACACCTCGGCCTTGTACGCCCGGGCGCTCGAGGCCGCCCTCGAAGAGGCGGTCGGCGAGGATGTCGACCGGCTCAAGCTCCGACAGAGCGAGGTCCTGCAGGCGGCGGTCGAGAAGACCGGCGACCTCATCGCCGAGCTCGAGGCGATCGCGAAGGATGAACGCACCGAGGCTCAGACGCGGGAATTGCACGCTCTCATGCTGAACCGCGGCAACATGCTCGCGGACATCGCGCAGACTCAAGAGGACGGCACCTACTACTACGGGAGCGCGATCGAGGCCTTCGAACAGCTCGCGTTCGATGCGGGCGAGGACTCCCCCGCGGGCCTCCGGGCATTCATGGGCCTCGGCAAGGTGTACGCGTACCAGAAGGACTGGGCCGAAGCCGCGGGGTTCTACCAGTATGTCGTCGAGTCAGCATGGCCCACGGACCCGAAGGAATGGGCGGACCTCAAGAAGAACGGGGTCAGCGAGAGCGAGAAGCAGATGCGCTTCAAGTTCCTCCAGCTCGCGACCTCGGGCCTGCTGGAAGCACTCACGAACCTGGGCGACGCCGCGAACGCTGCACTGTTCGGCCTGCACTTCTACAACGCGGAACGCGCTGAGGGCATTCCGCTCAGCGGGTACGGGTACCTCGCGATGCTCGATGTCGCCCGCGCGGTGCTCGAGGCCGGCGGCTTCGTGGGCGGTAGCCTCGCGACCGGGCACGCGGAATGGTACGAGACCGAAGAGGCCATGAAGGGGCAGGGCCACTCGAAGCGGAACCAGATCGATAGCCTGAACTTCGCGCTCAAGGTCGCCCAGCGCGTGAACGACGAGAACAGGGGCCGCACGCTCCAGATCCGGGCCCAGAAGCTGATCGCCGAGATCATCACGCGGCCCGGCACGACGCCCGCCCCGGACGTCCTGTTCGAGGCCGCGCAGGGTGAGTACTACGACAAGAACTACAAGCTCGCGCTCGACGGGTTCCGGCGCGTTCTGCGGGCCATCGAAGGCCAGGATCAGGCCTCGCGCATCGAGTACGGCGCGAAGGTGATGAACAACATCGGCAACACCTTTCGCAGGATGGATCGGCGGCTCGAGTCGGCGATGGCCTTCCGCGAGGGCTGCACGGCGTGGCGCGGCGACATCGAGTACGACGAGCTGAACGCCCAGGGCTACTACAAGATGATCACGCGCGTTGCCGACGACGCCGTCCTGGAGCGTGAGACGTTCGACACGATGGTCACCGAAGCCGAGCAGATCGTGTTGGATGTCGGCACCAAGAGTGCGGACCAGATCGAGTTCAACAACGGCTTGAAGGCCATTCGCAAGCCCGACCAGGACTGGGCGCGGGGCATCGAGCACTTCGCGAGAGTCCCCAAGGGCTCGGTGCTCTGGGAGCTCGCGCAGGTCAAGATCGGAACGTGCGAGTGGCGGCTCGGGAACATCGACGGCGCGCTCGAGATCTTCAACGAGTACCTCGAGGGGTTCCTGAAGAGCACCGACGCAGCGGGGGTGACGAGCCCGACGGCGCTGGGCAAGCGCAGGGAGGCCTCCGCGACTGCCGAGTTCTACCGCGGCATGATCCACTTCAATCGCGCCGTGCCCGACGGGGACGAGGCGGAGTACCAGCGAGTCATCGATTACCTCGACGGCTTCGAGACGCGGTACCCGGAGCAACCGCTCCTCGCGCCATGGGCCATGCAGATGGTCGTCAAGAGCCAGCTCGGTCTCGGGGACCGCCCGGCGGCCCGCGCGACATTCACCAGAATGGTCGAGCTGTACCCCAATGAACGGCGGACGGGCGCGACGTCGCTCAGGTTCTACAACGTGCTCAAGACGGCACGGGGCGACAGCGACGACCCGGCCCTGTTGCGGGAGATGGCGGAGCTCCTGGAGCTCTCCAACTCGACGGCGAGCTCACCGTCCTACGGCAACCTGCGCAACGAGTCGAGTCACTGGATGGAGCTCGAGGAGTGGGCGAGAGCCCAAGGTGTGCTCGAGCGGATCATCGTGAGCTTCGGGGAGTCCGCCGACGAGCGCGACGGCGTCAGAAAGTACGTGATCCCCGACCTCGGCCAGGCCCTCGTGAAGCAGAAGAAGCTCGTCGAGGCGCGCGCCGTACTCGGCCCGCTCATCCAGGACGACACCATTCGCCCTGGTAAGACCGTGATCCTGAACTGGGCGCGGTCGGTGACGGGCTGGATCGAGGGCCCGCGGGACCAGATCACGATCGTACCCGGGGCGGGCGACGACGAGGCCGAGTTCGAGCTCGTCGCGAAGAAGGTTGCGGCGATCGCCCAGGGCGGCCAGAAGTGGACCTCGTGCGAGTGGTACGAGCAGAAGTTCATGGTGGTCTACACGTACTACGTGTGGAGCAACATCAACTCCCGCAAGCGGGAGAGTGCCCGCAGCCAACTCGCCGGCATCGAGGACCAGGCCCCGCAGTTCGATTACGTCCAAGTGTGGTGTGAATCCGAGGAGACGCCCCAGGCGCTGCGCGATGCGCTGGGGGGACAGGTCCTCAGGCAACGGTTCCTGTGGCTCAAGAATAAGCTGGCCCAGGAATGAGCTCCACGGCCAACCTGCCCGCCGAACTTTTGGTTGTGACGAGAAGCCCCCTCGCTATGATGTTCGCCCTCACCATGGAAGGACCCTCGACGAACAGCGTCTTGAAGCGCCTTTCCCTGGGCTCGGGCCTCGGGGCCGGGCTCCTCGCAACCTTGTTCTTCACCGCGCTCTTCACCCCACCGGTCGCCGCGCAAGCCACCGCCGCGCGTCCCGACCAGATCTACAAGGTGAACGTGAGGAAGGGCACGGTGTCCGCCGTGCCGGGGATCGTCACCGAGAACTCGCTCGATGCCGTCCGCTTCACCCACGACAACAAGGAGCAGAAGCTCGCGAGCGATGAAGTGGTGAAGATCGTCTGGGGCAAGGTGCCCGTACCCTTCGAGGACGGCCTCAAGTACAGCGAGCGCGGCGACCACGAGAATGCCGTCAGCAGTTTCAAGCTCGCCGCAACGGACGCGGGCGCGCGCGAGGTCGTGAAGGCCGCGGCCCGGTTCCGCGCGGCCTCGGAGCTCTTCGCCTGGGGGGCTGCGGACTCGAATCAGTTCACGGCCTGCGTGGAGGAGTGCGACAAGTTCTTGTCGGGCTTCACGAACGACCGCCACGTCCCAAGAGTCCGCAACCTGCGGGCACGAGCCCTCCTGCTCACTGGCGACGCGCGGGCGGCGGCGGAGGCGTACAAGTCGCTGTACGAGGAGGGCGCGAACGAGCCGGCGACGAAGGGATACGACCGCGAACTGTGCCTCAACGCCGGACTGGACGCCGCCCACGCCTATCTCGCGGCCGGTGATACGCTCGCCGCGCGCGAGCTCTTCGCCACGATCGAGGGCTCGCTCCGGAGCATGGCCGCCGAGATCGCGGACGAGCGCTCCCCGATCCGCGTGCGACTCGTCGCCGCCCAGGGTGAAGCCGTCGTGGGCGAAGGGTTCTGCATGCTCGCGGGGGGCCAGGCGAGCCAGGCCATCACGTTCTTCCAGGGCCGGATCGCGCGCGCGCCCGAGAGCGCCGCCGAACGCCAGGCCGCCAGCCTCGGTCTCGCGGAGGCGTTCCTCGCGAACGGCCAGAACCGACTCGCACAGGTCGAGTTCGCAAGAGTATCCGCCACCGATCCCAGGGGCGGCGATAGCGCGGCCCGGGCCCTCGTCGGCCTCGCTGACAGCACGCTGAGGCTGCAGGACAAGGACGCCGTCGCCTCGGCGAAGACGTGGCTGACCCAGGTCAGAGACCACTACGGAAACACCCCTTCCGCCCGGAAGGCGGCCGAACTCCTCAAGACACTCTAAGTCCCGCAAGCCCGGCACTCGATCCTCCGCGATCGTTCCGGTCTCCATCCCATCCCCCATCCGCCCCCAGCACCTCGGTCATGAACCTGAACAAGCTCCAAGCCCGGATGTCCACCCTGGTCATCCCCTCATTGGCGTTCCTCGCCGCCTTCATGGCGACGGCGGCTCCCGTCCTCGCCCAGGCCGGGGGCCCCCCTGAAGAGACGATCGGTTCGCTCATCAAGGCGTCCGGTCCGATCGGCCTCGCGATCATCGGCCTGTCCGTCGTCTCGCTCGCGATCATCATCGAGAACGTCTTCTCGATGAAGCGCGACAAGCTGGCGCCCCCGGAGTTGATCGATGAGATCCAGGCTCTCTTCGACGAGGAGCAGTTCCAGGAGGCGATGGAGCTCTGCGAGAACGAGCCCAACTACTTCACGCGCGTGTGTGGCGCGGGAATCGCCAAAATCGGGCACCCGTTCGAGACCATTGAGAAGGCGCTCGAGGAGATGGGCGACGAGGAGTCGATCAAGCTTCACCAGAAGATCGGCTGGCTCTCCCTCATCGCCAACACGGCGCCCATGATGGGTCTGCTCGGAACGGTGGCGGGCATGGTCAAGGCGTTCAACGTGATCGCGACCTCCGGCGGCCAGGCATCCCCCGCCGAGCTGGCCGGGGGTATCTCCCAGGCCCTGCTCACCACCCTGTTCGGCCTGGTCGTGGCCATCCCCGTGACGGCGGCTTTCGCGTTCCTCAGGAACCGCATGGTGAGGACCGTGATCGAGCTCGGCGCCATCGTCGAGGACCTGTTCGAGCGCTTCCGCAGCACCGGGAGCGCATGACAATTTCCCCCGTGGAGTAGCCTGCCCGGCCCTGCCGGGTAGAGCTCCCCGGAGTTCCGGCCCGCGCCGCCGCAGGCGCGGGCAAGTGCGGAGCACGATCCGACCCCGCCCCGAAGCACCCTGAGCACCCCGAGAATCGAGCCATGAACCTGGCCAAGCACGACCCAGAGACGGACATCGAGCTCGACATGACGCCGATGATCGACGTCGTGTTCCTCCTGATCATCTTCTTCATGATCATCACGGACCTGACGCAG
>SMVQ01000259.1 GCA_004357655.1 Planctomycetota bacterium
ACCAGCGTGCCGCCTTCTATCGGTTCAGTGGGTCCACCGAGCCGAGCGTCGGTACGGCGGAGGTGCTCTCCGGCAAGGCGCTCTCTTACAACAACCTCGTCGATCTCGACGCTGCCCTCGCGCTCGCGAAGGAGTTCGACGAGCCCTTCGCGTGCGTCATCAAGCACACCAACCCGTGCGGGGCCGCAGCGGCCGAGACCCTCGAGGCCGCGCTCGCGGAGGCCTGGACCGGGGACCCCATCTCGGCCTTCGGCTCGGTGCTCGCCCTCACGCGCCCCGTCAACCTCGCGTGCGCGGAGTTCCTCGTCTCGGGGAACAGGTTCGTCGAGGCGATCATCGCTCCGGCCATCGACGACGACGCCTTCGAGCTGCTCACGAAGAAACCCAAGTGGGGCAAGAGCGTCCGGCTCCTGGCGTGTGGCGATTTCTCACCGGCTGTGCGGCGCGCCGGCGAGGTCGAGCTCGGGAAGCTCGTCGGCGGGTTCCTGTTACAGGAGCGGGACCTCCCCTGCGAAGGAGCGGACCGGTTCCGGGTCGTCACGAAGACCGAGCCCAGCGCGGCGCAGATGGCCGAGCTCACCTTCGCGAACAAGATCGCGAAGCACGTGAAGTCGAACGCGATCGTCCTCGTCGCCGGCCAGACGGTCCGCGGCGTCGGCGCCGGCCAGATGAGCCGCGTGGACTCGGTCCGGCTCGCCGTGTCGAAGGCGGGGGAGCGCGCCACGGGGAGCGTGCTCGCCTCCGACGCCTTCTTCCCGTTCCCCGACGGCGTCGAGGCGGCGATCCAAGCCGGAGTGAGCGCGATCGTCGAGCCCGGCGGGTCGATCCGCGACGATCAGGTCATCGCAGCGTGCGATGCCGCGCGCATCCCGATGGTCTTCTCGGACGCGCGCCACTTCCGGCATTAGTACGGTGCCGCACACCTCCGCGACGCCGGGCGTCGCGGAGGTGTGCGGCACCGTACTAATGCTCGACCAGTGTGAGGATCGGAGACTCCTTGTCGAACGTGACGTCTACCCGGGCGTAGCCCTTGGCCTCCAACCAGTCGTAGATCTGCGTGAGCGGCGTGACGAGTCCCATGTGCGGTACGACCGTCGGCCGTAGGCTGCCGTGCGTGTAGATCTTCGAGAAGATGCCCAGGAGCTCGTGGGTCTGAGCGTCGTAGAGCCCGCCGCCCGAGTTGCCGATGTAGGTCGGCGCGCTGATCATCCAGTAGCTGTTGCCGTCGATCACGTGGTCGGTGGCTGAGATCTCGCCCGCGGTGGGGATGGGGTCGTTGCCGAGCGGGCATCCTACGGCGTACACGGGCTCGAAGATCCGCATCCGGTCGAGGCGTTCGCGGGAGGCGAGCCGTGCACCGCACGCCACGGGCAGCGTGGTGTTGAGGCGCAGCACCGCCGCGTCGATGTGGGCGTCATAGTGCACGAGCTGGGCCGTCTCGGAGAGCACAGCGCCGTCGGACGTGTAGACGGCGACGGGAATCGACGGATCCGCGCCCCCGGCGTCGGCGCGGATGTCGCGCACGACGTGCCATGAAGTCAGGATGAGCGTTTCGTACTCCCCCGTCCCGGGCTTCTCGCGGGACTGCAGCAGGACGCCGCTGCCCACCGTCGCTTCGCCCGCGAGTTGGACGGTCGGGCCGACGATCTCACACCACATGACATCGACGTCCCGGCTCATCTCGGCGCCGATCGAGTCGACCTCGTCCTTCGTGGTTCGAACGAGCGTAGCGATCGCAGTCACGTCGTCCTGGATGCGGTTCCACTGCGCGAGCGAGACTTCGATCGTCTCGAGGCGGACGCGAAGCTCTTCGCGCGCGACCTCGCGCTGCCGGGACTCGAGTGTCTCGAGCCCGGTCTGTTGCTCCACGAGCCGCGCCGCCGTCGCGCCGATCTCGCTCGTGAGCGTCGAGAGGCGATCCCGGAGCTCGTCCGCGCCGCGCGAATCCCGGGCGTCGAGCACGCCGAGGAGCGAGTGCAGCTCCTCGAGCTCCCCGTGGATTCCGGCGAGGGAGGCTTCGATGGCGCGGACTTCGGAAGGGGTCTCGCGCTGGAGTCGATCCAGACGCTCCAAGCGTGACTCGATGTCGCCATAGCCGGTCACGGCGATGCTTCCAGCGACGAGGGCCATCGCTCCCAGGATCAGAATTCGGTGCATGGTCGCCTCCCTGCGGGGGCTCACGGTGCTATTCGGGATACCGGCGGCGGGTGGGAAATCCGTCGCCACCGGTCCTTATCGGCGCCCTGAGCGCCCCTCTGAGGGGCGACCCCGAAATCCGGCCGCCGCCCGACTCCCCGGGGTTATGCACAGCTCGGAGAAGATCTGTGGATAACCGTAAGTCGTTTACGGGACAGCCGTTGGCAAGGATTCGGGAGAGTTTCCCACAGCGCTTGGGCCCCTCACGCGGCGAAGTGGTGATGTGTAGTGGAAAACCCGCGGGTTCCGGCACGGCGCCGATGAGGATCGGGGACCCTCAATCGCTCGCGGGCTCGAACTCGGTGACCTCGAGCGCCTTGAGCTTCCCATCGGGCTGCTCCTCCGTCGAGAACTCGAGGATGGTCTGGCGCGTCTTGAGGTAGGCGAACGACTTGTTCGTCAGCGGCCGCCCGTCCCGGTGCTCGAAGTCGGTGAGGTGGCAGAAGACGTCCTCGCAGACGGCGTCGAGCTCGAGCCCCTCGCGGACGGTCAGGAAGCCGAAGCCCTTCTCCTCGTTGACCCAATGCATGATGCCGCGCACCCGGTTCGGATCGTCGGTTTGGACAGGCAGGAGTCCCGGGACGACGTAGCCGGGGAAGTGGAAGTCGACCGCGCGCCGCAGCTCTTCGCTCGTACCCGAGAAGGAGATGAGGTCCACGCGCTTGCCGCGATCCTGCAAGGCTCGGACGAGGCGCACGAAGTCCCCGTCGCCCGTACCCAGGACGATGTGGTCGAGCCCGTCCGATTGGACGAGCGCGTCGACGGCGAGGTCGATGTCCGTGTTCGCCTTGATCGTGATCTCGCCGTCCGGGTTGCGATATCGGCTGACCTCTTTCGTGACGACCTGGAAGCCAGCCCGGCGGATCGCGTCCCGGAACTCGTTCCGCTTCCGGCGGTGATCGGGGTCCTGTTCCTCGCGCTCGCGGTCGAACTCGAGGTAGGCGTTGGCGCGGAGCACGACCCCCCCCTGAGCCTCCGCGAGCTTGCGGATGACCTTGAACCGAACGCCCCACCCGCCGCAGCGGATCAGATTCTGTACATCGAGGAAGATCCCAGTCTTGAGCATGGGGCTCGAAACCCTCGTCCGAGCTATCGGCCCAAGCCGCGGGTCGGCTCAGCGCCTTGTCGGCCGATCGCAGGAACCCAGGCCCTGGATTCCCGAATCTGGGTCTTTCCTCTCCCTCCCGTTCTATCCGTGCCCGCTCTCCTCCCTTGCCTGCGCTCCTGGCGCTAGCGCACGTCCAGGATCAGGTCGCCGACCTCGATCGAGTCGAGCACGTCGAAGCCGGAGCGCAGCTCTCCGAAAATGGTGTAGCGACCGTCGAGATGTGGAGTCGGCCGGTGCGTGACGAAGATCTGGCTTCCGCCGCTCTCCAGGTCCTCGTTGCGCGGCATGCCGAGGGAGCCGCGGACGTACTTCCGCGGTCCGATTTCGTGCCGCAGGGCTCCGTCCCGCCACGTGACCGAGCCGTTCCCGTCGCCGCGGTAGCACCCGCCCTGGATGACGAAGTCCGGCGCGACACGGTGGAACGCGAGCCCCTCGTAGAAACCGCGGCGCGCGAGCTCCAGAAAGTTGTACACGTGGACCGGCGCTTCCGCGGGGAAGAGCTCGAACACCATCTCGCCGCGACTCGTCCGCACCGTGACGAAGGGGTTCGTGTCCACCCATTTCGCGCCGGCTGAGTGGGTGGGCGGCGGGAGTTCGGAGACCGGCGCTTTGCGGCCTTGCTTGTCGCGCGCCGCCTGCGTTCCATGCTCGGCGAGCACCCTCGCCGCCACGCGCCGCACGTGCGGGTGTGGGTCGTCGAGCGCCTCGGCCACGAGCGCGAGCGCCGCCCGCGAGCCGATCATGCCCGCGTTCTCGAGCACGTTGAAGCGCACCTCGGGACCGATGTCGCCGTGCGCGGTCGCGAACGCCGCCCGTAGGAACGGCAGGTCGGCCTCGGCCGCTCCCTCCCGCAGCGCGACGACCGCCGCGAGCCGCCGGCCGTTGTCGGGATCGCGCCCGAGCGCGCGCAGGTGCTCGCGAGCCTCGGGCACCGCGAGCTGCCCAAGGCTCGCGATCGCCGTCTCCGCGACCGTGAGCTCGTCGTCCGCGAGCAGCGCGAGCAGGATCGTCAGCGCTTTCTGGCGCGGCAAGTACGCCGCGGCATCCGCGACCGCGTTCCGAATGACGGGGTCGGGGCTCGCGGCGAGCGAGAGGAGGCCCTCGCCGGCGTCCGATCCGCGCACCCGGACGTCGGCCACGATCGCCGCCGCGCGGACGGAGGCCGATTCGTCGTTCCGGGCGCGTGCGAGGACCGGCGCAACCCGGGCTGCGCGGACCTCATAGTCAGCGAGCGCCTCACAGGCCGTCCGGCGCACATGCGCGGACGGGTGCTCGACCATCTTCGCGATCGGGCTGAGCGAGCCGACCATGGCGTAGGCGCCGAGGCCGTTCAGGGCTTCGCAGACGATGCGCCAATCGCCGTCCGTGAGCGCAGCTTCGAGCGCCTCGCGGCCGGCTGCGTCCGGGGCGAGCCGCCCGAGGCCCTTCACGGCGAAGAGCCGCGCGAGCGTGGGCTCCGAGGCCGCCGCGTAGGCGAGGAACACTTCGCGCGCGCGCTCCGCACTCCGCCGCTGGAGCGTGAAGACCACGCGCCAGATCACCTCGCCGGATTCCTCGCCCACGGCCTTGCCGCCGGGTGTCGGTGGCAGGGGCGCTGCGTGCCCGTCGACGATGGGCGTCTTCCACGCGACGCGCACGAGAGCGTTGTCGACCTCGCCCGCATCGTCGGCCGCGGGGTCCCAACGGTGCGGTCCGACGGCCGCTTCGATGCGGACGCGCTCTTCGGGATCGAGGAGCGCGTACAGCACCTCCCTCCGCAGTCGCGGGTCGTCGAGCTTGCTCGCGGCCTCGACGATCGCCGCCCGCACGCCGACGTCGGGATCCGCGAAGTGCGCGAGGATCGCCTCCGTCGCGCTGTGATCGCCGCGGAGCCCGAGGGCGAACGCCGCGGCGGCGCGCACCTCGGGCACGTCGTCGTCGAGCCCTCGCACGAGCGCTCCCGTCACCGTCACGCCGTAGTCTGCGCGCTGCAGACGCCCGAGGGCGACCGTCGCGCGCACGCGCACTTCGGGCTCGGATCGACGCGCGAGGATCTGGAGCAACCCGGCGCCGTCGCTGCGGGCGTCCTCCAGTTCGGCGATCCGCGCGCGGGCCTCCGCGGAGCTCGTGGTCGCGGGCAGCGGGGGGCCAGCGTCCGCGGCGGGCCGATCCGTGGCGCCGCAGCCCGCGGACACGGCGCCGAGCGCGAGGGCGGCGACAGCGATGGTGTGGCTCATGGGGCTTCGCTCCACCCCGCGGTGGGCGGGGCACTCAACCCGCGGAATGGCTCCGCGCGGGTGCTATCTATTACCATGACCGGTCGCGACCGACCGCAGCAGAGCCGGTGCGGTGGGCCCCGATCCGGGCGGTGAGGGCAGGCCGCGGCCCTCCCCCCCGGACCCGGCCCGACCCTCGACCCGAGTCCGACCCGACAGTGAGCACGAAGTGAGCCCGACGACAATCGCCCCGATCCCCGAGATCCTCGCGGACCTGAACGCGGGAAAGATGGTCATCCTCGTCGACGACCCCGACCGCGAGAACGAGGGCGACCTCACGATGCTCGCCCAGCACGTCACGCCCGAGGCGATCAACTTCATGGCCCGGGAAGGCCGCGGCCTCATCTGCGTGCCCATGGCGGGCGATATCTGCGACCGGCTCCGCCTCGAGTCGCAGGCGACCCGCAACACGAACAAGCACCGGACGGCGTTCACCGTCTCGATCGAGGCTGCGACGGGCGTCACGACGGGGATCAGCGCCGCGGACCGGGCGCGCACGATCCAGGTCGCGGCCGACCCGCAGTCCAAGCCCGAGGACCTCGCCCGTCCCGGACACGTCTTCCCCCTCCGCGCCAAGGACGGCGGCGTGCTCGTGCGCGGCGGGCAGACGGAAGGAATCGTCGACCTCGCCCGCGCCGCGGGAGCGCACCCCGTCGGCATCGTTTGCGAGATCATGAATGATGATGGGACGATGGCGCGAATGCCGGACCTCGAGGAGTTCGCGAAGCGTCACGACCTCAAGCTGTGCAGCATCGAGAGCCTCGTCGCATGGCGGAGGAAGAACGAGCAGCTCATCATCCCCATCGAGCTCGACGTGCCGCTCCCGACGCGGTTCGGCGAGTTCCGCGCGCACCTCTTCGGATCGAAGATCGATGCGAAGGAGCACATCGCGCTCACGATCGGGATGCCGCAGGGCGAAGACAACGCACCCTGCCCGGCGGTCGAGGAGCCCGTGTATGTGCGCGTGCACTCGGAGTGCTTGACGGGGGACGTCTTCTACTCGCAACGTTGCGACTGCGGGCCGCAGCTCGACATGGCGATGGAGATCCTCGGGCGGGAAGGGCACGGCGTGCTCGTCTACCTGCGCCAGGAGGGGCGCGGGATCGGCCTCGCGAACAAGCTGCGCGCCTACCGGCTCCAGGACCAGGGCCTGGACACCGTCGAGGCGAACGAGGCCCTGGGGCTCCCGGTGGATCTGCGCGAGTACGGAATCGGAGCTCAGATTCTCCACTTCCTGGGCGTGCGTCGGATGCGGCTCCTCACGAACAACCCCAAGAAAATCCACGGGCTCGCCGGCTACGGCCTCGAGGTGGTCGACCAACTACCCCTGTCGACACACCCTAACCCGCGCAATCTCAAGTATTTGCGTACGAAGCGCGACAAGCTGGGCCACACCCTGGGGGACGTGGACCTCCCCTTCCCCAAGCTGGATCAACGGGAATAGAGGACCCCTGGAGGCGTCTCAGTCAAGGACGCCATGGAGCTCACTCTGATGGAACAGGCCCCGGAACTGGACGCCTCGCTCGTGCGCGAGGTGCTCGCGGGCAACCAGGCCTCCTTCCAGTTGCTCGTCGAGCGCTACCAGGCGCGCCTGTTCGGGCTCACCCGGCACTACACCCGCAACGCGGTCGAGATCGAGGACATCGTCCAGGACACGTTCCTCAAGGCGTACAGCCGGTTGCCCTCGTTCCAGCACCAGTCCAGCTTCTACACCTGGCTGTACCGCATCGCGACGAACACGATCCTCGACTTCCTGAAGCGCAAGGGCCGCAGCCCGATCCACGCCGTCGAGGATCCCGAGGCCGCGACTCTCGAGGCCCCGGGTCAGGGGATCGTGCGCCCCGACGCTCGCCTCGAGCGCGAGGAGATCGTGGAGATCACGCACGAGGTGCTCCGCGAGTTGCCCGAGATCTTCCGCACCGTCCTGATCATGCGCGAGTTCGAAGACCTCGCGTACCAGGAGATCGCCGACACGCTCGGGATCTCCATCGGCACAGTCGAGTCGCGCCTGTTCCGCGCCCGGGCGCGGTTCAAGCAGAAGCTGATACAGATGTACCCGGATTTCGCTCAGGCCTGAGACCGGAAGGTAGCCATGGATTGCAGGGAAGCACGACCGCTCGTCCCCGGATATTTGGACGGAGAGCTGAGCGAGGCGCAGGCCGCGCCCTTGCGCAAGCACCTGCTCGCATGCCCGGGCTGCCGGTCGATCACCCAGGCGGGCAAGACGATCGCGAGCTGGTTCGTCGATGAGGGTCCGGTCGAGATCCCGGCCGGTTTCGCGGCCCGCGTGGCGCGGCGTGCACTCGCCGGAGACACGGGCGAGCGCTGGGCCGCGCCGCTCGAGGCGGATGGCGACCTGGGCCTCCGCGGCTTCGTGCTCCAGCTCACCGCCGTGGCGGCGGCGCTCGTGATCGCGCTCTCGATCGGCTTCCGCACCATGAGCCTGCCCCGGACGGACGATCTGCGCGCGGACGACTTCAGCCTCGAGTCCGCGCTCGAGGCGCTGGATGAGATGAATCGTGAGCCCCTCGGCGAGCCCTCGACGTCGAAGGCCGACGAGTCTCCCGAGCTGACCGAGGCAGACGAAGAAGGCCGCCGCGAGTGAGCAGTATCCGTCTATGGATCGTCGTGCTCGGCCTGCTGTGTTTCCTGGCCGGGGCAGCGACCGGTAGGATCCTGGCTCGAAGCGCGGAGGGGTCCACCACCGAGGTTGGAGCGCTCCGCGATTTCGAACGACTGTTCGCCGCCCGTTTCGAGCTCACGCCGGAGCGCGCGCGGCTCTTGCGGGGCATCCTGGAGCACTACCAGCGAGAAGTGGAGAGCATCAAGGTGAACCACCTCGCCGCGTACCGTTCAGCGATCGAACCCGAGCTCAGGAGCCTCGGTTCCGAGTACAACCGCTACCTCCGAGACCAGGTCCTGCCGCCGATGGAACGAGCGGAGTTCGACGAGCTGTCGCATGGACGTAGCCTGAGTCCCTCCCCCAAGAACTTGTAGCACGATGGCACGCTCATGCGGAATCCGGCTCGGTCCCCGGCGGTACGAGATCGTCGTCCTGGACGGCAGCCCCAAGCGGCACAAGATCGCGGCGTTTTGCGCGGGTGAGTTCCCGCTCGATGCGGAGGATCCCGAGCAGGCGATGATCACCGAGCTGAAAGCGGCGGTGAAGACACACAACGTCCCGCGCGAGCACGTCGGGCTCGTGATCGACTCGGGGACGGCTGCGTTCCGGCGCGTCAAGCTGCCCTTCGCGGACGAGACGAAGATCGAGCAGGTCTTGAAGTTCGAGGTCGAGTCCCAGCTCCCTCAGTGGAACATCGACGACGTGGTGGTCGACTTCCACATACTGTCGGAGGACGCGAACTCGAGCGAGCTACTCGTCACCGCCGTACCCAAGAAGATCATCAAGACGTCGCTCGACGTCCTCGAGCAAGCAGGGATCGAGCCGTTCGAGGCGGAGCTCGAAACGTCCTCGATGGTCAATGCGGCCATGGCTGCGGACATCTGCCACTTGGACGATGCACAGCTTCTCGTGCACGTGGGCGATTACTCGACGTCGGTCGTCGTCATGGACGCGGGACAGGTGCGCGAGATGCGGGTGATCCACATCGGTGCGCTCTCATTCGAGCTGCCCCAGCTGGCGTCGGCGGCCGCCGCCGCAGAGGAGTCCGACGAGGAGGAGTCGAGCACTCCGGAGCCGCTCGACCCGACCGAGGTCAAGCGCCGGATCGATCAGACGATCAAGCGCATCCGCCGCGAGCTCGGGCGCACCGTCTCAGCGGCCCGAACGATCCATGCGATCGACGCGATCTACGTCTGCGGCATGGAGCTGCCGGGCGTCATCGGCAGCACCGTGCTCGACGTTCCCGTCCACGTTCTCGACTGTTTCGACGAGGACGGAGGCCAACCGGCCGACGGCTTCGGCTCGCTCGTCGTGGCTTACGGTGCGGCCATCCGCGAGCTCGGCGGCGGGGTCATGAGCCCGTCACTGCGCCGCGAGGAGCTGCGCTACACCGGAGCGTTCGAGCGCATCGAGTTCCCGCTCGCGGTGGCTTGCCTGTTGCTCTGCACGTTCCTCGGCGTCATCAACATCCTCCAGTTCAGGGAGCGGGAGTTCCTGGAGAACAACGGTGTCCTGACCTGGATCCGAGAATCGAACAAGCTGATGCTCGGCGTACCGTCGCAGGGCCGGCCAGGGGTCTTCAGGGACGCTCCCGACGACTTGATCGAGTACGCGAAGCTGTTCGAGCGCAAGAAGGGGGAGGTCAGACCTCGCGATCCCGACCGCACACTCGTCGAGTCGCTCGAGTACATCAACCAGAACTTGCAGGAGAAGATCCTCCAGATCCAGAAGGACCTAGGTCAGGACATGGGCATGGAGCAACCCCAATCCGCGTTGGTCGGGTTGGCGCTCGTCCTCGGCGTGCTCGAGGAGAACGAGGCCTGGCGACCTTCCCTGCGCAAGCTGCACTCCATCTACCAACCTGCCAAACGGGGCAAGCCGGACTCGGTGAAGGTGGTCATCGATGTGACCTTCTTCGACGACGTGTCGTCCCTGGAGGCGACCAAGGACTACGAGGCCTTCGAAGACATACTCGAGACGAAGCCCTGGTTCGTCGAACTGGGAGCGAAGGGGAACGACGAACTCGAGAATGGGCTTGGGATCTACGTGAGGGGGCTTCCGATCACCGTCGACGTCTCCAAGTACTACGCGGCCCAGAGGGCCAACTGAGGTCGAACGATGAAGAGCTTCTTCGCCAACTTCAACTTCGCGCGGGCGCTGATCCTCCTCTGCCTGCTCGGCTCCATGCCTCTCGGGTGGTACGGCTGGGAGCAGTACGAGACCAACCGCAAGCTCAAGTCGGACCTCGCCAAGGGCGGCCGGATCGAGATGCTCATCCAGGACATTCAGCGCAACGCACACATTCTCAACACCAAGATGGAGGAGCAGGGCGCGGAAGGCCTGACCGGGGAGTCCAAACCTCAGACTTACATTCGGACTATCGCGCGGATGGATCAGATCGAGCTTGGCCAGGTCGACATCGACCCCAGCACGCAACCCCGCTCGAAGGGCATCGTCGACAAGATCTATCGGATCACACCGGACAACAAGCAGCGCACTTTCCGCCGCACGGCGCTCGCGAACTTCCTCTTCAAGCTCGAACAGGGCAGTCAGCGAGTCCGCGTGACCGAGATCAAGATGGAGACCGAGGGCGGCCGCAAGGTCAAGCCGGAAGACATCCCGAACGATATGTGGACCTTCGAGTGCAAGATCACTTCGCGACAGCGCGTGGGTAGCTAGTCCCGACATCAATGAGGAGTCGTCTCGGTCGGCCTGGGGCAGACCGGGGCTCACCGCTCCAGGTATCCAGCGCATACGAATCGATGCGCCTCGCCAGGAGGAACGCCCAATCGGCCCGACACATGTGCCGAACTCCTGATCCATCCCACTAGGCTGGAGTCTCGCCCAATAGGGCGAAATCCCAGCCTAGAGACGCTTGTGATGTTCCTGCAGGCTGCACACGCGTTGGGTGTCGCGATGCAGGGCGGTCAGCGCGCTGACCACGGCGCGGATCCCCGCGAGCGTCGTGATGCAGGGGATGCCCGCGGAGACCGCGGACGCCCGGATGTTCGAGTCGTCGACGCGCTGGACTCTGCCGTAGGGCGTGTTGAGGATCAGGTCGATCTCGCGGTTCTTCACGAGGTCGACGATGTGCGGCCGACCCTCGTGCACCTTGTTGACGCGTTCCACGGCGATCCCGTTCGCGTGCAGAGCCCGATACGTGCCCTCGGTCGCGAGGAGCTCGTAGCCGAGAGCGACCAGTGTGCGCGCCTCGGCCACGATGGCGCGTTTGTCGCCGCGCTTGACCGTGAGCAGGATACGGCCGGCCTTCGGCAGCTTGATCCCCGCTGCCAGGTACGCTTTCACGAACGCGTTGCCGAGGTCCGTATCGATGCCCATGACCTCGCCCGTCGAGCGCATCTCGGGGGAGAGCATGATGTCGATACCCGGGAACTTGTTGAAGGGGAACACGGGCACTTTGACGCTGAAATACGGCGGCGTGATCTCCTCCGTGAACCCGAGTTCGGCGAGCGTCATGCCCGTCATGACCTTCGCCGCGAGCTTGGCGAGGGGCACGCCGATCGCCTTGCTGACGAAGGGCACGGTGCGCGAGGCGCGGGGGTTGACCTCGAGCACGTAGACCCGATCCTCCTTCACCGCGAACTGCACGTTCATGAGGCCGACGACGCCGAGCTCGAGCGCCATCAAT
>SMVQ01000260.1 GCA_004357655.1 Planctomycetota bacterium
CGCAACCTGTTCATCCTGGGCTTCGCGTTCTTCATGGGCCTCTCCATGCCCGAGTACTTCGCCGCGAACGAGATGGCCTGGGGCAGCGCAAGCGCCGACGCGACCCTCGGCGACCAGGCCCTCGCTACGTTCGCCACCGTCGTGAACACGATCGGCAAGACGGGCATGGCCGTCGGCGCGATCGCAGCGGTGTTCCTCGACAACACGATCCCAGGGACGCCGGAGGAACGCGGGCTGACGGCGTGGGTGCGGGAATAGGCGCCGATTCCGAGGCTGCCGGGCTCATTCTGCTCCAATTCGAGAATACCGTCTTACCCGGTATCCATGAATAGGCTAGAGTCTTCGAGTGATTCAGTCCTTCGCCGACTCAGCCACAGAGGCCCTCTTCCATGGGCAACGAGGCGGGAAGGTGAGGCGGTTCCCGGCCGACGTATGCCGGGTGGCGCTGCGGAAACTGGATGTGCTGAATGCTGCTCATCAACTTGCGGACCTTCGAAGCCCCCCCGGCAACCGACTGGAAGCCCTGAAAGGCGACTGGAAAGGGTTCCATTCCATCCGTGCCAACGATCAGTGGCGGATCGTCTTCCAGTGGACGGACGCCGGGCCGGCCGTAGTGTCGCTCACTGACTACCACTAGACCAAAGTCATGCTTCCCAAGAATCGAGTTCCTACCCATCCCGGTGAGATCCTGCTCGAGGAGTTCTTGAATCCCCTCGGGATCAGCCAGAAGGAGTTCGCCGGGCACATTGGCGTTCCGATCCAGCGGGTCAACGAGATCGTGCGCGGACGCCGCGGCGTTTCATCCGGATCGGCGTGGCTCTTCGCCGAGGCGCTCGGAACCACGCCGGAGCTCTGGATGAATCTCCAGGCCCAACATGACCTGGCGCTCAACCGCCCCAGGAAGAGAGTCAAGCGGCTCCGAAAGACGGGTTGAATTCCGGCCCGGCCGCAGCCGCGCAAACCCGGCGCCGCTCACTCCCCGAGCCGAGACCTGAGGAACTCCGCGAGGGCTTCGCCGACGACGCGGTTGCCGCGCGCGTTGAAGTGTGTGTCGCGCAGGTGATAGAGGTGCCGCCGGCCGTCATCCATCGGCGGCACCGCGCGCAGCACGGGGAGCAGGTCGAGCGTCGCGAAGCCCTCCTGCGCGAGCCAACTCGACAGGCGGCGTTGGGGAAGATCGCGGTCGAGCGTCGTGCCCACGCGCGCGACCACCGCGGCCCACAGCTCGTCCTCGACCTGGAACTCGTCCGGGATGAGCATCACGCAGAGCTCGGCGGAGCCCGACGCCGCGCGCATCGCGGTGAGCGACTCGCAGACGTCTGCGAATGCGCTTGGAACGCCGCGGCAAGTCGCGAGCGCCCGATCGGCTTCGAGCCGCAGGAAGGTCTCGTCCGACAGCGAGCCCGCCTCCAGGCTTGGGTCATCGAGCCACGGGAGCGAGGTCCGCAGTTCCTCGACAGAGGCGCCGCGGGGAGCGTCGCCCCGACCTGGAACCACGCCGGCCGGTCCGGCCGCGCGCCGGTCGCGCTCCTCCGCGACCCGGGCAAGCCTCCGCGGGAGGACGAAGAGCAGCACTTCGTCGCGCTGCATCCAACTGCGCAACGCCGTGTCGGGCAGCCCCGATCCGACGACAGCGTACGAGAGGTCGTTGCCGACGAAGACACCGACGACGACGATGTCCGGGTCGAGGGGGAGCGCATCCTCGACGAGCATGACTTCGTACTCGGGCGGCGCGACCCCCGCCGCACCCATGTTGAAGACGGGCACGTCGAGGAGCCGCTCGCACACCGTCGTGAAGTGCCACGCGTGGGGCACCGAACCGATGTTGAACGAATCACCGATCGCGACGACGAGTCGGTCGCCCTCCGCGCGCCGCAGGAATTCCGTGTCGTAATAGCCCTGCGCGTTGCAGGGCAAGCCGAAGAAGAGCTCACCCGGCTTGCTTCGAAAGCGTTCGAGGAATTGTCGCGGCGCGTCCGCGATGCGGGCGAAGAACGGCGAGGGTCGGACGGCGGCGAGGCCGCGCAACGAGACCTCGGTGAGCACGACGGAGAGGCAGAGCGCAAAGAGGCCGAGGTCCAGCGCGCGGCCGATGCGCGGGGGCAACGGATCGATGAACTGCTCCGCGACGACGGTGACGGCCCACACGCCGCACGCGAGCCCGAGGAGGATGTCGAACCAAAGCCGCTGAAACGGTTGGACGTAGACCAGACAGACGAGCCACGCGCCGACGAGGACGACGAAGGAGCGGCGCAGCGGCGCGAACGGGTGCGCGCGGACGGCCGCCCTCCGCATACCGCGGACTTCCATGATGGCCGCCGCGAGCCCGGCCGTGACCGACACGGCGAGACCGAGCACGGCGAGCCACGTGCGCGCCCCGAACAGGACGCCGAGGGGCACACGATTCTCGAGCGTCACCGCCAGGCCGCGCGCGGAAGCCAGGGTGCCGAGGACGAGCAGGAGCAGGATAGCGAGTCGCGACCAGGGCTCGCCCCGGGTTGCCGTCATGGCGGCGTGCCCCGGACGCGCGCGAGCGCCGCGCGGAGGTCGGCTTGCAGCTCGGGGGCGGCGCCGACCATGGCGCCTTCCAACGCTGGCATCGCGGCGCGCGCCGCCGGTCCGATCTGGCCGAGGACCCAAGCCGCGTAGCTCTTGAGCGCGGGATCGGGGTCGCGCTCGAGGACGTCCACCAGCGGCGCGACCGAACGGGGACCGGCTTGGATCAGCACCATCCCGAGCTCGTTCGCGCGCGCGCGCCCCGGACCGCGCACCGCCCCGAGGATCGCGGGGACGGCGCCGGGACCGGCGGACACGAGCGCGCCGAGGACGGCCTGCTTCCAATGGAGCGTCTTCAGCTCGTCCTCGACGAACATGTCGACGAGCGAGTCGGCCGCGTGCGGCGCGAACTTCGCGAGGGCGATCGCCGCGGGGATCGCGAGCCCCAGCTCGGCCCGATCGACGGTCTCGAGCGCGACCTCCAGGGCGGTGTCCGCGAGCTCCGGCGCCTGCTCGGCCAGTGCGATCACCGCGAGCGCGCGCGCGAAGGGGTCTGGATCGGCGAGCTGTGCGACCCACTCCGCGTCCGTCTTGGCGCACGCGCCGGCGCCGAGGCACAGGAGGAGCGTGGCGACCGTGCTGGAGCGGAGTGTGGCGCGGCGGGGCATGGCTAGACGCTCGTCAGGAGACACCAGCTCGACGCTTCCGCTCCGGGCGTGGAGCCGCAACCGCATCCCGTCCTCGATGCGACCGAGGTCGCCCTTCACGTGCGCGATCACGTCCCCGCCGCACTCGCGCGCGACCTGGGCGAGGTGGTGCGAGGGTCGACCGGGGGAGACGACGCCCTTGACGAGGGTGAGCAGGGAGTGCCCGTCCGCGTGGTGGAACGCGTACTCGTGCGGGAGGACCAGGAGGTCGTTGGGGCGCAAGGCGTCGAGCAGAGCAGGGCTCGTTCTCCTCCAGCCAGGCCTCGTAGCCCGATGGGGCCTCGAAGAAATCCGAGAACAGCGGCGTCGGTTGCGCCAGGCTGAACCGGTAGCCGCCCGCGTCGCGGCTCTCCTCGCAGAACACGGCCAGCACGATGTCATCCGGCTGGTAGCGCGCCCACATCTCGGCCTCGGAGAGGTCGCGGTAGAGCGGGGTGAGAAAACCCGCGGGCACGTCCCCGCGCGCGGGCAGGACCGCCGCGCGCCGCCAGGTCCGGTCGCGGTCGGCGGCGGAGAGCTCGCACGGGAAGAACGGTGGCAGCGCGGTGAGCGGGCGGGCCTGGACGACCCACAGCCCGTCGGGAGCGAACACGAACTCGACGTCGAGCCGAACGCCGAAGGCCTCGTCCAGGCGCCGCGCAACGCCGGCCGCTTCCGGCAGCTCCGCATCGCTCAGGGCGGGCCGCCGCACGAGCTCTTCGCTGCGCGACCGACGAACGACCCCGGAGTCCGTCGCCGCGAGGAGAGACGGCTTCGCCACGACTTCGCGCTCCGTGACCACGCCCGTGTCCCGCTCGAGCCGGAACCAGTTGCCCTCCCCGCTCCCGCTCATGAGGTCGATCGACAGTCCGGGAGTCGCGCGCACGACGAACGCCCACGGGTCCCCGTTGTCCGGATCCACCGTGGAGACGACGCCCGAGCTCACCGCGGGCACCACTTCTTGCAGCAGCACCGCCATCGCGTCCGGGCGCGGCTCGAGTCCCATGCGGGCCAGGTAGCGCATGGCGCGTGGCGCCCATGCGGCACACCAGCAATCGCGGATGCGGCGCTCGATGTCCGCGCGGTCCGTGAGCCCGAGCCAGCTCTCGAAGACCCCGGCGAAGCTCGCCGCGACCGAGTCCTCGTACACGGCGGACGAGCGGACAGCCAGCCCGCAGGTCGCGGTGCTCAGGAGGTCCTCGAGCGCATGGCGCAGCTCCCCCGCCACCGGCGCCGGGACCGTCCCCGCGTGGACGGCGTCGACGAGCTCCCGGTGCGCCGCCTCAGCCGCCGCGCCCGCACGGTTCGGGAAGGTGTTCGTGTACTCGACGACCCGCGTCCAGAGCGCGTTCTCCTCGAGGAAGGCGCGCAGCGCTCCGGACTCGAGCACGACGGTCCGGGGCACCCCGACGCCGAGCGCCGGCACGCGGCTCGCGCCCGCCGCCTTGCCACCGATGCGTTCGACGGAATCCGTCGCGGGCAATGGCGTACAGAACATGATCGGTCCCCGCGGGCCACCGCCGAGCACCCCGGCGCGGGGCCGCATGTTACTCGGCGCCCCGGGCCGCCCGAAACTCACGGCTGAGGACGGATTCACCGGCTGTCGGATTCGAGGGTTACCGAATCACCCGTCCAGCATGCGAGAGTCGTTGACGACGAGCCCCGTGGGACCCGCTTCATGCCGGTGCACGCGGCCGCGCACCGAGATCGAGGAATTCGGGTGCTCCAAGTTGGGAGACAGGCGTGCCCACGCCTCGTGCGCTCGATCGGAGTCGCCTTCGATGAGCACGAAGCTCTGGCCCGTCGACTCCACTTTCACGGCGGGAATCTCCGCCCCGTCGAGCCCCCGGGCGTGCCCGAGGCGACCCCGTACATGCGACTCCACGCCGAGCAGCTCGAAGCCGGCATGCTCGACCGCCTCCTCGAGCTCCTCGACGCGAAACGCCTGCCCCTCGGGGGGGAGGAGGTAGCCCGTTCCCGTATCGATGTCGAGGTCGAATTCGCGCGCGCCGAACTGGCGCACCAGGGCCCTGTCCAGGGCCCCTGCTCATATCGGTCACTTCACGCCGCCATCGCGCACGCCGTCGCGTCCCGTGGGGAGCTCGAACCCGAAGAGCGCCGCGGCCTCGGTCGTCTCGCCGCGACCGGTCTTCTGGTAGAAGCGGTACTTGCCGATGAGCGGCGCATCGCCGAGACCCTACGAGCGCAAGGTGGGGGCCGCACCGGGCCGATCGAGCAGCTTCGTCACGTAAGGGAGTCCGAGGCGGACCGTGAAGTTCTCGTTGATGCCGAACACGGAATTGGCGACCTCGATGTCGACGTCCAGGTCGGCTCCCGAGCCGCTCTTCTGGACGTGGATGTACCGGGGCAGGAATGCCTGTCCATTGAAGTCCACGGTACGGGCCGACTGGGTGACGATCGTGTCGTCGTAGGCGAGGGCGAGATCCGCCAGGCTCGCCTCGTCCTCCACGGCCGACCGGCCGGCGACGGGGTCTCCCCCGCCCGATCCACGGTCAGGGGCGGCGCACGCACCCAATGGGAGCGTGGGCGCGAACAGGATCGACCAACGACCACGACTGTTGCGTCCGAATGCGAGGTGGGGCGTCATCATTCCGGCAGTGGCTTCGGCGGTGACTTCACCTTCCGGAACTTCTCGAGGCGTGTGAGAAACAGCTCGGTCTCCTCGAAGGCCTGGAGCCGATCCACCATGTATCCCTCCCCGTCGATGAAGATCACGTCCGGGATGGACTTCACTCCGTAGGTCGCGGCGAGGGCCGGGTTCTCATCGACGTCGACGTAGATGACCTCGATGCCTTCGAGCGCCTTGGCGACCTTCGGGTTCGCGAGTGTCTCCTGCTTCAGGCGCTCGCACGGGGCGCACCATACCGCCCAGAAGTCGATGATGATGAGCCTCTTCGCCGCTCGCGCGCGTTCGAATGCGTCGGCGAAGAACTTCGGCGCCTTGTCGGCCGAGGGCGCCTTCACGGGCGCACCTCGCTGCTTCTTCTTCGTCGTCGGCGACGCGACCTGCTCGACCTCGTAGCCGAGGCCCGTGATCACTTTCGCGAGCCCGTTCGGGTCCGCGTGCTTTGGATCGTAGGTGATCGTGACCTCGTCCTTACCGTAGTCCCAGGCGATGAAGAGCGTTGAGTGAGACCCTCCCAGGGCCTCGGTGACCTTGTTCGGTCACCCCACTCACGTCGCCCCCGATTTGGTCTTCTTCATTCCGGTCACATGGAACGTCACCCGTGAAGGAGCCGCGGCCGCCGGTTTCTCGTTGCCGCCCGTGTCCACGACTTTGCCGCCGTAGCCCGCTTCCTTCAGGGCCTTGATCAGGGCCTCGGCCTCGTAGAGCTTGCTCTCGACCGTGACAGTCGCCTGTTTCGTCTCGAAGTCGATCTCTGCTTTCCTTGCCCACGGCAGGGACTCGAGTGCCTCGCGCACTCGGGGAGGTCACCCGACAGGTCACGTCATGCCCGAGATGCTGAGCGTGACGACGTGGGTTTCCGTGGCTTGGAACAGGCCTCCGAGCGATCCTCCATCGACCGCGACGAGCGCCAGAGGTGCCAGCCCGAGAATCAGGGCGGCGAGGATGATGGAAGCTCTCATGGGTGACTCCGTGCGCCTTCGTCATCGGACCGCGGCGGGGTGCTGCCGCGACCGGTTTCGACCTCCGTATGTATACGGGCCGAACCATGGTTGAGGGTTTGAGACAATTCCCGTGTTAATTCGGGCCCCCCCCGGCGCGACGGCCTGGGGCCCTCCGGACCCATCGGCCCATGGAACCCATCGGCCCCGGCGCTACGGCGCCTCGGCGGGAGCGGCCTCGTATCCGGCCTCCTCCACTGCCGCGACGAGGTCCTGTATCGAAGGGCGAGAGTGTGAATCGACCCGGAGCTGCGCGCGCGCACCCTCGAAGTCCACCGAGGATTCGAGCACTCCGGCAACACCTTCGAGGGCCCGGTTGACGTGGATCGAGCAGGCCTCGCAGGCCATGCCCTCGATGTTCAACGCGACCGGTGCGGACGTCTCGCTGTCGCCGGAGGCTCCGGCGACGGCCGGATTGGCGAGAATCCCGACGTAGTTGGGGAAGAGCGCAAGGACGAGCGCCGCGACAGTCGCAATCCAGAGCATGCCGCGGTTGATCCTCTGGAGCTTCTCGTTGGGTACCGCGCACGCCGCGCCCGGCGCGCATTGCTCCTTCTTGAAGTAGACGAGATAGAACCCGAGGCCGAGGAACAGGGCCGTGACACCGAGGGAATAGGGCCGGACCCGCTCGAAACGAGCGGAGAGACCCGTGGTGGCAGCCCCGGACGAGACGAGCAGGAACGGGATCCAGCAACAAGCGGAGGCCACCAACGCTGCCACGACAGAACCGCCAGCCGCGAAGAGTCCTCGCGCACTGTTTCGTGCACTACTCATCCTCGATCCCTTTGTTTTTCTCACCAGTCGGCAACGAGCAACACGAATGCCCCGCGAGTGCTTCCAGAACAGGTGCGGAAGCCGCGCAGCAGTCGTCCGCGAGGCCGGGTTGGTCGGCGCCGTGCCGCCCCAAGGCCTCGCGAGCGACCTCTCGAACGTCTCCCAAGCAGCAGGTGCCCTTGGGATTCAACACCTCGCAGCTGCACTCACCGGCCTTCACTCTCTCGGTGATCGAGTCGAAGGCGGTGCTCCGCCCGGTCTTCCTGATCTCGTCCTGGATGCTCTCCTCGGTGTGCCCGAAGCAGTAGCAGACAGTGTGCGGTGGATTCTCTGCCTTGATCCCCACCCGGACGTCGAGGTCACGCTTGTCGAGAGTCGTCCCGTCGGCGGCGAAGTAGACGATGTCGCACTCGGGACTCGCGCAGAAGAACCATTCTCGCCCCGCGACGTCCTGGTCTCGGTTCTACCGGACCAGACTGCGAACGGTCAGGGCCTGAACGCGCTGCCCGGGCGTCCGGGCGGTCGGACACAGTGATCGCATGGTGGTGATTCCTCTCGTCTTCAAGGGCTTGGAAGGGCCGGACGGACGTCCGACTGTCCTCCTCTACGGCTATGAACCTGGGTTTAAGGTCTAATGTTTCCGGGAATTTCTGTCGCTCGCATTCCAGGGTCCTCACACCGTGGTCCCCATCAGGTCCAGGGTCGCACGGAAGAGGAGCTCGACCACCCCGCGCCCGACCTCGAAGGCCTCGTCGACGCTCAGGACGATCCCATCAGGATGAGCGGAGAGCCATTCCGAGGCGTCCCCCGAGGAACGGAAGTAGTGCACGTCGTTGCAGAATGCTCCGCGCACGTCGCAGCAGGCTTCTTCGGCCTCGGGCACGACGATCGAGACCACGGCGCCCGGCGGCGTGAGGTCCTCGACTCCGTCCGGCCGGATCGTGAGGTGGATCTCGTCTCCGCTGGCGTGGCAGGACGAGCTGACCCGCGCTGTCTGCGCGAGGATCGCCGGGAAGAACAGCGTGTCCAGCGCGCACCATGTGAACAGCTCGCGCCCGTCCACCTCAAAACGGTGCGGGGTGGGATTCAGGGTCAGACCCGAGCCGACGAGGTTCCCGTCCCTGTCGTACTCCACGCTGGGCAGTTGACGGAGAGCGGCCTCGACCTCCCCCCTGGGAATACCCAGCATCTCTGCAACCTGCTCGTGGCGTACGGGCCGACCGTTCACCAGCAAGCGCTTCAACGTGACGAACAGGCGTGCATTCCGGCCTCCCAGGCTTCCTCTGAGCCCATCGGCCAGGTCCCCGGCGATCTCGTCCAGACGCGTGTCGCTCATCTCGGATCCCTCATGGCTGCGGTTGGTTCACGATCGAGGAGGAGTCTAGGCCTTGAACCCAGGTTCAAGGTCAAGCTTCATCCGAACCGGTCGAGCGCTTGCGACGTGGGCCGGCGCGTGCAAGGGTGCGCCGGTCCCTGGAACCTTCTACCCGGCTTCAACATGGAGGCTCTGGGTGCTAGGCTCGCCCCGATGGAGACCACCTATACGATCGGGCGTCTCGCGGAGGCCGCGGCGGTCCCCGTGTCGACCGTTCGCTACTACGAGCACCGGGGACTCCTCGAGCCCGACCGCCGCACGCATGCGCGCTATCGAATCTACACGGCGGAGGGCCTCAAACGACTGCGCTTCATCAAGTCCGCGCAGAGTTCCGGCTTCACGCTGAAGGACATCCGCCTGCTCCTCGACCTGCGGGACGGAGCTGCCGATCCATGTGGGGAAGTGCGCGCGGTCGTCGCCAATCGGCTCGCGCACGTCGGCACGCAGCTTCGTGAGCTGAGGCGCGTCGAACGGGTGCTCCGCGAGACGCTCGCGTGGTGCGACGAGCCTCGGGCGCGAGGCTGTTGCCCGGCGATCGAGGGGCTCGAGACCGCCGCGTCGAGAGTGACCAGGCGTGAGAAGTCCCCCACGAGGCGGAAAGGCTCGCGCTGAGACCGGGACCGAGGCGACGTGCGCGAAGCGATGCTCGTTCACGCCGTTTCTGGACCTGTAGCGATCCCTGAGCTTGCAACGCCTACAAGGTGAACGTCACCGAGTACGCGTTCGAGACGTTGAAGCCGGTCCCGCACGGCGAGAGCGGATCTCGGTGCCAGCCCTGGAAGTTCCACGTCTGGCCGGCTGCGATCTGCCCCGCCGACGGGAAGTTGGACAGCGAGTGCGCGACGATGCCCGGCCCCTGGACGAGTACACCCGCGGACCCGGAGTTGCTCACCGGAAAGCGATACAGCGCCGCTCCACCGGACGCGACGCAGAGCTGCCCGTCGCCGAACGGCACGAAGCTCTGTCCCGCGCCCATGCAGACGAGCCCGAGCTCGTTGGCCGGCAGGTCGCGCACACGGAGCACGAGATCGTCCGCCGCCACGCTCGCCGTACCGCACGCGGCCATCAGCGCGCCGCGGCCCGTCGAGTTCGCGCACCCGGCGCCCCCGTAGGTGTTGAAGCAAGGCGCACCTGTATTGTAGAAGCAGTACGCCGTACCGAACGTCGGTACGTCGAACGTGTAGGCGGTACCCGAACTGTTCACGAGACCGTCCCCGTCGAACGCGCCGACGAGCACCGTCGCGCCTGAGATCGCAACGGCGATGCCGTAGCCGCCCGCGCTATTCGCGTCATCGGGCCGCAGCGTCGCGTCCTGCGTCTACCCCGTCGCACCGCGGCGGAACGCGTACGCTGCGCCGAAGCCCCCGTGGGTCTCGAAGCCGCCCACGACGGCCAGATGGCCCTCGATGTCGACCGAGAAGCCGAACTCGATGACTTCCTGGCCTGCGTTGACGACCAGTTTCGCGGTCTCGTGCGCCGTCCAGGTTGCGGGGCCGATCCGTTCGAAGACATAGACGGCGCCCGATCCGAAACTCCCCGGGTCGTCGTGCCTGTCGCCGACGAGAGCGAGGTCGCCCGACGCCGCAACCGAGCTGCCAAAATGGAACGTCGGTGAACCGGGACTGGGCACGAGCTCCGCGGTCTCGTTCGGGCCCCACGTGCCACCGGTCGAGCGCTCGAACACGAACGCTCGCCCGCCGGGGATGTCGAAGCCCGACCCGCTGGCGAGGGCGACGCCATCGGCGAGGGAGACAGAGGCGCCGATGTATCCGCCCGGCGGTGCGCCGGAGCCCACGGTGAGCGTCGCCGTCAGGCTCCAGAGCCCGCCCGAGCGTTCGAAGACGAAGGCCGCGCCCCTGACGGCGGCCGCGGCATTCGCCGCGGGAGCACCGACCAGCGCCGTGTCCCCGAAGATCGAGACGGCGTCCCCGAAGAAAGCACCCGGCGCACCGCCAGGCAC
>SMVQ01000261.1 GCA_004357655.1 Planctomycetota bacterium
CTGTTCTGCCTGCTCGACGGGGACGGCGTCCACTTCCGGTTCGACCCGGGCAAGATCCCCACCAAGATTTCCACGCCCGAGGATCCGGACGGCGAGAGCGCGGGGATCTACTGCGACGGCATGCAGGTCGAGGTCCTGCTGCTCGAGTACGCCCGGCTCACGGACGAGCTCGACAGCGTGCCGGGTTCGAGGAGCCTCCACGGCGACCACGTTCCAGTAGCCATCGACCCCGACTCCGCCGAAGGGACACTCGAGCAGTTCCTGGGCCAGTGCAACGGCAACTCGACGATCTGCGAGATCGCCGATCGCGTCGGCTGGCCCTTGCGCCAGTGCACGTCGGCGGTGGCGCAACAGGTCCTGGCCGGCACGCTCCGGCTCGCGGACTCGCAGGAAGTGCTGAGCCTCGCGCTGTACGAGCTGGCGCGGAAGAACTTCTCCCGCGCGTCGAGCCGCCTGACGAGCTGGTGCCGCGACGGTGAGCCCGGCCCGGTCGGGGAGCAGGAGGCCGAGGCGCTCTCCAACGAGTGGCTCGCCGGACGCCTCACGGCGGCGCTGCACGCCATGGCCCCGTCCGACGTCCGCACGCTCCTGCGGAGGATGGACCACCGGATGCTCAATCCGGCGGCGGCCGTCGTGCACTGGACCGAAGCGTGCCGCATCTACCCCACGGACAGGATCGGGCGATTCCACCGGATCATCTGCGAGTACCGCGACCAGAGCGACGAAGGGCTGCCCGACTTGCGCCAGCTCCTGGACCTCGTGCGCGAGTTCCGGGACGCGGGGTTCCCGGAGCGCACGGGCCCGCTGCTCATGATCGCCACGCGGCGCGAGCCCTCGCAACCCGGCATCCAACTCGAGATCGGTCAGGGCCTCGTCATGGCGGGGTTCCCCATCGAAGCGGGGCCGTGGATCGTCGCCGGCGCGACGCAGATGCTCGAGCTCGGCTCGATCGACCGCGCCGCGGTAGCCCTGCGCCTCCTCGTGGAGGCCGATCCGACCAACCGGGAGTGCCGCCAACTGCTGGCGCGCGCGCGGCGGTCCGGGAAGGGGCTCTTCAAGTACAGGAAACAGGTGGTCGTGAGCCTCGCGGCCGTGGGCATCATCGCCCTGGGAGCGGCCGTGAAGGTCCGGTCCGACCAGGCGCGCTATGACAAGCTGGAGGAGGTGCGCGCGCTCGTCGGGAATCCCGCCGCGGCATGGGCGCTGCTCGACCAGTACTTCCACGGGGAGTCCACGGAGGAGGTCGCCAGGGTGCGTGGGCTCATCGTCGACCAGGAGCGGGGGGAGGACATCCGCGTGCGCGCCGAGTGGAGCTCCCGGTTCGCCGAGGCGCACACGATGTGCAACGGGGCGGATCTGGCGGCGGGCCTTCGTCTCGCGCTCGAGCTGCCCAAGCCGCCGCGACTCAAGCACCTCACCGAGACGTGGCCTGAGTCGGAGGTGCTCTACACGGCGATCGCCGACAGCATCCTGCTCGAGCTGGAGGATCTGGGCCCCCCGCTCGTCGGCTCGGCCTCGCAGGCGGCCGGAGAGAGTGAGATCCGGGCTCGGATCGAGTCCGTGCAAACGGTTGCGGAAGGCGCCGAGATCACGGAGGAGCTCGACCAGCTCACGGTGACGCTCGAGGGCTTCGAGACCCGCATCCGCGGGCGCGAGGAGTTCCGCAAGACCGAGATCGCGCGCGCCATCGAGGTCAAGAACCAGAGCGAACAGAACGACCTGCTGCTCAAGGCCCAGGGGCACGCCAAGAGCGGCGACTTCGCCCGTGCGTTGCGGGAGTACCGCGAACTCCTGCTCCTGGACACGACCGGGAAGATCGAGAAGGTGCTCGAGGAGGAGCTCCAGATCTTACGGGAGAAGCACGCTGCCGTTACCGAGGCACGGCGGCTCGCGACAGCGGGGGATCACGAGCAGGCCTTCGAGGTGCTCGCCAGCAAGCTCGACAATCCCGAGGAGTTCATGCTGCCGTGGACGGTCGAGAGCTTCCCCTCGGGTATCGAGGTCAGTCTCGATGGCGGCAGGGTCCGCAAGACGCCCTTCGTGATCGAAACGAAGGTCGGGGACACGACCAGGATGACCCTCACGCTCGCCGGCTACGACGACGTCGAGCTCGAGTACGAGGGCACGGCCGATCGGTTCGTCTACATGTCGAGGACGCCCGACCGGCAGTGGATCGGTGAGGGACGCGTCGACGCGCTGCCCGTCGCCGTGGACGAGGATCACATCATCGTCGACCGCAAGGGCCATCTCGTGCGCGTGGGTCCCGGCGGCGTCATCCTCTGGGAGAACCACATCGACACGCTCTCCGGGATCGCGCGCGCACCGGTGTTCCTGCCGCGCCGCCCGGGCTTCCTGCTCCTCGTGACGGATGACGGCGACGCGTGGATGTTCGACGCCGAGGACGGCGGCGCCCGCATCGAGGGCGCCTGGAAGCTGAAGTCCCCGCCCGTGTCCGGACCCTACCTGACCCAGAACGTGGTCAAGGTGCTCCTCAAGGACGGCCGCCTCGCGACGTGGAAGACCCGCCTGAAGCCCAGGCTCACCGATGACGCCGTGCCGACGAGGCTCGACGACGAGTACCGCTTCGGCGCGCACTCGGGCCTCAACGTGCTGCGCCTGGCGGCGGATCTGGAGAACCGCCTCGATTCGAAGTGGAACGACTGGGTGGTCGAAGCCGACAAGGATGTGTTCCGCGTCTTCCGGGGCGACGCGCCCGACGAGGGCTACACGGTGTCACGCATGGGCGCATTCCAGTACCTCGCCTGGGAGGCGCCGCACTCGGGGCTCCCGGAAGGACGCCTCTGGATCTCCGACGACGGCGGGATCCGCGCCTTCGTGCCCCTGCCCCGTTGACGTACGATGCAGCCGTGCATCGGCTCGAGCTGCAAGTCACGCACGGATCGCATCGCCGCGGAGCGCCCTGCGCACTCGCCGCCGCCATCCTCATGGGGGCCTGCGCCGCCCGGGGTGAGCCCGCGGCCGAGCCCGCTGACGACCCCACGCCGCCCGAGATCCGGGCCCTCGTCGCCGCCACCTCAGCGCCGCACGCGGCGGGGCGGAGCGATCTGCCGGCGGGCTGGGACACCCTGAGCCCCTTCGGATTCGAGCGCGCGATCGCGGCGTGGAGCGAAGCCGCCGGAGCGGTCGTCTTCACCACGGAGAGCCTCGCCACCCTGAGCACGGCCCTGGCAGGCCAGGACCGAAGGGCCGTGCGCGCGGCCGTCCTACTCGCCTACTGCCGCACCCCAGGGGCAACGCGCGTCCTGCTCGAACGGCTCGAGCAACGGGCAGAGGCGCCCTCCCGTCCCATGGATGCCGGCGACGTCGTCGCCGCGGCCGCCCTCGCGGGCCGCGCCGGAGACTCGCGCGTGCCCGAGCGACTCGAGGCGCTCGTCGTCGGCGAACGCCCACACCCCGACCTCGAGGTGCGCGTCGAGTGCGCGCGCAGCGCGCTGCTCGCGGGACGCGAGGCCGTGATCCCGTGGCTCCTCTCCGTCCTGCGCGCGATGACCCACGACGAAGCGCTCGCGCCGCCGGACTGGACCCCGACCCAGACGCTGGCCTGGGCCAAGACGCGCGCAGCCGAAGCGTTGTCCCTGCGAGCCGGCGTCGAGTGTGCGTTCCGCCCCGACGGTTCTGTCGCGCACCAGGCAGCGGAGGCGCGCCGGCTCGAGGGGCTGCTGGCCCGATAGTCTGGCCCGATGGTCTGGCCCGATGGTCTGGAACCGCCAGTACTGTCGGTTCCGGACTACGGCTCGATCCGCGTCATCATGCGCGGGAACGGCGACGTCTCGCGGACGTGCTCCACGCCGCAGATCCAGCCCACGGTGCGCTCGAGACCGAGGCCGTAGCCCGCGTGCGGGACGCTGCCGTACCGGCGCAGGTCGAGGTACCACTCGAAGTGCTCGCGCGGCAGGTCCTGGGCCTCGATCCGCGCGAGGAGCGTCTCGTAGTCGTCCTCGCGCTGGCTGCCGCCGATGATCTCCCCCACGCCCTCGGGCGCGATCATGTCGACGCAGAGCGCGGTCGCGCCGTCCTCGGAGCGCTTCATGTAGAACGATTTCACCTCGGCCGGGTAGTTCGTGATCATCACGGGCCGGTCGTGCAGCTCCGACAGGATCGTCTCGTCCGGGGCGCCGAAATCCTCGCCCGCGACGAACTTCGAATCGGGGTGCGCCGCCAGGATCTCCCCGGCCGCGGCGTAGGTCATGCGGGGAAACGGCTTCTGGATGCACTCGAGCTTGGAGCTGTCGCGCTCGAGCACCTCCAGCTCGGGCTTCCGCCGCTCGAGCACCTGTTGGACGATGTGACAGATCATGTCCTCGGCGAGGTCCATCACGTCGGCGAGGTCGGCGAAGGCCATCTCGGGCTCGATCATCCAGAACTCGGTGAGGTGGCGGCGCGTCTTCGACTTCTCCGCGCGGAACGTCGGCCCGAAGGTGTAGACCTTGCCGAACGCCATGGCGGAGGCCTCCGCGTAGAGCTGTCCCGATTGCGTGAGGAACGCCGTGTCCCCGAAGTAGTCGACCTCGAACAACGTGCTCGTGCCCTCGCAGGCGGCCGGGGTGAAGATCGGCGAATCGATGCACACGAACCCGCGTTCGTCGAAGAAGCCCCGGATGGCCGTGATGATCGCGTCGCGGATGCGCAGGATCGCCCACTGGCGCTTCGAGCGCAGCCAGAGGTGCCGGCGGCTGAGGAGGAAGTCCGTGCCGTGCTCCTTGGGCGTGATCGGGTAGTCCTGCACCGCCTGGAGCACCCGCCCGTCCGACACGCCGAGCTCGAAGCCGCCCGGCGCGCGCGCGTCGGCCTTGACTTCGCCGGTGAGGACGAGGCTCGACTCCTGGCCCGCCGCGCCGACGGCCTCGAACAGCTCCTCGGACACGCCGCCCTTGAACACCACGCATTGCGCGATGCCCGTGCCGTCACGGAGCCGGACGAAGTGCAGCTTGCCCTTCGAGGTGCGGTTGTAGATCCAGCCGCGCAGGGTGACGGTCTGCCCGACGTGCTCGCCGAGACGTTCGACGGTGGTGACGGTGCTGCCCGCGGTCATGGTCCGGTACCGGTGGTCATGGGGGTGGCGATGGGATGGCGTGATCAGGGAAAGACTCCGTAGGAAGCGCGCAGGTGCACGTCGGCGATGCCTCCGTCCCGGATGGCGAGCCGGCCCTTGTGGAGCGCACCCGCCCGACGCGCTTCGACGATGACCTCGCCGTCCACGAGCGCGAAGGCCTCGAGCTCCTCGAGCGGCGTGAGGATCTCGATCTGTTCGAAGCCCAGGGCGATGAGCCTGTTCGTCACACGGTCGGCGAGCCCGGCCGCCGAGCCCGCAGCGGACAGCCCGTCCGGCCCCGCCGACGCGTCGCGCGACTGCTCGATCGAATCCGCCAGCGCGGCCGAGCGCTCGTCCGCCTGCCGCAATGCCGCGCGGATGTCGAGCAACGTGTGCTCGAGGCGCCGCAGGTCGAGCTCGGCGTGCTGCTCGGCGATCCGGTCGAGGGTGGCCTCGATCCGCTCCAGGTGCTGGAGCCGCTCGAGGAGCTCGTCCGGCCGGCGAAGTCGCGAGGCGAGCGAGTAGAGCACGAGCAGGATCGCCAGCGACACCAGCAGGATCCCCAGCCCCAGGTACTCGAGGCCGTCCGAACCCATCCACGGGGACACGAGCAGCAGGAGCGGCGGGACGGCGGGATCCATGGCGGGTGGAACCATACCGAACCCCACGACCTCTACCCGCTTTCCTCTGGAAACCGGCTCGAAGCCGCGCGGTTAGGTCCGACCGGTTCGCGCCGTTGCCGCGGGGGGGGCGAGACCCCTAAGATCCCCGGGGTGATTCGCATCCTCAGCCTGCTCGCGTTCGCGGGCCTCGTCGCCGCTCTCTTCCTGCTGCCCGTGCCGGGCGAGGGGCGACTCGCCGCGCTCGGTGTCGGAGAACTGCTCGACGCGTCCGTCGTGAGGCCCGAAGCGAGCTCCGGGGCAGAGCGGACGCTCATCGAAGCGCTCCTCGCGAGCTCCGCCACGACCAGGAACCCGGACGGCGCAACTGTCGTACGCCTCGGCGACGTGCGCGTGACCTCCGCCACGGAACCCGCCGGAGATCCCGTCCTGGCATCGATGGCACGCGACTCGATCCGGCGCAAACTGCGCGCGACCGCCGCGGGCGCCGGTGACGACATGGGGGAGCTCGTGATCGAGGGCACGCGGAGCCCCGTAGCGAACGGCGCGGACTTCACCGTGACCCTCGGTCCCGGAACCCTGCGCCTCGCGGTCGCGCCGCCGGGCGAGGCGCCCGTCCACGCCGAAGTGGACTGGACCGCACCGACGCGCGCCAGCCTGTTCCCGCCGATCGTCGCCATCCTGCTCGCGGTCCTGTTCCGGCGGCCCGTGCTCGCGCTCTTCGCGGGCGTGCTGGCCGGCGCCATCCTCGCGCAGTACGCCACGGGCGCCGGCGCGCTCGGGAGCGTCACGGCCGGCCTGCCGAGCGTCTTCACCACCTATCTATGGGGAGAGTTCGGCGACTCGGAGCGCACGTTCATCATCCTGTTCGTGATCTTCATGCTCGCCATGGTCGGCGTGCTCACGCGGTCGGGAGGCATCCGCGGCCTCATGGACCTGATCTCCCGCGCGGCGACGAGCGTCCGGCACACGCAGATCGCGACGTACCTCATGGGCCTCGCGGTGTTCTTCGACGACTACGCGAACACGATCCTCGTCGGCTCGACGATGCGCCCGCTGACGGACAAGTTCCGCATCTCCCGTGAGAAGCTCGCCTACATCGTCGACAGCACCGCCGCCCCGGTGGCGGGGCTCTCGATCTTCAGCACCTGGATCGCGTTCGAGGTGTCCACGTTCAGCGCCCAGTTGCCCGACGTCGGGCTCGCGGCGAGCGACGGGTACGCGATCTTCATCGAGACGCTGCCGTACCGGTTCTATTGCATCTTCACGCTCGTCTTCGTCGGCCTCATCGTCTTCACCGGGCGCGACTTCGGCTCGATGCTCACGGCCGAGCGACGTGCGCGGAAGGGCGGGCTCCTCCGCGAGGGCGCGACGCCCATGGTCGGGACCGCGGCGACCGCCCTCGAGCCTGCCGCAGGCGTGGAGCCGCGCGCCTGGCGCGCGCTCTGGCCGCTCGCGGCCTTCATCGGCGTGACCCTGCTCGAGATCGCCCGCGTGGGCGGCGCATTCTCCGGCGCGATCGACCTGCTGTCGCTGCCGGGCCTCGCGCAGGTCCTGTACGACGGCAGCGGCTCGAAGCCGCTCATGATCGGCGCGGCGTCCGGACTCGGACTCGCCGCGGTGATCGCCTTCGCCGCCGGTCTGCGCCGGGACATCCTCACGTCAGCCTGGGTCACCCTGCGCTCGATGGGCATCGCCATCGTCATCTTGTACCTCGCGTGGATGATCGGTGGGGTCTGCAGGACGCTCGGGACCGCCTCCTATCTGTCGGTGCTCCTCGGCGACGCCGTGCCCTACGCCCTCTTGCCCGGCATCCTGTTCGTACTCTCGGGGGTCGTCGCATTCTCGACGGGTTCCTCGTGGAGCACGATGAGCATCCTGCTCCCGCTCGTCGTCGGGCTCTCGTTCAACCTCGGCGAGCCCACGGCCCTCGGCGGACACACGCTCATGATCCTCTCGATCGGCGCCGTGCTCGAGGGCGCGATCTTCGGCGACCATTGCTCCCCCATCTCGGACACGACCGTGATGTCCTCGATCTCCTCGGCCTCCGACCACATCGACCACGTGCGGACACAAGCCCCGTACGCGCTCATGACGTGCCTCGTCGCACTCTTCGCGGGCTACCTTCCCTGCACGTATCTGGGCCTCTCCCCCTACGCGGGGCTCGCACTCGGCATCGGGACGATCGTAGTGATCATCTTCGTCTTCGGCCGTCGATCGGAGCCCGCGCCGGAAGAGGAAGCGGTCCCCGCCGCGCAGCCTTGAACGACCCGCCGGAAGGGGAGCCACGGCGCGCGGCTCCGAGCTCGAAGACGCTCCGGACCCGGCTCTTCATCGGAATCTTCCTGGGCCTCCTCGTGTACGCGGGGATGGTGCTCTGGGCGGACGCCGGCGCGATCGGGGCGGCGCTCGCGGACTTCCCTTTCATCCTCGTCCCCGCGGCGATGGGGCTCTCCTTCCTGAACTACGTCGTGCGATTCGCGCGCTGGGAGCGCTACCGGGGCCTGCTCGGCATCCGCATGGGCCGGCGGACCTCGTTCCTGATCTACCTCGCGGGACTGTCGCTGACCGTGACGCCGGGCAAGATGGGCGAAGCGTTCAAGTCGTTCCTCATCCGCCGGGTCGACGGCACACCGGTGCACGTCAGCGCGCCGATCGTCGTCGCCGAGCGCTTCACCGACCTGCTCGCACTGCTCGCCCTCGTCGGCATCGGGGGGCTGGCGACCGTGCCCGAGAACGCGTGGATCTTCTGGTCGACACTGGGACTGTGCGGCGTGCTCCTCACCGTGTTCTGCTCCGAGCGGCTCGCCGGCCTTGCGTGCGACCTCCTCGAGCGCCTCCCGCTCCCAGGCCGAGTCGCTCCAAAGCTCGCGCAGAGGGCTCGCGGCGCGTTCGAAAGCGCGCGCGTGCTCCTGACGCCGCGCGAGCTGATCGTCCCTACCATCGTGGCGACCTTCGGCTGGAGCCTCGAGTGCTTCGGGTTCTGGCTGATCGCGAACGCCCTCGCGGGCGGCGAGCTCCCGCTGCTCTTCGCCATCTACGCCTTCGCGCTCTCGGCCGTGGCCGGCGCCGTGCTGATCCTGTTCCCCGGCGGCCTCGGCGTGACGGAGGGCACCCTCTCCGGGCTCCTCGACGCGCGCTACCGCCTGCTGGGCGTGGCGCCCGAGGCCGCCCGCGCAAAAGCCGCCTCTGCCACCATCCTCATCCGGCTCTGCACCCTCTGGTTCGCCGTCGGCATCGGGCTCGCGGCCCTCGCCCTGTTCAGCCGCGAACAGGCGGCCGCCGAAGCCAAGCCTCCGGCATGAACGATCCGGTTCACTCCACGTCGTACAAGCGGCGCACCTCCGCGCGGAAGCGCAGCCCCATGCCGCGGTAGAGCGCGCTCCGCTCCGGGTCCGGCTTGGTGGGCTCGCCGCCGTGGCTGATGAACGGCGCCGCGACCGCGTCGGCGGTGACGTCTTCGCCGTGGCTTCGCCGCAGGGTCCAGAGCGCCTGCAGGGCCGCGCCGAACGCGGCCGACTCGGGCTCCGCGAGGGGCGCGACGGGACAACCGAGGACGTCGGCGAGCACGCTGCGCCACAGCTCGTTCTGCGCGGCACCACCGACGAGGTTCACCTCCTCGACCGCGATTCCGAGGGCGCGCATCCGTGCGACGCCCCAGGCGAGGTTCAGGCTCGTGCCCTCGATCGCGGCGCGGAAGAGGACGCCCGGCCGGAGGTGGCCGGGGCGCATCCCGAGCAGCGTGCCCGTGGCCGAGGGCAGGTCGGGCACGCGCTCGCCCTGGAGGTAAGGCAGCCACAGCAGACCTTCGCAGCCCGGCGCGACGCGCCGCGCCTCCTCCGTGAGCTGCGCGGTGTCCGCGCCGAACGCGCGCTTCACCTCTTCGGTCACGCCGGTGAGGTTCATCACGCAAAGGAGTGGCAGCCAGCCGCCGTCCGAGCTGCAGAACGGGGCGATGCCCCCCTCCGGGTCGACGACGGGCCGGTCGCTGTGGGTGAACACGGTGCCCGACGTGCCGAGGCTCACGACGACGACCCCGGGGCGGGTGGCGCCGCTGCCGATGGCGCTCAGCATGTTGTCGCCGCCGCCGGCGCTGACGAGCACACCCTCGCGCAGGCCGAGCAGCTCGGCGCCTTCCGGAGCGAGGGTGCCGGCCGGCTCGCCCGCGCGAACGAGCGGCGGGAGCTTCGCGGCGAGGGCCGGGTCGGTCGCCGCCATCTCCGCCGGGTGAAAGGCGCGCCGCTCCGGATCGAAGAA
>SMVQ01000262.1 GCA_004357655.1 Planctomycetota bacterium
CTCGCCGTTGAGGCGCAGGTACACGAGCTCCCGCGGCACGTTCTCGAGGGCGAACGCGCCGTCCGCGTCCGTCACGACCCCGGGGGTGGAGCTGTGATTCGTGCCCAGGGTCTGGCCCTGGTACTGCGCGCGAAACGAGTCGGTCATGGGGTAGATGGAGATGCCTGGCACCGGCCGGCCGTTCTTCGCGACGACGCGGCCGGCGACGCGCTTCCATAGCGTGCTGTCGTCGAGCGTCAGCGTGACGTGTCCCCCACCGGCCACGACGGGATCCGAGTCGCTGCGCAGGAGCGTCGCCGGGTCCATCGCGGCGAGGGTGTAGGCGCGCGCGGCGAGCCCGCCGATTTCGAAGTCACCGTGGGCATCGGTCTCGACCGGGTTCCACCTGCGCTCGGGCGTGCCGGCGAGGATGTTCTCGAGCATCTCCCCGCCGCCGCGGCCCATCGAGATCATCGTCGTGTCGGTCACCCAGACGCGGACACCGGCGAGCGGCTCGCCGCGCGTGTCGAGGACGCGTCCAGCGAGCGAGAGCGGCGGGCCGCCGAGCTGCAGCAGGATCCTGCCCGGCCACTCCTCCTCGCCGGCCCCCGGGGGCGGAAGCTGGATCTCGGCCGGCAGGAAGCCCGCCTTCACGGCGAGGAGGCGCTTCGTCTCGAAGCCCATCCGTTCGGCCATTCGATTGGGAGAATCCGCCGAGAGCATGTCGAAGCGGAAGAAGCCGAACTCGTCCGAGCGCGCGAGCTCGATGCCGTAGGAGACGTACGCTTCCGCGACCGGCCGGCCTTCGGGGTCGACGACCTGGCCGGAGAGCGTGCCGCTGGCGACGGCCGGCCGGCGCAGCGTGATCTCCATCGCGCCGTCGGGGTAGTCGGGCATGGGCAGACTGACGGGCAGGTAGCCGTTGAGCTCCGCCCGGAGGATCGCGTCCTCGATCCGTGGCGCGACGTCGAGGTCGAAGGCTCCGGCCTCGTCCGTCTTGCGCTGCAGACGTATCTTGTTCGAGTAGTCCATCACCGCGTCGAAGCGGCTGCGGAAGCCCGCCGGTAGCACGACGTGCACGAGCGCACCCTCGAGCGCGCGGCCCGCCTCGTCGAGCACGCGGCCGGCGAGCGGATGCCGCGGCGCGACGACGACGATCAGCTCGGCGTCCGCGCGGTTGACCGTGACCTGGCCTGCGTAGACGGTGACGAGCTCGGGGCTGTCCGAGATGACGGAGCCTGGGCCCGCGACGCCCTGCAGCTCGAACGCGCCATCCGCGAGCGAGATAGCGTGGGGTGCGGCAGCGGAGGCGCCGGAGAGGTCTGCGAGGTCGGCGACCCAGTTCGAAGCCGATGCACCGTCGAACCGCACGCGGACGCCGGCGAGCGGCTCCCCGTCGGCGCCGAAGACCCTGCCCCGCAGCGGGAGCGCGAGGGAGGACTGCGCAGTGGGCTGCTCCGACGCGACCGGATCACCCGGTTCGCCGGATTGGGCCGCGGCTGCGCGTCGTTCCACGGTGGCCGGCGTGTCGACGAGCAGCAGGGGCTCGGCCGGCTCCAGGACCTCGGCCGGCGGTGCCGCGGCGAGGGTGACCTCGGGTTCATCCGGCGCTCCGTCCGGCCAGGCGAACACCAATCCGGCGGCGAGGGCGATGGTGACGGCGGCGATCTTCAACTGCGTGCTCACAACGAGGACTCCGAGGGTTGGGGTGAGGGCGCGGGGTCGCTCAACCAGGGGCACGAGCGCCGCGAGCCAGGAGCGACCCTCACCAATGTGCTCGCGCTCGAGCCGGTACCGCATGCGCTCGAGTCCGCGCGCGAGGCGCGTCTTCACCGTCGCGACGGGCTCGCCCAACCGATCCGCAATCGCCTTCGGGGAGAGGTCCTCGAAGTAGCGCATGAGCAGGACGGTGCGGTACGGCTCGGGGAGCTCCATCACGGCGTCGACGACGAGGCGGTGGGCGGAGACGCGCTCGACGAGCTCGGAGGCGGACGGCGTCGCCTCGGCGCGCGCCGCCGAGTGCTCACGTGCGCTCCGGCGCTCGCCCGTTCGCGCGTCCTGACGCACGAGGTTGCGGAGCACCGTCCCGAGCCACGCTCTGAGCGAGCGGTCGGTCGCCGGCCGATGGCGGAGCGCGGCCAGGCACGCCTCCTGCGCGAGGTCGTCGGCGAGGTGCGGGTCGCGCACGAGCGTGCGTGCGAGGTTCCGCATCCAGTCGGTCTGCGACAGGAGGGCCTGCAGCTCGAGAATCCGGGGAGGAGGGGCCATGGCGTTCACGAGGGGCATGCCGCGAGCGTCCGAGGGGACTCGGAGAATCCGGAAAATGCCCTACGGAACCGGGAGCGCGGTATCGCACCTATTCGCTGTCTTCCGGTAGTACGGAGAGGAGCTGTGCTACCGCGCGCGTCGGAAGTGGTCGGCGAGCACGTGGGCAACGCAGGCCGTCACTTTCTTGCCCATGGGGATGTCGAGGAACTCGTTCGGACCGTGGGCGTTCGAGTGCGGGCCCAGGACCCCGGTGATGAGGAACTGCGCGTCGGGAAAGCGGTCCCCGAGCATCGCCATGAACGGGATCGTCCCGCCCTCGCCCATGTAGACGACATCGCGCCCGTAGACCGCGCGCGAAGCATCCTGAACCGCTTGCGCGAGCCACGGTGACAGCGCGGGTGCGTTCCAGCCCGGCGCGGCGTCGCCGGGCTGGAACCGGACCTTGGCGCCGTAGGGCGGGTCGGATTCGAGCGCCCGCTCGACGCTCTCCGCCGCGGCCTCCGCGTCGCAGGTAGGCGGCAGCCGGAGGGATATCTTCACCGAAGTCCCGGGGCGCAAGACGTTGCCCGCGTCCGCGAGCGTCGGCAGCCCCGCCGCGCCCGTGATCGTGAGCGTCGGTCGCCACGTGCGGTTGAGGACGAGCTCGACGAGATCGTCCGTCACGGGCTGGACGCCGTCGTGGAACGGAAACTTGTCGTAGACGGTGTCGCCGAGCACTTCCGCCGCCTGCCCGGCCTGCTCGATTCGTTGTTCGGGGATGTCGACGTGGAGCGCGGGGAGCAGGATCTCGCCCGTCTCTTCGTGCTCGATGCGCGACAGGAGCCGGCGCAGCACGCGGAAGCTCGCGGGCACGATGCCGCTCGCGTCCCCGGAATGGACGCCCTCCTCGATCACTTCGACCGAGAGCTCGCCCACGAGGTTGCCGCGCAGGGACGTCGTCAGCCAGAGTTGGTCGTAGTTGCCGCAACCCGAGTCGAGGCAGATGACGAGGTCGGGCGTCCCGATGCGGTCCGCGAGTGCGTCGATGTACGCGGGCAGGTCGGGGCTGCCGCTCTCCTCGCAAGCCTCGATGATCACGACGCAGCGCGCGTGCGGGATCCCTTGCACCCGGAGCGCTTCGATCGCGGTGAGCGAGGCGAACGCCGAGTAGCCGTCGTCGGCGCCGCCACGCCCGTAGAGCCGGTCGCCGTCGAGGACCGGCTCCCAGGGACCGAGGCCCGCGTTCCAACCCGTCATCTCCGGCTGCTTGTCGAGGTGGCCGTAGAGCACGACGGTGTCGTCGGAGTCACCCGGAATCTCCATGTAGAGCAGCGGCGTACGCCCCTCGAGCCGCACTACCTCGAGTACGAGCCCCTCGATCGGACGCGCGCGACACCAGCCTGCGATGAGCTCCATGGCGCGTTCCATGTGGCCGTGCTCCGCCCACTCCGCGTCGAAGGCGGGTGACTTGTTCGGGATGCGGATGTACTCGACGAGAGCGGGAACGATCGAGTCGTCCCAGACTCCGTCGATGAATTCGGTCAGTGCGCTCGGCTTCATGGCACCGAGAGCATACCGCAATACGGGGTTGCGCTCCCTGTGGCTACTTCACGCGCCGGCACATGCGCACGAACTCGCGGACTTCGCGTTCGAGGTCCTCGCGGCTCGCGCCTTCGCGCATGCAGGACTCGAGGCGTCCGGCCTGCTGCGTGATCGTGGGGAAGCCATAGCTGCCGGCGCTGCCCTTGAGCTGGTGGGTGATCGTCTTCAGCACCTCGGTGTCGCCGTCCTCGAACGCCTGCTCGACCCGCGTGATGTCATGCTTCAGGTCCGCGGCGAACCACTCGATCAGGTCGATCATGTCCTCGTCATCGGCGAAGTCGCTGACGATCGGGTCGGTTCCGTCCATTGTGTCTTCGTGCATGGTCGTCTTCCTCTCGGGAGCCTCGGGTGCGAGCTCCTGGTCCTTCTCCTCGTGGTCTTTCTCGACGTGGAGCTGCTCGAGCGGGGACTCGAGCGCCATCCCCTTGGGCGTGCTCTCACCGGGTCCGGTCATCTGGACGAGCATCTTCAAGAAGGCGCTCTTCTCGATCGGCTTGGACATGAATTCGTCGCAGCCCTGGGCCAGGCAGTGCTCGCGGTCACCCGCCGATCCCGCGGCAGTGAGCGCGACGATGCGGCGCTCGAAGCCCTGTTCGCGTAGCAATCGGACCGCCTCGTACCCATCCATCACGGGCATTTGCATGTCCATGAGGACGACGTCGAACGGCTCTCCCCGGACCTCCGCGGCGACGGCTTCGCGGACCGCCTGAAGACCGTTCTCGACGGTCACGACGTCGGCACCGGTGTCGCGCAGGATGTAGCGCATGAGGCGGCGGTTCGCCGCGGAGTCGTCCGCGATCAGCACTCGGCGACCGTAGAGCACCGCGCGCCGCCGTTCCTCGCCATCCTGTCCCCCACCGTCCGCCTGCGTCCCGCCGATCTGTCCTTCGACCTCGCCGCAGTCGATGGCGAAGACGAACGTGGACCCCTTGCCCTCAGGGCTCTCCACGTCGAGTTTGCCTCCCAGCGCCGCGACGATCGCCGCGACCGACGAGAGACCGGGGTGCAGGGCGAGGTCCGCCCGCGAGTGCGGCGTCTCCCCCGACTCCTGCGGTCTCAAGAGCTCCGCCATGCGTTTCGCTCCGACCCCGAACCCGTTGTCCCGAACGGCGAACTGGAGCTGGCCGGACTCGCCCTCGCGGGTGAGGCGCATCACCACGACCTCCACGCGCCCGTCCTCAGTCGTGTCGACAGCGAGGAGGAGCAGTGCCTTCAGGACCCGCCTGAGCCGATCGGGGTCGGTCTCGATCAGCTCCGGGACGGCTCCGCGATACTCGATGCGAAACGCGAGTGACTTGGCGAGGGCCCGGTTCTCGACGGCGAGCCGGACGCTGTCCATGATCTCAGGCAGCGACGTGCGTTGGTTGACGACCACGGACTCGAGCTCGCCCGAGCGGATCCGATCGATGTCCATGAGGCTCGCGATCGTGTCCGCCATCTCGGCGGCGGACCTGTGGATCCAGCGCGCGAGCTCCGAGCGCCTGTCGTCGCCGGCCTGGGTGGTCGAGAGCATGCGCGCCGCCTCCGTCACCGTCACGGAGGGCCGGATCAGGTGCTGGGCGATGTGCGCGACGAGCTTGTCGCGGGACAACGTGGCGGCCATCTCCGCCCGGCTCGCGTCGACGCTGCGCTGCTCGACCTCCGCCGTCTCGACGCCGTGGGTCTCGCGCAGCACTTCGATCGCATCGTAGCTGTGCCTCAGCTTCCGCACGAGGAGTCGCTCGGCGCGGTACGCTCGAACGAACGCGACACCCGTCGTGCCGAGGAACCCGAGTACGAGGAGCGCGCGCACGACGCTCCAGCGATCGCTGATCGTCTGACGACCCGCGTGGACCTGGAGGCACGCGTCCATCGTCGCGCGCGCGGCGGCCGTGGCGACGAGACCCGGCGGGTTGCGGGAGTCTTCCGCCCGCCCCACACGGAACCACTCGTACCACACGTCGGCAGCCTGCGAACACCGGTTCAACGCGACCTCGACCTCGGGATCGGGCAGGAATGCGCGGGCGCTCGCCTGCACCGCTTCGACGCCGCTCGTGAGCGCATTCGCGAACATCTCCACCGGCATGCCGTCGCCCGATCCGCGCGAGTATTCGCGTACCGTGCCCGCCTCCTTGTAGGCGAGCAACGAGGTCGCCTGCTCCACGCGCGCGAGGGTCGCGTAGCTCGGCGGGATGCTGCGCGAGTGCACGATCCAGATCGCGGGAACGGCGATGGCGCAGGAGGCGAGGGCCAGGCGGCTCCAGCCCCGGTCGACTCTTCGGGTCAGGCGGCTCACGGGAGGGACGGATTCGGGCGAGGGTGAGTCCCACGGAGAGCAGAGCTCGGTGGGCTACCTGCTTATCGAGACCGCCGATGCCCCGGCTTGACCCGGGGCGGCAGTTTGCGACGATCGCGCCCCCTTGCAGTCCTCCCCACCCCCCCCGCCGGCCACCCTCCTCCTGGGCGCGCTGCTCCTCGCGCCTGCCCTCGGCTGCGATGACGCGGCTCCGCCGGGCCAGGACGGCGGCCCGGAGGCGGTCGAGCGGCCGGCCCCGGTCGATGTCCTGCGGCCTCCCACCGCGCGCTGGCGGCAGGTCGAGGAGTTCAAGGCAGACCTCGCGGCCCCGCGCCACCCTTCAGACGGTGGCGGCAGCATCCGGCTCGAGCGGGGCCTGCGCTCCATCGCCCTCGGCACCCGGGGCACGTTCACCCTCGTCTACACGGCTGGGCCGCTCGGCATCGCGGAAGGCGGCGCCCTCTACTTCATGCCCGAGCCGTTCTGGGGCTGGTCGCCGCCGCAGGTCGTCGAACCGCGCCGGCCCGGCTTCACCCGGGTGCGGACCGACGCGCGAGACGTGATGCTCGCCTCGGAGTCACTCGCTGGCGCGATGCTGATCGTCGTCGTCGAGGGTCGGGCGCTCGTGGAGGGCGAGACGATCACGCTCGAGTACGGTGCGGGAGAGGTCGGGGCGCTGGTCGATCGGCACGCCGAGCGCGGCGCGCGCCTCTGGGTCGGCGTGGACGGTGACGGGGACGGCGTGCGGCGGATGCTCCTGGACTCGCCCACGATCGACGTGCTGCCGGGCCCGCCGGCACGGCTCGTGGCGACCGCGACGAGCGTCGTGCGGCCCGGAGCGGGAGCGCGGATCACGATCGCGGTCCTGGACCGCGGGGGCAACGTCGTCACTGACGTCGCGGGCGAGGTGCGGCTCGAGGTGCTGGGCGACAGCGGGTGGAATCTCCGGCGCACGGTGCCGCTCCCGGCGGCGAACCACGGCAGCGTCACGGTCGAACTCAGAGGAGCGCCGCCCGGCGTCCACCGGGTCCGCGCGGTGCTCGACCTCGGGGCACGCGAGCTCACGACGACGAGCAACCCGATCCTCGTCGACTCGGGCGCGGAGCTCGTGCTGTGGGGCGACCTGCACGGTCACTCGAACTACTCCGACGGGACGGGTCTCCCGGAGGACTACTTCCGCTACGCCCGTGACGTCGCCGCGCTCGATGTCGTGTGCCTCACCGACCACGATCACTTCGGCGTGCTGTTCCTCGACCAGCGACCCGAGATGTGGGCGGAGATCCGGGCGCAGGTCACGGCCTTCCACGACCCCGGCCGGTTCGTCACGCTCCTCGGCTTCGAGTGGACGAGCTGGATCCACGGTCACCGGCACGTCGTGTACTTCGAGGACGAGGGCGAGGTGATCAGCTCGCTGGATCCGGAGACCGAGACGCCGCGCCAGCTCTGGGACCGCCTGCGCGGGCGGCAGGCCCTGACCTTCGCGCACCATTCCGCGGGCGACCCGATCCCGACCAACTGGTCCTTCCGCCCCGACCCCGAGCTCGAGCCCGTGACCGAAATCATGTCCGTGCACGGCAGCAGCGAAGCGGCCGATTCACCCTCGCGCCTGCGCGGGGCCGTCACGGGCAATTTTGTCCGCGACGTCCTCGACAGCGGCGTGGAGCTCGGCTTCATCGGCAGCGGCGACAGCCACGACGGGCACCCCGGACTGCCGCATCTCTCGCCCGTCTACGGTTACTCGGCGGCGGGTCCCGGTGGAGGGCGGGAGCACATGGGGACGGGCGGCGTCGCCGCGATCCTCACGTCCGATTGCACGCGCTCCGGCGTGCTCGCGGCGCTGCGCGCGCGCCGCGTCTACGCGACGAGCGGGCCCCGCATCCTGCTCTTCGTCGACCTCGCGGGCAGCGGCATGGGTGCGACCGTCGCGGCCGCCGATCTGCCGGCTTCCGCCCCATTGAACGTGCGCGTCGTTGGCACGGGCCCGATCGAACGGCTCGACCTCATCCGCAGCGGCGAGGTGCTCGAGCGCGTGTCCGCGGACGGCGCGATGGAGCTCGCGACGAGCTGGGCGCTCGAGGGGCTCACGGACGGCGAGTACCTCTACGTGCGCGTGGTCCAGCGCGACGGAGCGCTCGCGTGGTCGAGTCCGGTGTTCGTACGCTAATACGGAGCCGGGACAAAATCCGCCGGCACTTCCGACTGCCGGTGCTCCGCACCGGCAGTCGGAAGTGCAGGCGGATTCTGTCCCGGCTCCGTACTACACGGCGGGCCGGCGCGCATATCGCCGGGGCGTGGCGACGACGACGCGGTTGCGCCCGGCGTCCTTGGCGCGATACAGCGCCTCGTCCGCCTCCTTGAGGAGGTCGTCGATCGAGCTCATCGTCGCGGGCGACCACTCCGCGACGCCGAGACTGACCGTGATGTTCCACTCGCCGTCCTCGGACTTGAACTGTTGCAGCTCGACCGCGGCACGCATGCGCTCGGCGCAGACGCGCGCCCGCTCGCGATTGCAGCCGATGTTGATCGACAGGAACTCCTCGCCCCCGAGGCGGCAGAGAACGTCGCCACCGCGCGTCTTCGAACGGAGCATCTTCGACGTCTCCCGAAGGACGTGATCGCCCACGTCGTGACCGTACTGGTCGTTGACGCGCTTGAAGTGGTCGATGTCCACCATGATGACCGAGAGGGGTCGGTCGGTCCGGGCCGTGCTCTCCCACTCGGCCTTCAGGCGGCTCATGGCATAGCGCCGGTTGGGGAGCTCGGTCAGGGCGTCCGTCATCGCGGAGGCGCGCAGCTTGCGCGTGAGGATGCCGAGCTCCGCGACCTGGCGCAGCCGAACGCGCTCACTCTCCTCGACCTGCTCGCGCATGTGAATCATGCGCTGCCCGGCGCGGACGCGGGCCAGGAGGATGCGCGGGTTGAACGGTTTCACGATGTAATCGTCCGCGCCCGCCTCGAAGGCCTCGACGACCTGATCGTCGTTCTCCCGCGAGGTCACGAGCAGGACGTACATCTTGCGGCCGGCCTCGGTCTGCCGCAGCGCCTCGCAGAGCTTGACGCCGGTCATTCCCGGCATCATCCAATCCGTGATGATGATCTGTGGTTTGTCCTCGAGCGCAGTCCGGAGTCCCTCGTCGCTGCTCTGAGCGGTAGTGATCGCGAACTCCTCCCGACCGAGGTGGTGCTCGATCAGTCGCAGCATCCGCTCATCGTCGTCGATGACGAGGATCCGGGTGAGGCTCGGGCGATCGACGCCCATCGAGTCCGCCCTCTCCGCGGCTCCGTGGGCTGCCGAAGGCCGCCCGGTGCGGCTGCCCGAAGTGAGTGGCGCGCTGCGACGCTCGAGTTCCGTGGCGACTTCAGCGAAGGCGAACGACGCGAGCTCAGGGAACCCGAACGCCTCGGACCACTCCCGCCAAGCGCTCTGGATCTGATCGCAGAGGACGTGCAACTCACCGAGACTGATCCCGAAGCTGCTTGCGACACCGCCGAGCGCCAGGAAGTCCCTGCGCCAGCCGTCGTCGCCCGTTCGGATCGGCGTCGTGATCAGTCGTGCAATCCGCTTGCCGGCGCGCAAGAGCATGACCAGCGCCCAGATCTGTCCCGAGTCATCGTCGATCGCCTGGGAGTCGAAGTCGTGCAGGAGGACGGCTTCCTGGAAGACGCGCGGAAGGCCCCAGTCCGTCATCATGCCGCACGTGAGCTCACGGTGGTTGATCAGGAACCGACCTGTCTCGATCGCCGCCAGCTCTCGATTCGTGGCGGGATCCTCGGCGAGTATTTCGGAATATGCCGCGGGGCACACGCTCGCGAAGGCGAGCTTACCGACATCGCACAGCAGCGCGCAGGTGAACGCCTCGGAAGGCTCGTAGAGGCCTTTCTCCTGGGCGATGACCTGCGCCGCGACCGCGCTCGCCAGGGATTCCGCCCAGTACCGCTCGTAATCAAACCTCGCGCAAGCGCCCGTTCGGTTGTCCGCGACGAGTGTGAACCCCAGCGCGATGTTCCGAATTGCCATCGGCCCGAGCCGCATCGTGGCCTGCGCGATCGATTCGGCCTCCCCTTTCGAATTCTTTGGGCCGGAGTTCGCGATCTTCAGAATGCGCGCCGCGAGAGCGGGGTCCGAGGCGATCATGTCGGTGAGCTCGTCCTGGACGTAGTCCTCGTCCTTCGTCAGCGCGAGGATTCGCAGGCCGACGGCGGACGGGGAGGGCAGCCTCCCGGTCAGTCGGAACTCTTGGAACTTCTCGTGATTCACCGACTTCCGCCACCTGTCATGCGGACTGCCTGTGGCTGACGGGCGCCTCGAGCCGCGCGGCACGCACGCAATTACGACCGGCGGCCTTCGCCTCGTAAACGGCCTCGTCCGACGCCTTCAGGAGAGCGACGACGCTCGGGACGTCCGCGGTCCATCCCGCGACTCCGATACTGATCGTGATGCTCCGTTCGAATCCTGGTTCCGGAACGACACTCTCCTCCATCGTCTTGCGAACCCGATCGGCGACGAGCAGGCACTCCTCCTGGTTCGTGTTCGGACAGATGACGAGGAACTCTTCGCCGCCGATCCTGCACACCTCGTCCGACTGGCGCAGGCATCTTCGGAGCGTCTTGGCCGTCGCCCTGAGGATCACGTCCCCGACATCGTGACCGAATCCGTCGTTCACCTTCTTGAACTGGTCGATGTCGACCATCATCAGGGACATCGGTCGGCCGGTCCTGGCCGTCGACGCCCACTCTGTGTCGAGGCGTTTCATGGCGTAGCGCCTGTTCGGCAGCTCCGTCAGGACGTCCGTCAGCGAGACCGCGCGCAGCTGCCGGGTCAACATGCCCAATTGGGCCACCTGGCGCATCATCGTCTGCTTGTCCTTCTCGACCTTGTGCTGGAGCTTCGCGAGGCGTCGGCCGCCGTGCACTCGGGCGAGGAGCAGGCGCCGGATGAAGGGCTTGACGACGTAGTCGTCCACGCCGGCCTCGAAGGCCTCGACGACCGACTCCTCCTCGTGTGAGCTCGTGGCGAGGAGGAAGTACATCCGCCGCCCCGCTTCGGTCTGCCGGAGCGACCGACACAGCTCGAGGCCGTCCAGCCCCGATACGTGCCGACTGGCGACGACGATGTCTGGATTCGTCTCCAGCGCAGCCTTCAACCCGGCCTTGCCATCGACGGCCTCTCGCACCTCGTAACCCGCCTCGGACAGGTAGCTCGCGAGGGCCGCACGCGCGGCGGGATCATCGTCGATGCAGAGCACGCGGACCTGCTGATTCTCGCTGAGATCCTGGACGGCGTTCGGCGCGCCACTGCGCACGTCCGTCGCGCAGTAGTGTGCGGGACCGTGCGATTCGGTGCCGGCCACTGCCGCTCGCGCTGCCCCGATCCGCGCTTCTACTTGCGCGAAACGGACCGTCTCCGTGGCGATCTCGAGGCTCTTGCCCCATGCGATCCACTCGGCGACGCAGGAGTCGCAGAATCGTGTGAAGGCGGCGGGCTCGAGTTTCAGGAGCGCGCGAAGCTCGTCGAGCATGTCGCCGAAGATCAGCCAGGCCTCCTCCGGTCCGTCGTCCGGGATGGTCAGGATCTCCGCGATCATGTCGGCGAACTGCAGGACCGCGACGAGGCTGCCGGGTTGCACCGCCTTGTCGGGGATCGCCATCGATTCCGAGAACTCCATGACGGCGTCCGCGAAGGTCTTCGGCAGCCCCCACTCGGTGAAGAGGAATGCCCCGATCTCCGCGTGGGTGATCGAGAACCGCTCGGTCTCCGCGCGGATGGCGAAGCCCCGTTCGCGCACGCGCGGGTCGACCAGAATCTCGCCGTACTGATCCGGGAAGACGCTCGCCATCGCCAGCTTTCCGATCTCCCCCAGCAGCCCGCAGAGGTAGCCCTCCTCCGGCTTCCCGAGTTGGATGACCCTGCAGATCTCTTGCGCGGAGACCGCGCGCGCGAGGGACTTCGTCCAGTAGCGCTCGTAGTCGAAGGCCGCGCACGTGCCCGCGCGGCGTTCCGACACGAGCGAGAAGGCGAGCGCGAGGTCGCGGACCGTCCTGGTACCGCAGCGCATGATCGCTTCGCCCGCGGTCGTCGCCGGCTGGACGCCCGCGGTGGTGCCCGAGTTCGCCAGCTTGAGGATACGGCCCGTGAGGGCGGAGTCCGCCTTGATCGCCGCGGCGATGTCCTCCGTCTCGTAGTCGTCGGTCCGAGTGAGCTCGAGGATCCGCATCCCCACGCCGGAGGGGGATGGAAGATTCCCCGAGAGCCTCAGCTCTTCAAAGGTTTGTTCGATCATGGCTGCTGGAGGGCGATTCGCGCCGCGGACAGGGGTCGCGTGTGAGAGTGGTGCGAGCTCCTCGCAGGGATCGCCCTGGCCGACGAACCGGTCGCCGCGGGGTTCGCGGTCCGTCAGGCATGGATTCGGGGCTCGCCGGTGAGTCCGGTCGGGCTGTGCTCTTCATCGGGCGATCGAGAGGCCGACCTTGCGTCGACCCGCCGGATGCGGAAAGAAGCCCCGTTCTGCTGTCCGCGCCCCGGCCGGCTACGGCCCTCCCAACGCCCTCACACCGGAAGAAGATTCCGAGGGCGGCGGCACTCAGGGCAAAATGGGCAGCTCCGGGAAGCGCCCGGCCTCGCCTTCGCCCCCGTCGGGAGGGGTCGGGGGTGGCGGCAGCTCGAGCCCGAACACGGCGAGGAAGTGCTTGATGACGAGGACCTCGAACAGAATGTTCGCGGGGGGAATCTCGGCGTGGTCCGCGACGCGCGTCATCACCGCGGGATCGAGGCCGCAGGGACGGAACGTCCCGAACGCCGCGAGGTCGGTGTGCACGTTGAGGGCCAGACCGTGCCACGTCACCCAACGCCGGACCGCCACTCCGATCGAGCAGACCTTCTGGTCGCCGATCCAGACGCCCGTGAAGCCCTCCCGGCGCCGACCTTCGACCTCGACCTCGGCCAGGCTCCGGATCACGACCTCCTCCAGGTCGCGCATGTAGCGGTGCACATCGCGCCGACCCGGCGGGAGGGCGAAGATCGGGTAGGCGACGACCTGGCCCGGCCCGTGGTACGTGGCCTCGCCCCCACGTTCGATCTCGACGATGGGCAGATCGCCTGCGTCGACGGCACCCGCGGCGGCGCCGCGCCCCACGGTGATCACCGGTTCGTGCTCGGTGATGACGAGCGTGTCGCGAATCTCGCCCGCGATCCGGCGCTCGAGCAAATTGCGCTGAAGCTCGTACGCTTCTTCGTAAGGCGTCCGGCCGAGGCGCATCACCTCGAGCTGGGCCGGCTCGCGCGACGGGGCCCCCGTCATTTCGGCTTCTGAAAGATGTGGATCGCCATCCCGTGCACGGCCTCCGCGGCCTCCATGACCGCCTCCGGCAGCGTGGGATGGGCGTGGATCGTGCGCGCGAGGTCCTCCGCGGTCGCGCCCATCTCGATGGCGAGCGTCGCCTCGGCGATGAGCTCGGTCACCTCGGGCCCGACCATGTGGACGCCGAGCAGCTCGTCGCTCTCCGCGTCCGCGATGATCTTCACGAAGCCCTCGGTCTCCATGAGGCTCATGGCGCGGCCCGAGGCGGCGAAGGGGAATTGGCCCGTGACGAAGGCGCGGCCCTGCTCCGTGCACTGTTCCTCCGTGAGGCCGACCGACGCCATCTCCGGAGCGGTGAAGATGACCGCGGGCACGCAGCGGGCGTCGTAGGCCTCCTTGAGGCCGGCGATGACGCCGGCCGCGACGAGGCCCTCCCTGCTGCCCTTGTGCGCGAGCATCGGCTGGCCGGCGATGTCGCCGATCGCGTAGATGTTCGGGACGGCCGTCCGCATGGTCTCGTCGACGGCGAGGAAGCCCCACTCGTCGGTCGCGAGCCCCACCTCGTCGAGGCCGAGCCCCGCGCTGTACGGCCGCCGGCCGACCGTCGAGAGAATCTGGTCGCAGACGATCGTCTCCTCGCCCCGCTTCGACTCGATGCGGACGTGGCTCTCCCCGCCCTTGCGCTCGTACCCCTGCGCGAAGGTCTCGGTCCGGAGCTTCACCTTCATCTTCTTGAGGGAGCGCTCGATCACCTTGACGCAATCCCGCTCCTGCCCGGGCAGCGCGCCGGGCGTCGCCTCGAGGATCGTCACTTGGCTGCCGAGCCGCCGGTACATCATCCCGAGCTCGAGCCCGATGTAGCCGCCACCGATCACGACGAGGTGCCCCGGCAGGACCTTGGGCGCGAGCGCTCCGGTCGACGACCAGACCTCGTCCTCGTCGAACGCAAACCCGGGAATCTCGATCGGCACGGAGCCCGTGGCGATGACGGCGGCGTCGAACTGCAGGGTGGTCGCCTGCTCACCGGAGACGCGCAAGGTGCTGTCGCTCTCGAACGTCGCCGCGCCGTACACGACGGAAACTTTGTGGTTCTTCAGCAGCCCGCCGACACCACCGGTGAGCTTGCCGACGATCCCCGCCTTCCACTCGACGAGCTTCGCGATGTCGAGCTTGACGTCGGTGGCCGTGATGCCCATGACCCCGGCGTTCCCGATCTTGTGGAAGAGCGCGCCCGCGGCGATCATCGCCTTGGACGGGATGCACCCCACGTTGAGACAGGAGCCACCGAGGTACTCCTTCTCGACGACGGTGACCTGTTGGCCCAGTTGGGCCAACCGGATGGCGCAGACGTAGCCGGCGGGTCCGGCACCGATGATGACGACCTTGCGGGGGGAGCTCATGGGCTTCTTCGGGACTGGGTCTCGGGAATCGTCGGCTTGGTCCGCAACCATTCGCGGCGGCGCGGGTCTGACGGGTGGGGGAGGGGGCGGTGGGTTCCCACGGGATTCGTGATAGGCGGCACCGGCCCTCAGAGCGGGAACGCTCCGTCCCCGGGCCGCGCGTGACCGAGGCGCTCGGCGACGGCGACGAACGAGTTGAACTGGCGGCGCAGGTGCGGCGGAACTTCAGCGTAGACGTCCTCGACGAGCGTGCGCAACGGCATCGGCGGCACGAGCTCCTCCGCGTGGATCACTGCGTCGAGCTCGCGCAGGAGGTCCGTCTCGATCACCGGGCGCTCGCTCTCGGCGAGCACGCCGCGCTCGACGAGGTAGCGCTCGTACCGGTCGATGGGATCCTTCGCGGCCCAGGCGGCGACCTCGTCGTCGTCGCGGTACTTCGTCGGGTCGTCGGAGCTGGAATGGCCGAGCATCCGGTACGTCTTCAGCACGAGGAGGCTCGGTCCA
>SMVQ01000263.1 GCA_004357655.1 Planctomycetota bacterium
ATCGAGGAGCTCGTGCTCGCGGCCGTGAGCACGGGCCGGGGTGCGGGCGATGCCGCGCCCGCCGGAGGCGCGTCGTGACCGGCGGGCACACGAGTGCGCCCACGGCGCCGGGGTTCCTCGCCGGGACGCGCGTCGTGTTCGCACGGGAGCTCGCCGCGACCTTCGACTCGAACATCGCCTACGTCGCGGCGATCGGGTTCCTGCTCCTCGCGTCCTCGCTCTTCATGAACGAGTTCTTCCTCGTGGGACGGCTCGACATGACGCCGTTCTTCGAGCTTCTCCCGCCGCTGTTCGTGCTGTTCCTGCCCGCGATCTCGATGCGCCTCTGGGCCGAGGACCGGCGGACGCGCACGTTCGAGCTCCTGGTCACCCTGCCGCTCCGACCCTTGCAGCTCGTGCTCGGCAAGTACGGCGCAGCGTTGGGACTCTTTGCGGTGTTCCTGCTCGGCACGACGCCCATCGTCGTCATGTTGTGCGCGCTCGGCGATCCGGACCTGCTCCTGATCGCGTCGGGCTACCTGGGCGCGTTCCTCTTCGGCGCGCTCCTGCTCGCCATCGGCGCGCTGCTCTCGTCCCTGTCGAGCGACCAGATCGTCGCGTTCATTCTCACCGCGCTCGTCTCGTTCGCGCTCGTCGTCTCGGGCGACGAGCGGGTGGTCGCCGTCCTCGACGGACTCGTCCCCGCGCTCGCGCCGGGCACCTGGATCGCCGCGACGCTCTCGGCCCTGCCGCACTACGAAGCCTTCGTGCGCGGCGTCGTCGAGCTCTCCGCGCTGCTCTACTTCGTGGTCTTCAGCGCGGCCATCCTCGCGCTCGGCGCCCTCGTGGTGCAGAGGCACCGCACGTGAGCGCGCGCGAGCGGATCGCGATCCTCCTCGCGGCCCTCGTGCTCGCCGCGTGCGCCGGCTACGCGGCGCGGATCGCGGGACACACCGGCATCCGGGCCGAGTGGCGCCGGACGAAGATCGCCGCGATCGCCCCCGAGACGGCGGAGCGGCTCGCGCACCTGCAGGGCGACGTGCTCCTGTCGTACTTCGCCACCCCCGCGCGCGAGATGCCCGCGCACCTCGCGCGCGTCGAGGAGGGTGTCGTGCTCGTGCTCGAAGCCCTGAAGCGCGCGTCGGACGGCAGGCTCGACTACCAGGTCGTGCACCCCGCGGACGACCCCGAGCTCGAGGGTTGGCTGGATGCGGTCGGCATCGCGCCGTTCCGCACGCGCCGCGTCGAGCGCGACGGTTACGTCGAAGAGGAGGTGTGGTCGACGCTCCAGATCGCCTACGGTGCGCGCCCCACGGCGACGGTCAGCGCGATCGCCGAAGAGCACCTGCCGCGCCTGCAGTCCCTCATCCTCGCGCGCCTCGACCAGCTCGAGGCGCCGCGCGCGCCCGTCATCGCGCTCGACGTGCCGCACGCCGCGGACGGCGCGGGGACGTTCGATGAGCTCACGGCTCTGCTCCGCGCCCGCGCCGACGTCCGCATCGTCGACTTCGACGCGGAGGCGACGCTCCCGGACGATGCCGACCTGTTCTTCTGGATGGAGCCGCGCAGCGCGACGCCCGCGCACTTGCTCGCGCTACGCGAGTTCACCGAGCGCGGGCGCAGCGTGGTACTCGCGGGGAGCCGCCTCCGGCTGGAGCCGGCGGGCGTCAGCGCGGAGGGGCGCGCCGCCTGGCGCACCGCCCCGTCGGGCTACCCGGCCGAGGTTCTGCTCGGCAGCATCGGGCTGCGGCCCCTCGCGGGCTTCGCGCTCGACGGGTTCTGCGCGAGTCCCCGCTCGGAGGGCACGGAGGCGCCGGTGCTCGAGCCCTTCCGCGTGCGCTGCATCGCCCCCAATCAGGACTTCCGCAGCATGCGCGGACAGCCGAACGCCTCGCTCCTGTTCGAGGTGCCGACGGTCTTCGAGCCCGACGGCGCGCGGCTCGCGGCGCTCGGCCGGCGCGCCACCGTGCTCGCGACGACGTCGAACCGCTCGTGGCTCGGCGCGCCGCCGACCGGACCCTTCACGGCCGACGACTTCCCGCCCGTCGCGGAGGATCTCGGCGCGAAGCGCGCGCTCGCGGTGCTCGTCGAGGGCGACGACCCGGCGCGCGGTGCGTTCGTCGTGCTGGCGGCGTCGACGCCCTTCGCCGACGGGCAGCTCGCCCGCTCAGGTTTCGCCCACCGGAAGCTCGCGGGCATACTGCTCGATACCCTGGCCTCGGACGAGCGCCTCGCCCTCAATCGCACGGCGCTCACGGCGGCCGAACCGCTGGCGCAGTTGGGCCGCGGCGAGCGCGCACTGTGGCGCGCCTTCGCGTGCGGCCTCGTCCCGCTCCTGCTCGCGGCCATCGCGGGCGCGCGCAGCGCGCGAGGACGGACGCGCGGCGCCGCGCGCGACGGTGCCTGGTGGCACGTCGCGCTCCTCGGCTCCGGCGCCGCGCTCTTCGCGGGCGCCCTCGGCGCCTTCGCGCCCCGCGCGGGGTTCGACCTGACGCGCGACGGGCGCAACGCGCTCGCCCCCGAGACGCTGGACATCGCCCGCGCACCCGGTCCACCGCTCGCGATCGAGCTCGTCTTCAGCCCGGAAGACCGCTTGCCGCCCGAGCTGCGCCCGCTCGTGCGCCGCGCCCGTGACCTCACCGCGCGCCTCGCCCGCGCCGCGCCCGGGATCGAGCTCCGGAGCATCGCTCCGGACACGGCGGACCTCCCGGCGCTCGGCGTCCGCCCCTTCCAGATGACGTCCACGTTCGACGAGGTCACGACGGTCCGGACGCTCGTCAGCGCCATCCGGATCGTGCGCCAGGATGGGCGCGGGCTCCCCGACAACCTGCCGTGCGAGAGCCTCGCGAGCTTCGAGGACCTCGAGTTCCGCCTGGCCCGCGCGCTGCGCCGCGCCCGCGCCCCCGAGCCCGAGGCGGCGCGCATCCACGTGGCGGTCGCCTGCGACGTACCGCGCCTCTCCCCCGCCGAGTCGCTGCTCGAGTACACGCAGCTCGGGCTCTTCGCCCCGACGCAGGGCGACGTCTACGGCGCCGCACGGGCCGCGCTCGCGCGCGACGACTTCCGCGTGACCTTCGTCGATCCCACCGCGCCCGTCCTGCCCGCGGATACCGACGTCATCGTGTGGCTGCAGCCCCGCCGCTCGATCACGCCGATGCTCGAGGTGGCGGCCGGGTTCCTCGCGCGCGGGGGTGCGCTGATCCTCGCGGCGCAGCACTTCGACATCATCCCGAGGCAATTCGGCGAGAGCCGCGCCGCGTTCTGGCCGCAGCCGCAGTTCGCCGACGTCGAGCGCCACTACTTCGGTCCGCTCGGCGTGGAGCTCGTGCGCGAGGTCCTGTGCGACGAGCTCTCCGCGCCGCTCGCCGTCGACACGATCGCCACCGGCGAAGCGCCCCCGAGCCCATTCCAGATCCGTGCCGCACTCTCCGGCACGGCGGCGGGCGCGGATCCGACGCGCGGCCTCGGCGACCTGCTCTTCCCCGCCGGCAACCGCCTGCGGCTCGACACGGAGCGCCTCGCGGCGCACGGTCTCCGCGCGCGTCCGCTCGTCTTCACATCGGGCCGCGCCTGGACCTACGACTGGCGGGGCGGCGTGCTGCCGGCCGAGGTCCTGCAGGGTCGCGGCGCGCTCCCGCCCGCCCCGGACGACGCGCGGCGCTTCCTCCCGGAGCCCGCGCCGCTCGTCGTCCTCGTCGAGGGCCGCTTCCCGGCCTTCGATCCCGAAGCCGAGGAGCCCCAGCTCGCGCTCGTCCCACAGGTGGGTGGCGCGGAGGGCAAGCTGCTCTTCATCGGCTCCTCGCAGATGTTCCGCGGCACGACCCTCGCGGCGGACGGGTTCCGCCACGACCAGTTCCTGGTGAACGCCGTGACGGCGCTCACGCTCGGCGAAGAGTACCTCGCGATCCTCGCGCGCCGGCCCGTCTCCGTCGGGCTCGGGTACGTCGCGCCGGAGACGCGGCTCGCGTGGCGCACCGTGGTGATCGGCGCCGCCCCGCTCCTGCTCCTGCTCGCGGGTCTCCTCTTCCGGATCCTCTCCGGCGGGCGCGGCTCACGTGCACCCCGTGCGGCTCGCGTGCGAGGCGGACCGTGAAGCTCTCCCGCCTGCTCTTCCTGGCGAGCCTCGCGCTCGCCGCACTGGCCGCTTTGGAGCACGCCCTGGAGCGCCGGTCCGAGAGCGCGCGGCGCGCCGGCGTGCGCGTCGAGCGGCTCGTCGACCCCGCGCAGAAGGAGGGCGTCACGGTCGCCGCCGTCACGCTCGGGATCCCGGGTCGGCCCGAGCTCGTCTACGCGCGCTCCCGCGGAGAGTGGCGGTGCATGAGCGCCTTCGGCGCGCCCGTCGCGATCGGGCAGCTCCAGGGCCTGCTCGCGAGCTTCCTCGAAGCGCGCGGCGTCGTGCGCGCGCGATCGAACGCGGCGGCGGCCACCTACGGCCTCGCCGAGACCGCCACCCTCGTGCGCTTCCACGGCCCGAAGATCCTCACGGCGGAGGACCGGGACGTGCTCTTCGCGTTCGAGGTCGGAGCGTCCGTCGCCGGGGGCGCGCTGGGCCGTGCCTTCGTGCGCGCGCTGGACTCCGGCGCGATCCTCGAGATCGACCACGACCCCACGCGTTTCCTCGCGTGGCCGGAGGGCCAGGCGTTCCCGCCGCTGCTCGACGAGCGCCTCCTCGCCGGCGCCTGGCCGCGTGGCGTCCAGGGCTTCGAGCGCATCTTCGTCGACTTCGAGAGCGGCGCGAGCCTCGAGCTGGCGCGCCGCCCGGCCCCGGATGCGGGCGCCGAGGGGGGGCTGGGCGAGTGGGTCGCGCGGGACGGCACACGGGAAGTCGTCGCGCTCCCCTATCGCCTCGCAGGTTTCCTGAACTTCCTCGCGCGCGCGACGTTCACGGGCCTGGCGGACCCGCGGGACGCCGCCGGCCTCGGCCACGACCCACCCTTCGCGCGCGTGACGATCGTTCCAACAGGGGCCGAGCCCCTGGAGCTCACGGTCGGGAACGCCATCGACGCGGAGGGCACGGTGTTCGTGGCGAACGGCGCGAGCGGCGCCCTCGTCCAGACGAGCGCAGAGTCCGCCCGCCTCCTCGCCCCGACTCTCACCATGATGGTCGACACGAACATCCCCAACCCTTGGGAAGTTTGGCTCTCGCGCTGATGCGCGCGCCGTCCGCCGTGCGCTCCCTGCTCCTGCTCGCGTTCGCCGGCGGCCTGATCGTAGGCGGCGGACTCATCGCGCTCCGGCTCGGGGCCGGAGTCGTGGAAGCGGAGGACCTCGCGCCGGAAGTGGCGGGCGCCCCCGCACCCCGAACGAGCGCGGATTCGCCGCTCCAGCTCGTCGACCCGGAGCCCGCCCAGCGCCTGGCCCTCGGCGAGCCCGAGCTGGACTCTTCGCAAGCAGAGGAGCCCGCGCCGGGCGGCAGCCACATGCTCGCCCGCGAGGACAACCGCACGCTACTCTCAAAGTTCGTCGGGGACGACCCCGTCGCCCGCGGCACTTTTCCCTCGGGCGCGCTGCAGTTCGAGGCGAACCGGGTCCGAACGGCGGTGGGCGAGTGGATCCTCGACGGCGCCTGGGCCTCGTTCTACGAGCACGGCCAACAAGAGGAGCAGGGCACCTACCAGCGTGACCGCGAGGTCGGACAGTGGGAGTGGTGGTACGACAACGGCCAGAAGATGGCCGTCGGCACGTTCGTGAACGGAGCGCGCCAGGGCCGTTGGTCCTTCTGGTACCCGGACGGCACGAAGCAGATGGACGGCTACTACCGCGACGGCGCAGGCTCCGGCCGCTGGGTCCACTGGTACCGCAGCGGCTTCAAGCGCGCGGAAGGCGACTACATCGACGACGAGCTCGCCGGCTACTGGAAGGTGTGGAACGAGGACGGCTCCCTCGACCACGAGCGCACGGGGATCTACGAGGCCGGCGTGAGGGTCTCGGATTAGAAATCCGGAGGCGGATCGCCTCGACCTGCTGTCAGACGGGACTGTCCAACAAGCGTACGGTGGAGGAGCGTCTACAGTCATGAATGCGCTCCGTGTGATTTCCCCCTACAAGCACCTCGGCATGTGGGTCTTCGATGACGAGCGGGCGGGCTTGGTCCAGGAGCCGTTCGTGGCGGGCGCGGACACTCTCATCGACCATGCCCTTGCCGCGAAGGGCATCCATGGGGATCGCGGATTCCGACTGATGTTCAGTGCGAGCGAGTTCCCAGGCTTCGACTATCGGCTCACCTGGGCTCGCGAGGGTGAAGGGGGCAACTGGTACTACTCCGACGACTTCAAGATGGAAGCGTGGCTATGCCCCGCTCTCTTCAAGTACTTCGACGAGGCCCCCGAGGCGCTCTATGCGGAATTCAAGCCAAGGGCCACCGAACAGGCCGACTGAGCGTACGAATCCTGGTTCCTAGCCCTCAGTCCTCGCGCGCGTAATACGCGCACGCCGTGGAGATCGGACACTCGTCGCAGTGAGGCGCCGAGTGCTTGCACGTCACCTGCCCGTGTTTGCGAAGGAGGTGGTGCGCGCGGACTCGAGCCGGGCACGTCGCGGCGAGCTCCGGCTCGGCGGCAGCCTGCGCGGAGCGGTACGTCGCCGCGTAGCTCTTCGCCTCCTCGCCCCAGCCCAGGCGCACGAGCACGCGCAAGCCGTTCGACTCCAGGGCGAGGTAGGGGTGGGCGCCCCTGAAGAGCAAGATCTTCTGCGCGCCGGGCTCGCCGATGCCCGGAAAGCGCTTCAGCGCCCGCCGGGCCTCGGGGGTGGGGCGCGCGAGGACGCTCTCGAGCTTGCCCCCATGGTGCTCGAGCGCGATGTCGGCGCACTCCGTGAGCTTCGACACGCGCCGCTCGGGGTGCATGCCGCCGAGGACCGTCACGTCGAGCAGGGCCTCGCGCGACGCGGCCCGGATGGCTGCCGGCGTGCGGCCCACTTGCTTCACGAGCGCCAGGAACGCCGTCTCGCGCTGCTCGTCGGAGACGAGGTAGGCGACGTTCTCCCAGAGGACGAGCTCGAAGGCCGACTTCGCGGGCGGCGGGCGCTGGACGCCGTGGCGCTGCTCCAGGCGATCCAGGAGCCTGGCGAGCTTCTTCCGTGGCGCCATGACCGCACGAAGGGAGCACCCGCGGGTGCCGGGCGGTTGCCCTGTGCGCCGTCGCTCCCCGCTCCTATCATGGGTGGTCCGCGGGGCCGGCGAAGTTCCCTCGCGCCCGTCCGCATGCCCCTCCGCCCCTACTTCATCGCGTGTCCAGCGGCCCTGCTCCTCGGCCTCGCCGGGGCGCAGTCGGGCGCGGGCGAGGGCGGGCGCGACGACGCGGGCGGCGTCGACTTCACGCGCGACGTGCGCCCGATTTTCGCCGCGCACTGCTACCGCTGCCACGGGCCGGAGAAGCAGAAGGGCGGCCTGCGCCTCGACCGGCGCAGGGGTGTCCTGGAGGGCGAGCTCGCTGTCGTCGAGCCCGGCGACCCCGCGCAGAGCTACCTCTTCGAGCTCGTGACGAGCACCGACGACGACGAGCGCATGCCGTCCGGGGAGGACCCGCTCGGGCCGGAGGAGCTCGCCACGCTCGAGCGCTGGATCGCGGCGGGCGCCGAGTGGCCGCTCGCGGCCGACTCCGCTGCCGAGACCGTACGGCACTGGGCCTACGTGCCGCCGGTGCAGCCGGACCTGCCCGAGGTGCGCGCGGCCGAGTGGCTGCGGACGCCGATCGACTCGTTCGTGCTCGCGCGCCTCGAGGCGGAGGGCCTCGCGCCGTCGCCCGAAGCGGATCGCGCGACGCTGGCGCGCCGGCTCGCCCTCGACCTCATCGGGCTGCCGCCCACGCCGGAGGAGGTCGACGCCTTCATCGCCGACGAGGGCGATGGAGCCTACGGGCGGCTCGTCGATCGGTTGCTCGCCTCGCCGCACTACGGCGAGCACCGCGCGCGCCTGTGGCTCGACCTCGCGCGGTACGCGGACAGCCACGGGTACGAGAAGGACGAGCCGCGCACCATGTGGCGCTACCGCGACTGGGTGATCGAAGCGTACAACCGCGACCTCCCGTTCGATGAGTTCACCATCGAGCAGCTCGCGGGCGACCTCCTGCCGGAGCCGACGCTCGACCAGCGGATCGCGACGGGCTTCCATCGCAACACGATGGTGAACGAGGAGGGCGGGATCGACCCGGAAGAGTTCCGCGTGGCGGCCGTCATCGACCGCGTCAACACGACGGCGGCGGTGTGGCTCGGCACGACGCTGCAGTGCGCGCAGTGCCACGACCACAAGTACGACCCGTTCACGCAGAAGGATTACTACCAGTTGTTCGCGTTCTTCAATGGCACCGAAGACGTGGGCGTCGCGCCGATGATCCCCGCGCCCACGGCGGAGCAGGCAATGGAGCTCGAGCGCCTCGCCGGACGCGTGCGGGAGCTCGAGGCCGAGGCCGCGGCGCCGGACGCGGAGCTCGACCAGGCGCAGGCGTCGTGGGAGGCGGAGCTCGCGCTGGCGCTCCCAGCGCCGCCCGAGTGGCGCGCGCTCGAGGTGCTCGAGGCGACCTCCGCGAGAGGCGCGACACTCGAGCGCGCGGACGACGGCTCGATCCTCGTCGCGGGGCCGAACCTCGCGACGGACACCTACGACCTCGTCCTGCGGCCCGGCGCGGGCTCGATCACGGCCTTGCGCCTCGAGGCGCTCCCGCACTCCTCGCTCCCCGGCGGCGGCCCGGGCCGCGCGGACGACGCGAACTTCGTCCTGACGGGGATCACGGTCGAGCTCGAGAATCCCGGGGACGGCAGCGCGCCGCGGCCCCTCGCGCTCGCCGGCGCCACGGCGGACCATCAGCAGCCGGGCGGCTTCCTCGCGGCGCGCGCGATCGACGGCGATCCGGAGACGGGTTGGGCGGTCGGGGGGAAGGCGATGGGCGAGCCGCGCGAGGCCATGTTCGCGCTCGCCGCGCCCGTGCTCGTCACGGATGGGACGAGGCTCCACGTGCGCCTCGCGTTCGAGTCGCGGTTCGCCGGCTCCGGACTCGGGCGCTTCCGGTTCTCGAGCACGGACGACGCACGCTTCGCCGCCGGCCTCGCGCTCCCCGCCATGGGCCCGTGGTCGAGCGTGGGTCCCTTCCCCATCGAGCAGGGACCCGTCGCCCATGCGACCCCCTTCGCGCCCGAGATCGAAACCACGACCGGCCGGCCGTTCACGGACCACTACGGGGACGGGACCCTCGCCTGGGACGTGCGCGACGAATGGCGGGACGGTGAGCTCCACGAGTTGCGCGACGTGAAGGGCGTGACGTATCTCCGGCGGACGATCGAGAGCGACAGGTCGCGCTCGCTCACTTTGCACTTCGGGAGTGGCGACTCGTTCAAGGCGTGGCTCAACGGCGAGCTCGTCGGGGCCAGCGACGCCGCGCGCGACGCTGCGGCGGATCAGGATCGCATCCGGGTGCGCCTCACCCCGGGCGAGAACCGGCTCCTCGTCAAGGTCGTGAACCACCGCGGCACCTCCGGCTTCTGGTTCGATGCCAGCCCGCTCGCAGACGGCGGCCTCACGCATGCGCTCGCGCGCGTCCTGTTCACGCCCGACGAGCGCCGGACGGCCACGGAGCGCGCCGCTCTGCGCGATCACTACCGGAGCATCGTCTCCGACCACGGCCGGGCGCTCCTCACGAAGCTCGCTGCCGCGCGCGCCGCCCGAATCAGCTTCGAGGCCGAGCTCCCGACCACGCTCGTGATGCGCGAGCGCGCCGAGCCGCGCCCGACGCACGTGCACCGGCGCGGGAACTTCCTCGCGCATGGCGAGCGGGTGGAGCGCGACGTCCCCGCGGCCCTCCCGCCGTTGCCCGTGGGCGTCCGACGCGACCGGCTCGCGCTCGCGCGCTGGCTCGTCGACGAGGGGAACCCGCTGACGGCGCGGGTCACGGCGAACCGGATCTGGGCCGGGATCTTCGGCATCGGGCTCGTCGCCACGGGCGACGACTTCGGCAGCCGCGGCGACGCGCCGAGCCACCCGGAGCTGCTCGACTGGCTCGCGACCGAGCTCACGCACCGCGCCTGGAGCGTGAAGTCCTTCCTGAAGCTGCTCGTCACCTCGGCCGTCTACCGGCAGTCGTCGCGCATCACGCCGGCGCTCCTCGCGCGCGACCCCGCGAACCGGCTGCTGGCCCGCGGGCCGCGCATGCGCGTCGACATCGAGGTCGTGCGCGACAACGCGCTCGCGATCGCCGGCATCCTGGCGCGCGACATCGGCGGCCCGAGCCTCTTCCCCCATCAGCCCGAAGGCACGTGGGTCGCGGCGTACAGCGCCGCGGTGTGGCGGTCGATCCGCGACGAGCATCTCTGGCGGCGCGGCCTGTACACGTTCTGGCGCCGGACAGCGCCCTACCCGACCTTCATCATGTTCGACGCTCCGAGCCGCGAGGTCGTGTGCACGCGCCGCAACCGCTCGAACACGCCCCTCCAGGCGCTCGCGCTCCTGAACGACCCGGCCTTCGTCGAGGCCGCGGCGGGCCTCGCCCGACGGCTCCTCCGCGAGGCCGGGCCCGAGCCGGCGGCCCGCATCGAGCGCGGGTTCCGGCTCTGCGTCGCGCGGCCTCCGCGCCCGGAGGAGCTCACCGTACTGCTCGAGCTCTACGAGCGCGAGCGCGAGCACTTCCGCGGCGACGCCGATGCGGCGCGGCGCCTCGCCTCGGTGTCGGACGTCCTCCCGCACGGGGACGACCCGGCCGAGCTCGCCGCGTGGACGATGGTCGCCAACGTGCTCTTGAACCTCGACGAGACGATCACGAAGAACTGATCATGGACATTCCCAAGGCTCGCGCGGCGACGCGCCGGTGGTTCCTGAAGCAGTGCTCCGTCGGAGTCGGCCAGCTCGCGTTGGGCGCACTGCTCGCGCGGGACGGGCTCGCGTCGGCGCCGAGCCGTACGCTCGCTCGTGGCGAGCGGGCACCGCACTTTGCGCCCAAGGCGAAGCGCGTCCTCTACTTGCACATGGCCGGCTCGCCCTCGCAGATCGACCTGCTCGACGCGAAGCCCAAGCTCCAGGAGCTGAACGGCGAGGTCGTGCCCGAGAGCCTCATCGCGGGCGAACGGTTCGCGTTCATCTCGGCATCGCCGAAGATCCTCGCGTCGCCGTACTCGTTCGCGCGCCACGGCCAATCGGGACAGGAGATCTCCGAGCTCCTGCCCCACCTGGCCGGCGTCGCCGACGAGCTCGCCATCGTGCGCTCGATGCACACGGATCAGTTCAACCACGGCCCCGCGCAGATCTACATGAACACGGGGCACTTCCGGATCGGGCGGCCGAGCATGGGCGCGTGGCTGTCCTACGGCCTCGGCTCCGAGAACGAGGACCTGCCCGCCTTCGTGGTCCTGCTCTCGGGTGACTTCGCCCCGAGCGGCGGCTCGTCCTGTTGGGGCAGCGGCTTCCTGCCGACGATCCACCAGGGCGTCCGCTTCCGCTCGTACGGCGACCCGGTGCTCTTCCTCTCGAACCCGGACGGCGTCGACGGCGCGACGCGCCGACGCTCGATCGACGCGATCAACGCTCTCAACACGATCCAACTCGAGGACGTCGGCGATCCCGAGATCGCCACTCGCATCGCCCAGTACGAGATGGCGTTCAGGATGCAGACGAGCGTGCCCGAGCTGCAGGACCTCCGCTCCGAGCCCCAGGCGGTCCTCGACCTGTACGGCGCGGAGCCCGGCCGGCCCTCGTTCGCGAACAACTGCCTGCTTGCGCGCCGGCTCCTCGAACGCGGGACGCGCTTCGTCCAGATCTACCACTGGGGCTGGGACACCCACGGGTCGGGGCCGGGCGACGATATCATCAAGGCGCTACCCGAGCGTTGCCAGGAGACCGACCGGGCCTGCGCGGCACTGCTCATCGACCTGAAGCGCCGCGGCCTGCTCGAGGACACGCTGGTCGTGTGGGGCGGCGAATTCGGCCGCACGCCGATGAACGAAGAGCGCAACGGCTCGACGTACCTCGGGCGCGATCACCACCGGCGCTGCTTCACGATGTGGCTGGCCGGCGCCGGCATTCGGCCCGGGATCACGATCGGCGCGACGGACGAGCTCGGGTACGACATCGTGGAGGACCCGATCTCCGTGAACGACCTGCACGCGACGATGTTGCACCTCCTCGGTCTCGACCACGAAAAGCTCGTGTATCGCTACCAGGGCCGTGATTTCCGCCTGACGGACGTCGCGGGGGTCGTGGTCGACAAGCTCCTCGCCTGAGCACCGGACCGGCGGGAGGCCCCTGGGCGGCCCTCGGGAGCGCCGCGGTACACGCATCCGTTAGTATCCTGTCTGGACGCGGGCGCCGCGGGCCCGGCCGGCCGACCGAACAGGAACGCCCCCAGCGGGCGAGGAGCGGAACGATGATCGAGAGCAGCCGACGCGCATTCCTTGGAGGCCTGGGCGGCACCGCCCTCTCGGTGAGTCTGGGGACGACCCTCTTCGGGCGAACCGGGTTCGCCCTACCCTTCGCCGAGGAGGACCTCGACTTCGGCGAGCTCGAGCCGCTCGCGGCGTTGATCCAGGAGACGCCGCCGGGGAAGCTCCAGCGCGTCCTCATCGCGAAGCTGAAGGCCGGCTTGGACCTGCGCGAGCTCGTCGCCGCGACGTCGCTCGCCAACGCGCGGACCTTCGGCGGGCAGGACTACACGGGCTACCACTGCATGATGGCGATGGTGCCGGCCTTCGAGCTGTCGAAGCGCCTGCCCGCGCGCCTCGCCCCCCTGCCCGTCTTGAAGGTCGTCTACCGCACCGCCGACCACATTCAGGCGAACGGTGGGCGCGCGAACGAGTCACTGCACGTTCTCGAGGGTGTCGGGGACGGACCCCAATCGTTGCGCGCGGCATTCCTCGCGCGTGACCTGGACGGCGCGGAGCGCGCCTTCGCCGCCGTCTGCCGCAAGGACCCGCGAGCGGCGTACGACGACCTGCAGTCCATCCTGCAGGAGAACCTGGACGTGCACCGCGTCGTGCTCGCCTGGCGCGCGTGGGAGACGCTGCCGATCACCGGCGAGCAGCACGCCGAGACGCTCCTGCGCCAGTCGGTGCGCTTCTGCGTCGACGCCGAGCAGGAGCGCGTGCGGCGCGGCAGACCCGAGCCCGAGCTGCGCGGACTCCTACCCGCGCTCCTCGAGCGCCATGGACTGGCGACGAAGCCGCAGGGCTCGCGGAAGGCCTCGGACGAGGAGCTCGACGAGCTCAGCCTCGTGGTCTTCGGGGCGAGCAAGGCCGACGCCGCGGCCGCCGTGGCCGAAGCCCTCGCCTCCGGCATGTCGCACGCGGACGTCGGCGAGGCCCTCGCCCTCGCCGCCAACGCCCTGCTCCTCAACGACCCCGGCCGCGCGCAGGCCCAGGGGAACGAGAAGCCGGTCGGCAGCGTGCACGGCGCGTCGGTCGGCGTCCACGCCTCCGACTCCGCGCGCGCGTGGCGCAACATCGCCGGCGTCTCGAACGCGCGCAACGCACCGGCGAGCCTGATCGCCGGGGCCTACCACACGGCGGGTCAGAGCCACCGGGTGGGGAAGCAGGCCTTCCCGTTCGCGCGGCACCTGGACGGTGTGCGCGAGGCGAGCGCGGACGAGCTGCTCGCGAGCACGCGCGCGGCGATCACTGACGGCGACCAGGAGCGCGCCGCCGCGCTGGTATTCCGTTACGGCAGCCTCGACGCCCCGCCGCGCCCGCTGTTCGACCTCCTGCTCGAGTACGCCGTGAGCGAGGATGGCGCCCTGCACGCGGAGAAGTACTACTACACCGTGTGCGAGGAGTTCGCGAGCGCGCGCCCCACCTTCCGTTGGCGCCACGCCGTGGCGCTCGCCCGCGTGACAGCGAGCGAGCACGGCTGGCCGGCGCCAGGGCTCGCGGAGGCGCGGGCGGCGCTCGGGGTCTAGCCCCAGTGCCGTTCACTTCGGCCCTCTTCTCGAGCCTTCGGGCATGGAGCTCACTAAGCGCTCGCGCTCGAAGCAGGCCCTGTCGCCATTCGGCGGCGGGCACCAAGCATCACAGTCGACACGGAGACCACGAGCAGGACGAGGGCCACGGCTGCTGGATCGCAGCGGAAGCCGGACTCCGCGTCAGTCCACCTTCAGCAGCGGCGTGAAGTACCGGTAGTACACCTCGAGCGAGAGCACGCACATCGCCGTCGTGTACGAGCGGTCGCGATCGTCGTCGCCTGTGAACTCGTTGTAGACCGAGATCGGTTTCCACGAGCCGTCCTCATCCTGCGCCGGCAGGAGCATCTTCTTCATCGCCTCGTTCCAGGTCGCCCAGTCGTCGCCCTCGACGCGGAACATGGCGAGGGTGCCGTAGTACATGAAGTACAGGTTGGCCTGGGCCTTGTAGACGAAGTCCTCGGAGGTGGTGAAGCGGTAGCGGCGCGGCGCCTTCTCGAGCACGAAGGTACGCGCCTTGCCCCAGCGCCGCTGCCCGATGTCCTCGCCGAGCAGCGAGAGCGCGAAGAGTGCCGCAGGGGTCGAGCCGGGGAGGATCGGGTAGTAGGAGCCGAGCCAGTTCGGGTCGTGGTTGTAGCGGAAGGCCTCGCGCTCGTGGTCCCAGGCCTTGGTGAGGAACGTGCGCGCGTCCTTGAAGACCTCGTCCGGGACGGACAGGCCGCCGAGCCGCGCGCTCTCGAGCGCCATCACCTGCCACGCCGTCACCGACACGCGGGCCCAGCGGTCGTAGGTGCGATCGTCGGGGTAGTAGTAGCTCCAGCCCCCGTGGAAGCGCGGGTCCGAGCCGTGCTTCTGGTGCCGCAGGATCTGCTGCACGGCGCGCTCCAGCGGGCGACGCAGGCGCTCGTCGCCGGTGAGCGCGAAACACTCGGCGAGGGAGTAGGTCGCGATGCCGTGGCTGTACGCCGACGTGTACCCGAAGTGCCCCGATGCCTCGTCCTGGACCGCCAGCAGGAAGTCGATCGCCTTCGTCACGACGCGCGAGTACTCGGTGCCGGAGCGCTGCGTGTGGCCGGCGCCCATGAAGGCGAGCATGGCGAGGCCCGTCTTGCCGACCGAGACGTGGCCGTATTTCTCGTGCGCGTCCTCGGGGCTGCCCCAGTAGCCCTGGCGCGCCTGCTTGCGCGCGAGGTACGCGAGCCCGGAGGCGACGGCTCTCTCCGTTTCTTGCGAGCCGCCGTGTTCCTCGATGGCGCGCAGTTTCTGCGTACCCGTGCGCGAGCGGTACGGCGTGTGCTCCCAGCGCTGCTGGCTGACCGGGATGTCGTCGAGCTCGGGTCGCGCCGTGCCCTTGGCCACGAGCGGCCGGAAGGTCGGTTCTGGCTCGGGGGCCGGTGCCTCCCGCTGCCAGCGTCTCGGCTCCGTCGCGCGCGACGGCTCGCGCGACCGGTCGGGGGCGGGCAGGGCGAGCAGCGAGTCGGAGAGATCGCGCGCGAGGCCCGCGTCCCAGCGCGCGATGCGCTCGGACTCCGCGGCCTGCGTGGAGTCGCCGATGCGCGGCTCCGTGCGCTCCTCGGTGTCCTCGAGCTCGATTGCGGGCAGCGCGCGTGTCAGCGGTCGGACGTCCGCGAGCGCGAACCGCTGCGGGGCGGCCGCGAACGGCTCCGCCTCGTTCGTCGTCCGCTCGAGGCGCTCGAACCGTCGCGGGGTGAGCACCAGGGCATCGCCGGCAGTCTCCCGATGCTGCAGCGCGCGTTGCTCGAGCTCGGCGCTGCGATCCGGCGCGGGACGCGCGCGCTCGACGGGCATCGTCACGAACAGCTCCGCCGCCACCGCCGTGCGCCCTGCCATGCGCTCGAACGTCTCCCGCGGGCGCTCGAGCTCGGCCCCGAGGGCCCTGGGCGCGACCTGACGCTCGACCTCGGGCAGCGCGCGCCCCGCGAGCGGATCGAAGCCTTCGTCGCGCGCTGCCCGGTTCTTCACTGCGAGCGGCGCGGCGTCGTCCGCGGTGGCGACGCGGCCCTCCAGGACGTCGGCGGCGCGGGCCGTCGCGCGCTCCAGGATGGTCTCGCCGCGCGGTACGGGCGCGCTCGTGAAGCCAGCCTCGAGCGCCAGCTCCGGCGCCGCTCCGCGCATGCGCGTGACCGACTCCCGCGGCTCGGCGACCGCCACGGCGGACGTTCCGCCGTGCGCAGCAGGCGCGAGCTCGACCTGCGCCGAGCTCGGCGCGGCCGGGAGCGCGGCCTCGCCCGCCGCGCGTGGGACGGCGGTCGAGCTGGGTGATGTCGCGGCGATCCGCGGCTCGATCGATTCCGAGCGCCCGGGATCCGCGACCGTGCGCGCCTCGTAGCGCGCGGCCGCGCCCGCATCGAGCGCGAGCGCCGGCGCCGTGCCCGCCATCCGCTGGAACGCCTCCGCGGCCTCGCGCAGGGCGACGTCCGCGGGCCGCAGCTCCAGCTCGGCGCGCGCGAGCTGCTCGCTCGCCCGCGACGGCGCGCTCACCTCGGCCGCCTCCGCGCGCGCGACCTGCACGCTCGGCGCCTGCGCCGGATCGGCGGTGGCATCGGGCACCTCGGTCGCGGCCTTCTCGGGCCCCGCCTCGGCCGCGCTCGGCGCGCGCGCGACCTCGAGCCGGCCGCCGTGCTCGGTGTTCTGCGCCTGCGGCCCGCGCCCGGAGTCGAGGAGCCGGATGCGGATGCGATTCGACTCGCCCTGCAGCTCGTACTCCCCGCCCTCGGGGTACACGTCGCGCATCCACCACATGAGCAGCAGGTGCACGACGACGGACACGAGGAAGCACTTGTAGACGACCTCGAGCTGCTCCCAGTACTTTGCGAGCGTCGCGAGCAACGCGACGGCGAGCAGCAGCCCGATGACCAGGAGCTCGCGCCAACCCACGGGCCGGCCGGGTGTGCGGAAGAGCTCGATCGAGCGCGCGCTGTACAGGTCGGCGCCCCCCGGGCCTTCGACGTGGAACGCGAGCTGGAACCCGTCGGGCGACGGACTCGGCCCACGCTCCGAGAGCGTCGAGTTCACCCCGTGGAGCGGCTCCGGCGCGAGCCAACGCCCCGCCCCGAACACGGTGCGATAGAGGTCGAACCCCCCGAGCGTGCCATCCCGGTCGGATGCGAAGAACATCGTCTTGCCGTCCGCCGTGAGCGCAGGATCGCGCTCGTCGAACGGCGTGTTGAGCTCGACGATCGGCTCGACGCGCCAGGCTCCGGAGCTATCGTCCGCGCCATTGCCCCCCCGGGCCTCCGCTTGCTCCGCGCCCGCGCTCGCGCCCGATTTCGGTCCCGCCTCCGGAGTCCGATCCGGCCGCGCCAGGTAGAGCTCGAAATCATCCCGCCGCTCGTGCCTCCGGTTCGACGCGAACACGATCGCCTCCGAACCGGGAATCGGCGCGGGATCCGTATCGTCCGCGGATGAATTCACGCCCCCATTGAGACGCTCGGCCGGCCCGAACGTCCCGCGGTCGTACGGCGCGCGCCAGAGATCGAGCCCCCCCGAAGTGCCCCGCCGATCGGACGCAAAATAGAGCGCCCCACCGCCGAAGCACGGCGCCCACTCGTCCGCCCCCGTATTGAGCACCGCGAGCGGGCGCACGTCGACGGCCCGGCCCTCGACCATGTCGGCGATGTAGAGGTCCGCCCCGAGCCCACGCTCCCCCACCGCAAAGACGAGGTGCCGCCCATCGGGCGAGAGCGTCGGCCGGCGCTCGTCCTCGCCCGTGTTGACGTCCCCCGCGAACGGCTGCGGCAGATCCCACACGGCGTAACGCACTTCGCCCGCGCTCGCGACGTCGTACGTCTTCACCCCGTCGCTGTACGCCCCTTCGCTGCCGAGGAACGGCCGGAACCGCAGCCACGCGATCAGAAAGCCGGCGGCGAGCAGCGCGCCGACGATGACGAGGTTCTTTCCGAAGTGCGCCAAGTCCCCGCGCCTCAGCCGTCGAGCGTCATCACGCCCAGGTTCGAGAGGCCCGCGATGCGGCAGGCGTCCATCACGCCCACGACGTGTTCGTGGAAGACCTCCTTGTCACCGCGGATCGTCACGGGTGTCTCCGGGTCCCGGCGCGCGATGCGCGTCAGCACCTCGATCAGCGCCGCGCGGTCGAGCTCGTCGCCGGAGACGAGGATGCGACCGTCGCGCATGAGGTTGATCACCACCTCGTCGGGCGTGATCTCGGCCTCATCGCCCGATTCGGCCAGGGGCAGGTCGAGCCCTATCTCCTTCTCCTTCTGGACGAAGGTCGTGGAGGCCATGAAGAAGATGAGCAGCAGGAACACGACGTCGATCATCGGCGCCAGGTTCATGACGATCTCGTCGCTTCCGTCGTCGTCGCGGATATGCATCTCAGGCCGCCGCGATGTTCGGTCCGCCGGACAGGTGGTCGTCCAACTCGCGATAGAACTCCTCGGAATGGCGCGCGAACTTCTCGATCCGCCCCTTGAGATAGTGGTGGGCCACGATCGCGGGGATCGAGACGGCGAGCCCGGCGGCCGTCGTCGTGAGCGCCTGGTAGATGCCCGCGGCGAGCAGATCGGGGCGGCCGATGCCTTCCTGCAGCGCGATCTCGCCGAACGCCTCGATCATGCCCCACACGGTCCCGAGCAGCCCGAGCAGCGGCGCGATGAGCCACACGAGCAGGAGCGGGCGCAGGTTCGAGCCGAGCCGCCGCACCTCCGAGGCGGCCGTGTCCTCGACGGCCTTCTCGCGGTCGAGGAAGGGCGCGTCCGCGCGCCGGAGTCCCGCCGTGAGGATGCGCGCGAGCGGTGAGCGTTTCTTCGCGCACAGCTCGAGCGCGGGCGAGACGCCCTGCTCCTTCACCGCCCGGACGACCGTGCGGCCGAACGCGCGCGTCCCGAGGTACGCCGGGCGCAAGCGGATCCAGCGCTCGGTCGCGAACGCGAGGGCGACGACGGAGCAGATCCCGATCGGGATCATGAGCGGACCGCCGGCCAGGACCAGATCGTACAAGGACTCCATGCCCGCCGGCGGGGGTTCGGGCGCCGGCGCCCCTGGCATCATCACCATCGTTGGCTCCTGTTGAAGCGCCCTGCACCGGGCGCGGACTTCATCGCTTCAGCGCGCGGATACGCTCGCGGGCGGGCCCGGCGAATCGTGCTTCCGCGTGTTCGGTCACGACCGCGCGGTATCGATCCGCCGCACTGTCGCTCTCACCCTGGGCTTCGAGCACCTGGCCGGCCATGTACAGCGCCTCCGCCACCTCCTCGTCGTGCGCGTAGAGCACCGCCACCCTGAGGAACGCGGACAGGGCGTCGTCCCGGTTGCCGGCGGCGAGCGCGAGCCGACCCAGCTCGATGTGAGCCTGCGCGGACAGTACGCCACGGTCCTTCGCGATGACGCGCTCGAACGCCTGCCGCGCGCCGCGCGTCCGGTCGAGGTGCGCGAGCGCCCTACCGCGCCAGAGCTCGGCCTCGACCGTGTGCTCGAAGTCCGGGAACTTACGTGCGAGCTGCGCGAGCGCCTCGCCCGCCTCGCGCCATTCCCCGTTGCGAGCGCGGGCGACACCGAGCCGGAAGAGGGCCTTGGGCGCGACATCGTGCCGAGGTACCTCGCTCCGGACGCGATCGAGCCATCTGACCGCGTCGCCGTACCGCCCGGCGCGGTAATGCGCCTCGCCGAGCAGGAACAGCGACTCGCCGTACAACTCACTGGTTCCGTGCTGCTGCACCAGCTCGTGGAAGCGCTTCGCCGCGCCGTCGTTGTCGCCGCTGCGGAGCAGAGCGAAGCCGCCCTTGTAGAGCGCGCGCTGGGCGACCTCGGCGGTCGCGGAGGCGGCGGCGATCGCGTAGAACTCTGCGGCGCCGGCGTCCTCGCCGCGCTCGAACTGCGCCTCACCCGCGAAGAAGAACGCCTCGCCGAGCGCGGGGTCGCCCGGAGAGTACTTGTACGCGGCGCGCAGTTGCTGCTCGGCTTCGGGAACATCGCCTCCGTCCAGGAAGAGGTACGCCCGCTCGACGCAGATCGAGACGGCCACGGCCCCGTCGCTCGTCCTGTCGAGGAGCCCGGCGAAGAGCGCCTGGGCCTCGGTGGCACGGTCCGAATCCTGCAGCGCGCCCGCCGCGACCTTCGCCGCCTCGAACCGCCGCGGCTCGTCCGCGCACACGGCGGAGAAGGCCTCGAAGGCCGCCTGCGCCCCGCGCGCGTCACCCGACTTGCGCTGCGCCCACACGAGGAGCTCGAGCGTCGCGAGACGCATCTCCGCGTCGAGCTCGCGCTGCGCTGCGAGCGTCTTCAACTCACGCGCCGCGTCCGCGTGCTCGCCAGCGGAATAGAGGCACCAGGCGAGGCCGAAGCGGGCGGCAGCGGAGACCCCGCTCGCGGGGTAGTGCTCGACGACCGCCCGATAATGTGCCGCCGCTCCCGCGTGGTCCCCCGCCGCCGTCCCACGCTCGCCCAACTCGTAGTGCGCCTGCGCCGCGAGCGCGGGCTCGGCTTCGTCGGCGATGAGCTCCTGGAGTAGCCGGTCGCCCGCGGCGCCCGGCTCGAAGCGCGCGAGACGCAAGCGCGCCTCGGCGCGGTGGACGCCCGCCGGAAACCGCGTGAGGTACGCGGCGTACGCGGACTTCGCGCCGTCCTCGTCGCCGGCGGCCTCGCTCGCGCGACCTTGCATGAACGCCGCCTCGGGCGCCTCGGCGCTACGCGCGTGGGAGCGCCCGACATCGCGAAACGTCTCAGCCGCGCCGCTCGCATCCCCCGCGAGGTAGCGGCACCAACCGATTCGTGCCAGCGCGCGGGCCGTGCGCGACGGCTCGGAGCCGTCCTCCACGACGGCGCGGAACGAGGCCTCGGCCTCCGCGTACTGTTCCAGCGCGAAGAGCCCCTCCGCCAGGGTGAGGCGCGCCTCGACCGCGTACTCGCTCTCGCGTCCGGGCGCGAGCAGCATGCGCGCGAGCCGCACCGCCTCCTCGTGCTCGCCGTCGTTCAGCTTGGCGACCGCCGCGGCGTGGAGCGCGTAGTCCGAGCCGGAGCGCTCGAAAGCCTGCGCCGCCTCGTCGGTCCGGCCGAGCTCGTAGAGCGCGTCCCCGCGGGCCACCTGCAGGCGCCCGGCGAGCTCCGCCTCGGGCTCATCACCCAGGGCGCGGTCGTAGCAGCGCAGCGCACGCTCGTGCTCCGCCAGCTTCGCCGCGGCCCGGCCGCGCCAGTAGAGCACCTCGGGCCCCGCCCCCGCGGCGCGCGACTCGAGCGCCTCGGACGCCGCCCGGGCGTCCCCCGACTTCAAGAGCTGGAGCCCCTGGTGGAGCGCCGCTTCCGGCCCGTAGCGGCTCTCGGGATAGGTCTCGAGGAGCAGCCCGAACCACGCCGCCGACTGGGAGTGTTCTTCGAGCGCCGCCGCCGCGAAGCCCGCGCCCCGCAGGGCCGCGTCATGGAACGGGCCCTCCGTCACGCGTTGGTACGCCGCGAGCGCGTCGCGCGCCCGGCCCAGCTCGAGCTGCGACTCCCCCCCGAGGAAGCGCAGCTCGGACACCCGCTCGTCCCCCGGCCACTTCCGGACGAAGCTCCCGATGCGCTCGAGCGCCCGCTCGTACCGCTCCAGGCGATACGCGCACCAGGCGAAGCCGTGCGCGGCGTCCGCGAGGTAGTCACCCGCGTCGTCCGCCGCCATGGTGCGCTCGTAGCACTCCTCGGCATCCGTGAAGCGCCCCGCGCGGAAGAACGCCTCGCCCAGGAGGAACGTCGCAGCGGTCCGGAGATACCCCGGCCGCTCGGCGACCGGCTGGAACGCGCGCGCAGCGGCCTGGAGCTCGCCGCGCTCGAGCTCGCACTGTCCGAGACGGAAGCCCACCTCGTCCCCGAACTCGAAGTCCCCGACGCGCGCGAGCTCCGCGAAGTGCGGTCGCGCCTGTCCGAACCGGCCGAGGTCGAAGAGCGCGATCCCCAGTCGGTACCGCGCGAACCGGGCCTTCGGATGCGACTCGTAGTCCGCGAGGAACCGGCCGGCCTCCTTGACCACCATCTCGGACATGCCCTTGTCCGCGAGCCCGACGATGAAGTTGTACTGGTCGTCCGCTCCGTCGAGAGCAGGGGGCAGGGTGAGCGCTAGAGCGAGTAGCAGCGACACCGGCATGGGCTCCTCCGGGGCGGGGGTGCGGGACTGTGAAGGACTTCGGGGCGCGGGAGATAGCGCGGCGGGCGCGGAGGGGAAGCCCCTCTGCGCGGCCGGGCCCGGATGATTTTACGAATCGCACGGAAGACGCGCACGGATGGCTGCGAGGCCGAGGGCCGCGCGGCCGAGGTTCGGTTCATGCAAATGAGCCGACTTCCGGCTCCCGCCCCCTCCTAACCTGCGAGGTGGACGAGGGCGCGGCCGAGGAGCACGGCGCACAACCCGAGCACGAGGCTGCCCGCTACGTTCCACAGCGCCGGCTGATAGGCGCCGTCGCGTAATAGCTCGATGGTCTCGTACCCGAAGGTCGAGAAGGTCGTGAACGACCCGAGGAGCCCGACGGCCAGGAAGAGGCGCAGGTTCGCGGAGAGCGCCTCCAACTCGAGGAGCGCCATGAGGGCCCCGATCGCGAGGCACCCCAGGACGTTGACGAGCAGCGTCCCGAAGGGGAATCCGGGGCCCGGGCGGGCCGCCAGAAAGCTCGAGACCCCGAACCGGGCGATGGCCCCCAGGAAGCCTCCCAGGCCCACAATGAGGAGATTCAGCATTCGAATGGACGGTAGACAGGCTCCAGAATTGCGCAACGCCCCTCAGCGGGCGACATTATGCCAGGGGGGATCGCTACCCGGCCGCCCGAATGCACACTCTGACGCCTCAGATTTCCCAGCCCCCGCCGCCCGTCCCGTCGCCGTGGGAGGGCCGCGGCCGCAAGGGTCGCGAGCTCGCGCTGGCGGTCCTGCTGCCGTTCTTCGCGGCGTGCGGAGGGGAGCAGCCGCCCACGCGGGGCGCCGCCGTCCCCCCCGACCTCCTCGAGGGCGTGCGACGTCTCCCGCTCGAGCTCACGGGAGCGACGCCGCGCACGCAGCCCACGGTCGTCGCCCGATTCGACGCCGCGAACGGCATGTCCGAGTGGCGCGTGCCGGGCGACGTGGTCGGGACGATCGAGCGCCCGCGCGGCGACTCCACCGGGAGCTCGCCCGGGGAGTCGCCCGACGTCTTCATCCTCCCGCGCGCGCGACACAACTCCGTGGGCATCCTCGGACCGTTCGACCCGCGGTCCTTCAACGAGGTCCTCGTGTCACTCGAAGTGGATCACGCAAAGGACGTGGGGCTCATCCTGCGGCGCGGGAGCCACCTGTTCCTCGAGACCGATCGACAGCGCGTCCGGGCCGACACGCCCGTGACGATCGTGTTCGAGCTCTCCGGGCTGCGCGGGGAAGTGGAGCCGTTCGACGAGATCGGAGTCCTCGTGAGCGGGCCGCCCGGGTACGTCGGGCTCGCCTCCGTGACGCTGCTCCAGCGTCCGCTCGCGGCACGGCTACCGGATCCGTCCGGCGGTGGCGAGCTCGTGCGCATCGGAGCCGAGTCCCAGCGCGCGGTGGGCCTCGTCACCGGCGCGCCGCTCCGAACGCGCTTCACCGCGGACCCGGGCCGGCGACTGCAGCTCGCCTTCGGCGTGCCTGCCGCGCTCGCTCCCACGGACGGCGAGTTGTCGATCCGCGTGCGGCTCTCCGGCGATGGCGGCTCCGGGCGGACGATCGACTACCCGCTCGAGGTCGAGCCCGGGCTCGGCGTGCCCTGGCGAACGGTCGCTCCGCATCTGGGCGACCTGTCGGGCGGAGAGGTGATCGTGGACGTCGAGCTCTCATCCACGGGCACAGCGGAGGCCGTCTGCGCTTTCGCCATCCCGACCACCTGGGTGGAGCTCGAGCGCCCGCCGACCGTGATCCTCGTCACATCGGACTCCCACCGCGCGGACCACATCGGCGCCGCGCACTCCGGCATCGGGATCAAGACGCCGTTCCTCGACGGGCTCGCCGAGCGCGGCGTGATCTTCCTCGACTGCCAGTCCTCGTCGAACGACACGACCGCTTCCCACGCGGCCCTGATGACGGGTCTTCCGCCGCGCGACACGCGCGTCGTGCAGAACGGCTCGTTGCTCGCGGACGAAGCGGTGACCCTCGCCGAGCGCTTCCGCGACGCGGGCTGGGCCACCTTCGGAGCCGTGAGCGTCCCGCACCTCGGGCACGCGCTCTCCGGCCTCGGGCAGGGCTTCGAACGGTTCAGCGCCCCCACCCGGGGACCGGTGGATGCCGCCTGGACGCTCGCCCGCATCGACGCCTGGCTCGAAGACGCGCGCGGCGCGCCGGCGTTCATCTGGATCCAGCTCTACGACGCCCACGGGCCCTATGCGCCGCCCGCGCCGTACGACCACCTGTACTACGGCAAGGAGCGGGATCCCCGG
>SMVQ01000264.1 GCA_004357655.1 Planctomycetota bacterium
CGCAGGACGGCATCTCGATGGCCCAGACCGCCGAGGGCGCCCTCAACGAAGTGAGCAACATCCTCGGCAGGATGCGCGAGCTCGCCATGCAGGGTGCGAACGGCACCCTGTCGGCGACAGACCGTGCCACGCTCGACGTCGAGTTCCAGGCGCTCGACGACGAGATCCAGCGGATCTCCGACCAGACGCAGTTCAACGGGACGAACATCCTCGACGGCGTCATCGCGAGCGTCGACATCCAGGTCGGCATCAACGCCGGTGAGACGATCGCTCTCAACTTCGTCGGGACCGACTCGACGGACCTGGGCACCGTCGCTCTGGCCGTGACGGACGTGACGCTCTCCAACGCTGCGCTCTCGGCGCTCGACACGGCGATCGACACGATCAACACCACGCGCGGCGGACTGGGCGCGAGCCAGAACCGGATGCAGAGCGCTTTGGCGAGCATCCTGAACGCGCGCGAGAACCTCTCCGCGGCCGAGAGCCGCATCCGCGACGTGGACGTGGCCCACGAGACGGCCGACCTGACCAGGAACTCCATCCTGCAGCAGGCCGCGGTCTCCGTGCTCGCCCAGGCGAACGTGCAGCCGCAGTTGGCGCTCTCCCTCCTCGGCTAGACACCGGGAGCGCCTGGGTGAGAGCCCCGGTGAGAGCAATGGTGACGGGGAGCCGGCTTGGCCGCGCTCCCCGTCGCGCTTCGTGGACGACCCGATGTAGCGACCCCGCGCTGCGATTCCTGCCGGCAATCCGTTCCTCCCCGGAAAGGAGCGCCGGAAACAAAGCGCGCGCGTGGGGACCGCGATCGCGGGCGGGACACGTGCGCGAACGAGCGCTCATCCCGCGGCCGATTCGCCCGATAACCCGAGGGAGAGTAACCCCCAGGTCCGCACCGGGGGCAACGGAGGACGCAGGCATGATCGGCAACGGCATTTCATTCACCGGGCTGGCGAGTGGTCTGGACACCCAGGCCATCATCCAGCAGCTCGTCGCGCTCGAGCGGATTCCCATCCAGCAGATCGAGTTTCAGAAGACCGTCGCCAAGGAGAAGCTCGATCTCGTCGCGGCCCTCTCGGACCTCGTGAAGGGTCTGCAGGAGAAGGCCGCGGCGCTCGCGACGACGAATGCATTCTTCGAATTCACGACCAGCGTCAGCCAGGCGGGGGTCGTCGACGTCTCGGCGTCGAGCGGCGCCGCCGCGGGCAGCCACACGATCGACGTGCTCTCGACCGCGGTCACCGACCGCTGGGTCTTCGACGGCGTTGCGGACCCGGACGTCGACCTCGCCACGGCCGGCGGCCAGACGATCTCCTTCGACGTGAACGGGACCAGCTATGTCGTCACGATCGCCGACCAGGCGGCCTCGAGTCTGAACGAGATCGCGGGCGAGATCAGCGATGTCGCGGGAGCCGACGTCACGACCTCCGTCGTCAACGTGGGGACGGAGCTGAATCCCAGCTACCAATTGGTCCTGACTTCCAAGAACAGCGGTGAGGAGTTCCGGATCTCGAATCTCTCGAGCAACGTCTCCGGTCTCACGCTCACGTCGCCGGCGGAGAACAACATCACCATCGGCTTGAACGCGGTCGCCGTGATCGACGGCTTGAGGATCGAAAGGTCCGACAACGACTTCAGTGACGTCATCGCCGGCGTCAGCATCGACCTGCTCGCCGCGCCCGAGGGCGAGGTCACGTTCACCATCGATCCCGACAAGGAAGGGATCAAAGCCAAGATCGGCGAGTTCGTCGACGCCTACAACGAGGTCATCGACTTCATCAACGACCAGAACACCTACTCCGAGGAGTCCGGCGCCGGAGGCCAGCTCTTCGGCGACAGCCTGCTGTCCTCCGTCAAGCGCCAGATCCAGGGCGCGCTCTTCAACGTCGATCCCGCCGTCGTCACGGCTGACACCGAGGGCTACTCGACGTTGGCGCTCGTCGGCATCACGCGCGACAACGCGGGACGGCTGTCGGTGAACGATGTCGTGCTCGACCAGAAGTTCAACGACAACCTCGAGCTCCTCGCGGACCTGTTCGTCGACACCGACGGCTTCGACAACGGCGGGGCCGCGGCGAACACACCCGGCTTCTACGCGGACTTGACCCTCGACTCCGGACTCGCCGACAAGCTGAACCGCGTGATCGACCAGATGTACGACACGTTCGACGGGCCGATCAACCCGTCGACGGGGAACCCGATCGGCATCAAGGGCATCTTCGGCACGAAACAGGACACGCTGAGCGAGAGCATCGACCGCTACAACGACCAGATCGAAGCGAAGGAGCGCCGCCTCGAGCGCTTCGAGGAAAACCTCATCAAGCGCTTCGCGGCCCTGGAGCAGTTGATGGGTCTGCTCAACGCACAGGGCGCGGCCGTCAGCGCGGCCCTGGTCAGTCTCTCCCCGGGCGGCAACTGAAAACTCACACCATCATGAACCTAGAGCAAGCGGCCCAGACCTACAAGCAGGCTTCCATCGAGAACGCACCGCCGATCAAGATCGTGCGAATGCTCTACCAGGGCGCGATCCGATTCCTGGACATCGCTGCGGGCGAAGACCCGCAAGATCCGGCGTCTCGTTTCGTGGAGTTCGTCGGGAAGGCGGACGACATCGTCAGCGAGCTCCGACTCGCGCTCGACCTGAGCCAGCCGGGTGACGTCGCCGCGAACCTGGAGCAGCTCTACTTCTATGCGGAGGAGCGTCTGGGTCAGGCACAACTCGAACGATCCGCCGCGCCGCTCGCCGAAACGCGCAGCATCCTCGTCAAGCTGCTCGAGGCATGGACCGAGATCGAGGTGGAGACGAAGCGCATGGCCGACGAGCGATGAACGCGGTACTCGAGGAGCTCGCCGGTGCGCGGCATGCCCTGGAGGGTCTGCTCACGATCCTCGAGACGGAGAGTGCCGGGGAAGACCGGCTGCGCGGTGCCGCGGAGCGCTGCGCGCGCAGCTTCGAACGTGTCACCGCGGAGCTCGACCGGGCGGGTGAGTTGGAAGGGGACGAGCGCCGCCAGGTCGCGCATGAGCTCGGCGAGCTCGCGCGCCTGAACGCGCTCGCCGCGTCGTGCGCGAGCTTGAAGCGTGACGAAGTCCAGGGGCTCCTCCGGCGCGCGCGCGAGGAGCGGAAGTCGCTCACTTTCTACAAGCCGGGTGGCGCGATCGGCGTCTCCTGCGACATCTCCGGCTGACTCCCACGCGGGGGCTCGTCGCGCTCCGCGACCCGGAAGAGTTCGCGTCGCCTCGCCTCGACGCTCTCAGCCATCCTCCGACTGGCCGCGAGGATCTCGGCGAGCGCATCGCGCATCGCCTCGGCCGTGTCGGCCTCCAGCGCCATCTCGCTGTGGGTCATGCAGACCGCCAGGAAGTTGTTCACCTGGTGGATCAGGTCGCGCGTAGTGGTCTCATCAGTGGGTGTACTCGGCGGCTGATTCATGAGAAGCCGGGCAACGTCGACCGGCATCCTCTCTTTCGTGCGCGGAGCCGTGATGCCTGGAGTACAGCTTCCCCCCCTTCCCTCTCCGTTCCCTTCCTGCCCTTCCTGTCTTCCTGCTAAGTCTGCTTCTGGTCAGGCATGGGCCGCCGCCCATGCCTGACCAGAAGCAGACTTAGCAGGAAGACAGGAAGGGCAGGAAGGGAACGGAACGGAGAGGAGTTGGGCAGCGATTCCTGTGGTGAATCACCACCATGTGTCGCGAATCTCGACACCTTCGCGGCTGAGGACGTGTCGCCGGTCGACGCGCGCAATGCATTGCAATGCATAAGGGAAAGGCGTCCGCCGCCCGTCGGGTCTGGCACGAGCCTTGCGTTGGGGGATCCGAGCACGAGGACCCCAACGCATGAACTCGACCACTTCCCACGTCCAACTCGCACTCCTCCAGAACGGATTCGGGGGTACCTCGGGTCCGGACATGACGCGGTACATCACGATCTGCGCGGTCCTGATCCTGGGAACGATCCTCCTCGCGTACCTCTTCCGCCGTTTCCTGGCGGGGTCGATGCGCACGCGCGCCGCGGCGCGCTCGCTCGAGATCCTCGACGTGCTGCCCCTCGGCGGCAAGAAGAAGCTGTCGGTCATCCGTTGCTACGACCGCACGTTCGTGCTCGGCCTCGGTGAGAAAGAGGTCGCGCTCGTCGCCGAGTTGGACCGCGTCATCGGTGAGACGGAAACGAGCCCCGCGCTGGCGAAGGACCCCGACTTCGAGCGCATGCTCACGACCGCGAGGGCGAACCTCGAGTCGAAACGGAAACGGCGGTCGGGGGCGAAGCGACTTGGGCAGGTGGTCGCTTGAGCGTCCTCCTGCGCGTTATCCCCGTCGTCGTATGCGCCGCGGGTCTCCTGGCGCCCGAGGCCGGCGCGATGCAGGACGTGGCGGGGACGGTGGCGGGCGCCGCCGCCGGCGCTGTGGAGGGACGGCTGTCGACGGCGATCGAGATCGCGGTCCTCCTCACCGTCCTCTCGCTGCTCCCCGCGATCCTGATCTCGATCACGAGCTTCACCCGCATCGTGATCGTCCTGTCGTTCGTGCGCCGAGCGCTGTCCGTGAACGAGCTCCCGCCGAACCCCGTCCTGATCGGACTGGCACTGTTCCTGACGCTCTTCGTGATGGCGCCGGTGAGCGGCCGGATCCACGAGCAGGCATGGGAGCCGTACTCCGCCGGCGAGATGTCGGCGGCGGAGGCGGGCGAGGCCGCCTGGACGGAGCTCAGCAGGTTCTTGCGCGCGAACACGCGCGAGAGCGAGCTCGCCCTCTTCGCCGAGATGGCCGAGATCGAGGGACCCTTGCAGCCCTCGGGCGACGCCGAGGCGCCGGTCGTCGAGCTGCCGTTCACCGTCGTCGTGCCGGCCTTCGTGCTCTCCGAGCTCAAGACCGCCTTCCAGATGGGGTTCCTCCTGTTCCTCCCGTTCCTCGTCATCGATCTCATCGTATCCACGGTGTTGCTCTCCATGGGCATGTTCATGCTGCCGCCCGTGATGATCTCGACGCCGTTCAAGATCCTCGTGTTCGTCCTCGTCGACGGCTGGCATCTGATCTGCGAGTCCCTCGTGACCTCTTTCATCCGATGAACGACCTCGATCTACGGGTCATCGCGCTCGCGCGGGACCTCCTCGTGACGACGATCATCGTCGCCGGTCCCGTGCTGCTCGTCGGCCTGGTCGTCGGTATCGGCGTCAGCCTGTTCCAGGCGCTCACCTCCGTTCAGGAGCAGACGATGAGCCTCGTCCCCAAGATGATGGCGGTGATGCTCGTGACGCTCCTCCTGCTCGCGCCGGCGCTGCAGGTCCTCTCCGACTACACCGCACGCGTCTTCGGCCAGCTCGTGGAGTTCGGGCTCTCCTGAGCACATGTTTCCGCCCGGCACCATCGAGGCCTTCGGGCTGTACCTCGTGCGCACGAGCGCGCTCGTGCTCGGCTCGCCGATCCTCGGCGGCGGAGCGGGCTTCGCCGGCTACAAGATCGCCCTGATCGGGGGGATCTCAATCCTCATGTTCACGGTCTCGGGCAGTCCGCTCGATGGAGCCGTGCAACCCGTCCAGTACGGCTTGTTCGTCCTGCGCGAGGTGATGATCGGGATCTCGCTCGCCTTCGTGCTGCAACTCGTCGTCTTGGCGGTGCGTGTCTCCAGCGAGATGATCGGACACGAGATGGGGTTCGCGATGGCGAGCGAGGTCGACCCCGTACAGGGCTTCCGTACGCCGCTCATCACCCACCTCTACGAGACCCTCTTCTTTCTCGGCGTGCTCGCCGTCAACGGCCATCACTGGCTGCTCCGCGCCCTCGCCGAGTCCTACGAGCGCGCCCCGATCGCATCGATCCACTTCGAGGAGAACCTCCCCGGCTTCGTGCTGAAGCTCTTCACGCAGCTCTTTGCGGCGGGCCTGACGTTCGCCGCGCCGATCCTCGTAATGCTCACTCTCGTCTCCGCGATGATCGGTCTCCTCTCCCGCGCTGTGCCGCAGCTCAACATCCTGGAGATCGGGTTCACCCTCAGGATCACCGCCGGCCTCGGCGCAATGCTCCTCTTCGTGCCGGCGATCGCGCCCGCGATGAACGGTCTGCTCGAGATGCTGATGGACGGCCTGGCCGCGGGTCTCGATGCCCTGGGGACTTGATTGGGAGCTTGAATGGCCGACGAGACTCCGAAGGAAGACAAGACCGAGGACGCATCCCCAAGGCGCCGGCAGGAGGCGCGCGCAAAGGGTCAGGTCGCCATGTCGACCGAGCTCGTCGCCGCGCTCATGCTGATCGCCATGGGGGCCATGCTCGCCTCCGGCGGGGGCGCGCTCGCGGAAGTGGCGGGCGAGGCGGTCGTCGCCGGGATCGCGGACGTCGCGGTGCTGGGTGTGCGGGACCTCGCGCTGCCGGACTTCGCGGCGCTGCTGGCGAGGCCGGTCGAGAACATCCTGCCCGCACTGCTGCTCGTGATCCTGCCGACCATCGCCGTGGGGGCGATCGTCGCCTACGGCCAGATCGGGTTCCAGGTCTCGCCCAAAGCGATCGAGCTCGACATCTCGAAGATCAACCCCGTCAAGGGCGTCGGGCGCCTCTTCAGCCTCCGATCCGTCGTCCGCACGCTCCTCGCCGTGACCAAGATCGTCGCGATCATGTCCGCCATGCTCTGGGTCGCCTGGACGCAGATCGGCAACATGTCCGTCCTCGCGGGAGCCGGAGTCGGGGAGGCGATCCGGGGCGTCGGGTACGTGGTAGCACGGTGCTCCGCCGCAGGGGTGATCGCGTTCACGGCGATCGCGGTCCTGGACCTCGTCTACCAGCGAGCCCAGCACGAGAAGGAACTGCGCATGAGCAAGAAGGAGGTCAAGGAGGAGCTGAAGAGTACGGACGGCGATCCACACGTGAAGGCCCGGATCCGGCAGATCCAACGCGAGCTCGCCGGCCGGCGGATGATGGAGGCCGTGCCGAAGGCGACGGTCGTCGTGACGAACCCGACGCACTTTGCGGTCGCGCTGCAGTACGACAGCTCCGAGGAAGGGGAGACGCCGCGTGTCGTCGCGAAGGGTGTCGACCACGTCGCGCAGAGGATCAAGGAGATCGCTCGCGAAGCGGGCGTCCTCTGCTACGAGGACCGCACCCTCGCGCGCGCGCTCCACGCGCAGGTCGAGATCGGCGATCAGATCCCGGAGGTGCTGTTCCGGGCGGTCGCGAGCGTGCTCGCCTTCGTCTACGGCGTCCAGGGTCGGGCTGTGCACTCCTGAGCCATAGAAGCGAACGATAGATGGCGAATCCCGACAAGCAGCTCGACCTGGAGGCCATGGCGGCCGGCGGAGGCTTCCTGGAGAAGTACTCCGACTGGCTGATGGGCATCGGCGTGCTCGGCGTGCTCATGACGCTCGTGACGCCGATTCCACCGCCGGTTCTGGACATCCTGCTGGCAGCGAACATCACCATCGCCGTGCTGCTCCTCATGGTGACGATGAACGCCAGGAGGGCGACCGAGCTCTCGACGTTCCCCACCATTCTGCTGTTCACGACCCTGCTCCGACTCGGCCTGAACGTCGCGAGCACGCGCCTCATTCTGACCGGCGGGGAGGCGGGGAGCATCATCACGGCGTTCGGCAACTACGTCGGCGGCGACAACCTCGCGGTCGGCTTCGTCGTGTTCCTCATCCTGATCATCATCCAGTTCGTGGTGATCACGAAGGGCTCGGGGCGGATCTCCGAGGTCGCTGCACGCTTCGTCCTCGATGCGATGCCCGGCAAGCAGATGGCGATCGACGCGGACCTGAACGCCGGCATCATCGAGCCCGCCGAGGCCAGGTCGCGGCGCGCCGAGATCGCCTCCGAAGCTGAGTTCTACGGCGCGATGGACGGCGCCTCGAAGTTCGTCCGCGGCGACGCGATCGCGGGCCTCATCATCACTGGGCTGAACCTCGTCGGAGGCATTGCGATCGCCAGCTTCGCGGGCATGTCGATGGGCGAGGCCATCGACCGCTACTCCAAGCTGACGATCGGCGACGGCCTCGTCAGCCAGATTCCCGCGCTGTTCATCTCGACCGCAGCCGGAGTGCTCGTCACCAAGGAGACGAGCTCGAGCAGTCTCGGCCAGACGCTCTTCCGCCAGGTCGGCGGCCGCCCGCGGGCGACGCTCATCGCCGCGGGCATGATGTTCGCGATCGGGCTCCTGCCCAGTATGCCCAAGCTGCCGTTCTTCGTGCTCGCGACCATGCTCGTGCTCATGTGGCGCAGCGCTCGGGACGCCGACGAACGCGCCGCGGCGGGAGCGCGCGCGGAGCTGTCGGGGAGCGCAGCGCAGGCCGAAACCAGCGAGCCCAGCGAGGAGCAGAAGGTAGCGGAGTTGCTGCAGGTCGATCGCATCGCGCTGGAGATCGGCTACCGCCTCATCCCGCTCGTGCAGGAGCAATCCGGAGGTGGGATCCTCGACCACATCGCCCAGCTACGGCGGCGGTTTGCCCTGCGCGAGGGCGTGGTGCTGCCGCCCGTTCGGATCAAGGACAACATCAAGCTCGCGCCGAACGCCTACCGCCTGCTCATCGGCGGACAGGAGGTCGGGCAGGGTGAGATCCATCCGGGCGAGTACCTCGCCATGGACTCGGGCAGTGCGGACGGGGGGATCCAGGGTCGCGAGACCGTCGATCCCGCGTTCGGTCTGCCGGCCTGGTGGATCCCGGAGTCACTCCGTGACGAGGCGGAGATCCTCGGCCACACGGTGATCGATCCGACCAGCGTGCTCGTCACGCATGTCTCCGAGCTCCTGCGCCGGTCGATGGGGGAGCTGATCACGCGTGACGACGTGAAGGATCTCGTCGAGAGCGCGAAGGCGGTCTCACCCGCGGTCGTCGAGGAGCTCGTCCCCGAGAAGATGAGCTACGGCGAGATCCAGAAGGTGCTCCGCAACCTCCTCGCGGAGGACGTGTCGATCCGCAACATGCCGGTCGTGCTCGAGGTCCTCGCTGACAACATCCAACAGACGCGCGATGCCGAGGCCTTGACCGAGCTCGTCCGTCAGCGCCTGGGCCGGGCCATCTGCGAGAAGTACGGGGACAAGGACGGCACGCTGTTCGCGGTCACGCTCGATCCGGCCGTCGAGAGCCGGCTCGCCTCGGCCCTGGGCGTCGCGAACGACGTCGACGTGGGTCAGGTCGGACCCGCCTATCTCCAGGGCCTGATGGAGCGCATCGGGAAGACGATCGCCCAGGCGACGCAGAGCGGCAGGGAGGTCGTCGTGCTCGTGCGCTCCAACGTCAGAAGATTCTTGAACGAGCTCGTGCGCGCCTCGCTGCCGAAGGTCGCCGTGCTCTCTTACAACGAGGTCGTCCCGGCGCGCGCCGTGGAGACCGTCGCAGTCGTGAAGATGGAGGATTGAGATGCAGATCCACGAAGTCGAAGGCAACAACATGCGCGACGCGCTCGAGCGCGCCCGGTCCGTCCACGGCGACGGCGCGATCGTCCTGACGCACAGGAGCGCACGCGACGGAGGCGTCACCTTGGCCGTGGCCGACGGGACGCCGGGCGGTGCGCGCGAGCTCGAGCACCTGCGTTCGGAGGCCCGCGGACTCCTGGGGAAACGGCGCGCCCCGAGCCGGCGCCGGCCCCGGGCCCCCGGTACGGAGGATGTCGAGCGCGTCATGCGCGCGACGGGCGCGTCGCAGGTCCTCATCGACCGCGTCGCGGAGGCCGTTGCCGGGCGGTTGCCCGAGGGCACGCACCCCCTTGACCTCGCAGCCGAGGAGATCGGTCTCGTCTTCCCAGTCGCCAAGGCCCGGCGGACGCCCGGCACGACGAGCGTCTTCGCCTTCGTCGGCCACACCGGCGTCGGCAAGACGACCAGCATCGCGAAGCTCGGCGCACGGTTCGTCCGCGCCGGGAAGCGCGTGGCGCTCGCGACCATCGATGCCGGCAGCGTCGGCGCGGTGGAACGGCTCCGGGCCTACGGCGAGATCCTCCGCGCGCCGGTCTTCGCCCTGCGCGATGCCGCGCAGCTCGCGCTCGAGCTCGACTTCCTCGCCGGCATCGATGTCGTACTGCTCGACACGACAGGCGACCTCGCGCGCGACACGCGCGAGATCGGCGAACTACGCGAGGTTCTGTCCCGCACCCAGGCGAATGTCACCGTCGAGACCTATCTGGTGCTCTCGGCCGTCGGCAGCCTGGCCGCCCTCGATGGCGTTACGAGCGCGACGCGCGATCTGCAGCCGGCGGGCTGCGTCATCACCAAGCTCGACGAGACGCCCGTCCCCACGCCGGCGCTCGAGCACGCGATGCACGTGCGGCTACCGATCGCGTTCCTCTCCGATGGCCCGGACATCGCGCGCAACTTCCATCGTGCGACCGCGGACACCTTCGCGGACCTGATCCTGCGGGGGAAGATCTCATGAGCGTGGAGCGCGAAGTACGGACGCTCGCCCGCCTGCCCGTCCCGTTCATTCTCGTGACGGGCGGCAAGGGCGGCGTCGGCAAGACGACCCTCGCGGCGAACCTGGGTGTGCAGCTCGCCCAGGACGGCTTCCGCGTGCTCGTCGTCGACCTCGACCTCGGGCTCGCGAACCTGGACGTCGTGCTCGGACTCACCGTGGAGCGCGACATAGAGGATGCCGTGAACGGCCGCTGCACGCTCGCCGAGTGTGTCACCGAGGGTCCCGGCGGCGTGCACATCCTCCCCGCGAGCTCGGGCTCCGAGGCGATGGGCCGGCTGGACGGGACCGGGCGGCGCGCCCTCTTCACGATGCTGTGCGCGCTCGGCCGCAGGTACGACATCGTCCTCGGCGACAGTGCGGCCGGCATCGGGCCCGACGTCCTCGACTTCGCCTCGATCGCCGACCGGGTGCTCGTCGTCACGACCCCGGACGTCGCCGCGCTCACGGACGCCTACGGGCTCATCAAGGCCCTCGATCAACACGGGGCGCGCACGGGCGGCGACATCCCGACCCCGGAGGTCGTCGTCAACCTCTCAAGCGGCTTGGAGGAGGCGCTCCGGATCGCGCGCAAGCTCCGCTCGGTCTGCGAACGCTTCCTCTCGCGCTCCCCGCGCCAGGCGGGGTGGATCCCGCGCTCGAGCGCCGTCGCGCGCGCCGGGGCCAGCGCGGTGCCGGTCGCGATTCGACAGCGGCGGGAGCTGGAAGGGCACTGCCTGCGCCAGATCTCCGGCCGCCTGGGCCGCCTCTGCGCGCGTTCGGCGCGGGGCTCCGTCGAGTTGCCCGCATGAAGCAGACCGAGCTCTCACGTGTCTGGACGGCGCTCGGGCACCGGCTCGCCGTCGTCACGGGCGCGGGAACGGCGCTCCTGTCCCTGATCTGGCACTCGCCGGCCTCGGACGCCTGTCTCCGGGGCGCGGTGGCGTGGGCGGCGATTCGCGTCCTCGCGCGCACCACGCAGTGGCTCACAGCCAGGACCGAGCCCGAAACGGACCAAAAGCCCGACACGGATTCGGCCGAGTACCAAGGCGGAGAACCGGGTTGATGCCTATTCGCCCGAAGCCGAATCTTGAGCATGACTGTGCCGGAATGGGAAGAGCCGCGGCTCGACGAGGACGCGAGGAACAAGCTCATCCTCGAGCACGTCCCGCTCCTGAAGCACATCGTGGGCCGGATGTCGTTCGACATGCCGGGGTCCATCGAGCGCGACGACCTCTTCGGCGTCGGCATGCTCGGGCTGATCGGCGCGGC
>SMVQ01000265.1 GCA_004357655.1 Planctomycetota bacterium
GTCACATTTCGCCGGCCCTCGGCGCCCGTGGCTGCGTTGCGCCTCCTCGGAAACCAGCTAGGTTGCCTGCGTCGGCGCGCCTTGCCACGAGCGCCGATGCCTCGCCGAAATGTGACGTTTATTCCCGGACGGGCCCTTAGGAACGCGGTCGTCCTAGGCCTGGGTTCTCATGCTTGGCTTCCGCGCCGCCGTCTTCGTCCGCAGGTGGCGCGCGACGTGCACCGCGAGCAACGCGACGTCCGGCGGACGAACCCCGTCGATGCGCGCGGCAGCGCCGAGCGTGCGCGGCCGCAGGCGCGTGAGTTTCTCGCGCGCCTCGGTTCCGAGGCCCGACAGCGCGGCGTAGTCGAGGTCGTCCGGAAGCTCCGTCGCCTCCTGGCTGCGCAGGCGTTCGATGCTCTCCTCTTGTCGCTTGACGTAGCCCGCGTACTTGACGTCGATCTCGACACCCTCGCGCACTTCGGGCGACAGGGCGAGACTCGCGAGCTCCGGCACGCGCGACTCGAGGTCGGCGAGTGCGACTCCGGGGCGGCGCAGGAACTCGCTGCCCGTCTTGCCTTCGATCCGAAGCTTGTCGAGCGCCACCTTCGCCTGCGCGATCGCCTGTTCCTTCGCTTCGACCCGCTCGAGCGCGGCCTGCGACGCCAATCCGACGGCGGCCGCCCGGCGGGTCAACCGGCGGTCGGCGTTGTCCTGGCGCAGGAGCAGGCGGTACTCGGCGCGGCTCGAGAACATGCGGTACGGCTCGCTCGGGTTCGAGACGATCAGGTCGTCGACCATCACGCCGATGTAGGCCTCGTGCCGGGCGAGGACGAACGGCGCTTCGTCCTTGACCCAGAGCGCGGCGTTGGCGCCGGCGATGAGGCCCTGGCCGGCCGCCTCCTCGTAGCCCGACGTCCCGTTGATCTGGCCGGCGAGGAACAGGCCGGGCACGCGCCGCACGGCGAAGGTGTCGGCGAGCTGCGAGGGCTCGACGAAGTCGTACTCGACCGCGTAGCCATGGCGCAGGAACTCCGCCCGCTCCAGCCCGGCCACGGTGCGCAGGAACTCCTCCTGAACCTCCGCGGGGAGGGAGGTGGAGACGCCGTTGACGTAGACGACGTTCGTCGTGAGCCCTTCGGGCTCCAGGAACACCTGGTGGCGGTCCTTGTCAGCGAAGCGCACGACTTTGTCCTCGACCGAGGGGCAGTAGCGCGGCCCCACGCCCTCGATTCGGCCCGCATACATGGGCGCGCGGTGGATGTTCGCGCGGATGATCGCGTGGGTACGTTCGTTCGTGTAGGTGACGTGGCAGGCGATCTGCGCGAGGGCGGGGAACGCGGCCGGGTCCGTCGCGAACGAGAACGGGACCGGGTGCTCGTCGCCGCGCTGCTCCTCCAGGCCGTCCCAGGCGATGCTCTCGGCGGCGAGGCGCGGCGGCGTGCCCGTCTTGAGGCGGCCCAAGGCGAGACCGAGTCGCGCGACGTCCAAGGACATCCCATCGGCGGACGCTTCGCCGATGCGCCCGCCGGAGACCTGTGACTCGCCCGTGTGCATCACCGCGCGGAGGAACGTGCCCGTCGTCAGGATCACGGCCCCCGCGCGCAGCTCCGTGCCGTCCGCCAGCCGGACGCCCCGCACGCTCGGGCCGCGCCCGCGCCCACCGCCGCCCGCGGCGCCCTCCGCGATGACGAGGCCGGTGACCGCGGCTTCGATCATCCGGATCGCGGGCACGGCCGCGACGGTCCGCGTCGCGGCCTCGCGGTAGAGGTGTCGGTCGGATTGGCACCGCGGCGCGCGCACGGCGGCGCCCTTCGCCGTGTTGAGCATCCGGAACTGGATTCCGGTCGCATCGGCGAGCCGCCCCATCGCTCCGCCGAGCGCGTCGATCTCGCGCACGATCTGGCCCTTGCCGAGCCCGCCGATGGCGGGGTTGCAGCTCATCTCCCCAACCAGGTCGAGCCGGAAGGTCACGAGCGCGACGCTGCACCCGATGCGGGCCGCGGCGAGCGCGGCCTCGACGCCCGCGTGCCCCCCGCCGACGACGAGGACGTCGGCGGTCCAGTCGCCGGGGAGCACGGGTCGCGGATGGGGATGACGCGGATCGGGGGCCATGAGGGAGTGGGGCCGCGACCGTTCGGGGCGCGACGAAGCGCGACAATTGGACCCGATCGGGGCGTCACCGTCACCCCCGGCAAGCCACCGTCCGGATTTTCGGGGCGGCCTCAACCGGGGCGTGCGCGGGGACCGAACCGGATCCTATGCACTCCTGGATCTTCCGGCATCGAGCGCGGCTCCGCTTGATCTACGGCCCGGCTTCCGCCGCGCCGCGACGGGTCCGGAAGCTCGCGTCGGACGTCGGCCGGGTGCGGCGCCGCAAGCGCTACGTGGTCCTCATGCCGATGCCCCCACGCCCCGGGTATCGCCGCTAGGCAGCCCCAGGCAGTTCCCGTCCTTTTTCGGACGTCGAGCTTGGCTTAGGCTACTAGTCTCCGCGTCCAGGCGGTCCCGAGACGTCCATGAGCCCGCGCGCTTCACTCCTCCTCCCCATCCTGCTCGCGGTCCTGCCCGCCGCGGCCGTCGGCGCCCAGGCCGAGCGGGAGAGTCTCCAGTCCTTCCTCACCCGCGTGCGGCGGAACCGTGACGCGATGCGCGCGAAGCTCAGCGCGGATGTGAACGCCATCATCGGCGAGCTCGAGCGCCTGACGGAGGAGAAGCTCTTGCGCCAGGCGACGGAGAAGCGGTTCGAGCTCGTCGCGTTGGGAGAAGAGTGCGCGTCCTTGCTGGTCGACCGGATCGATCCGGGGAACGTGGGCTCGGACACCCAGGTCTTCCGGGCGCAGCAGGTCGCGATCGCGCTCGCGGAGATCGTCTCCTGCGCGGTCACCCAGGATCTCCTGCGAATCGCGCAGGCGGGGTCCACGGAAGGGCGCCAGAACGCGTTGCTCGTGCTGGCGAACAGTCCCGAGCCCGAGCGGGTGATCCCGGTGATCCTCGCGATCTTCGAGCGGGGCAGCGGCAAGGTCCGGGAGTCGGCGCTGATCACGCTCGCGAGTCTGGGCGGCGACGCAGTGGTGGCGGTCTTCGAGCGGGCGCTCACGGACGAGGACCCCGGGATCGTGGGCCTGGCCCTCACCTCGCTCGCGCAGTCGCGCAATACGGGCGCAGCCCGCCAGGTGCTCGGCGTGCTCCGCGGGCCCCGGGCGACGGACCAGGTGGACCGCTTGCTCGCCTACTACGAGGCGGTCCCGGAAGTCCTGACAGAGAAGGTGTCCCTGGCCTTCATCGGCCTGCTCAGCGATCCCGAGCTCAAGACATCGAGCCGCGTCCGCGTCCTCGACGCCCTGCGCCAGATGCAGCTGGACGCGAGCAGCGAGTTCAAGAAGGAGCTCAAGGCGATCACGCTCGTCGGCTCACGGCAGGTCAGCGACGCTGCCTTCACCCTACTCGCCGCGCTCGGGGACAAGAACGCGCGCCGTACGCTCCTCAAGCCGTACAACGACCAGATCGATAAGAACAAGAACTGGCAGGACGCGTACCTGCAGCGCGCGGACATCCTCTATAGGATTCGGGACTTCCGGGGCGCGATCGACGATTACAGGGATGCCCTCAGGATCGGTTCGAGGAACGCCACTGAACCGGCGCCCTACCTCGGGCTCGCCCACTGCTACGCGTGCCTCGGGCGCTTCAAGGACGCGGCCAAGTACCTCGATGACGCGCCCGTGTCGATCGTGACCCTCCGCCAGCTCGCCGACCATCCCGACTTCGAGGAGATGCGCGAGCACAAGAGGTGGCGCCGGTCGTTCCACCTCCAGGACTGATGGCACGAACCGGCCTCGTCACGAGCCCCGGCTGCCGCCTGCACGAGCCCGGGCCCGGGCACCCGGAGCGGCCTGCGCGCCTCGCCGCGATCGAGCGCCGGCTCGCCGAAGTCGGTCTCATCGGTGACCTCGATCCGGCGGAAGCCGCGCCCGCCGCCCGCGCCGCCATCGAGCTCGTCCATCCCGGGACGCACATCGAGCACGTGGAGCGCGAGGTGAACAGCGGCGCCGCGTTCGTCGACAGCGCCGATGCGAACGTGGGGCCGGGGTCGTTCGACGCGGCGCTCCTCGCCGCCGGCGGCGCGCTCCTCGCCGTCGACCGCGTGGCGAGCGGGGCGTGGAAGAACGCCTTCGTCGCGGTCCGCCCGCCCGGCCATCACGCCGAAGAATCGCGGGCGATGGGCTTCTGCCTGTTCAACAACGTGGCGATCGCGGCGCGCCACATCCAGCGCGCGCACGGCCTGCGGAAGGTCGCGATCCTCGATTGGGACGTCCACCACGGCAACGGTACGCAGCACATCTTCGAACGCGATCCAGACGTGTTCTACGCGAGCCTGCACCAGTACCCGCACTACCCGGGCACGGGGGCCGCGGACGAACGTGGCCTGGGCGACGGGGAAGGTAGCGTGTTGAACTGCCCGATGGCGCCGGGCACGGGGGACTACGAGTGGCTCGCCGCGTTCGAGACGGAGGTCCTGCCGGCCCTCGACGCGTTCGGGCCGGAGTTCCTGCTCATCTCCGCCGGCTTCGACGCGCACGCCCGCGATCCGCTCTCGGCGACGCTCTTGACGGAGAGCGCATTCGAACGGATGACCGTTCAGGCGCTCGCGCTCGCAGCGGACAAGTGCGGCGGACGCGTCGTGTCCGTGCTCGAGGGCGGCTACGACCTGGAGGGACTCGCGCGCTCGGTGGAAGCGCACGTCCGCGCGCTGTCGGCGTGACGGTCCGGACTTGCGCCACGCCGGCGTATGTGTTGCGCTCTTCCGACATGCGCCTCTCGACCAGGATCCACGACCGCGACGCCGCGGGCTTCGTCCACGTCTACCCCGTGGTGTCGCGGCGCGCGCGTGGCGTATCGGTCGGCGTCAACCTGAACACGAACAACGCGTGCAACTGGCGCTGCGTGTACTGCCAGGTACCGGACCTCGTACGGGGCGCGGCACCGGAGATCGACCTCGAGTTGGTCGAGACGGAGCTGCGCGCGTTGCTCGACGCGATCGTGAACGGCGACTACATGGAGCGCCACGTGCCCGCGGACTCGCGCCGGCTGAACGACATCGCGCTCTCCGGCAACGGCGAGCCGACGACCTCGAAGCAGATCGACCGGGTCGTCGATCTGATCGCGCGCGTGCTCGCGGACTTCGGCCTGCTCGGTGAGGTCAAGCTCGTGCTCATCACGAACGGCTCCCTCATCGACCGCCCCGAGGTCGGGCGCGCCCTCGCCGCGATGGCCAGGGCGAATGGCGAGGTGTGGTTCAAGCTCGACAGCGCAACACAGGAAGGCCGCGAGAAGCTGAACGACGCCAAGATCACCACCGAGCGCGTGAAAGCGAACCTCATCCTCGCCGCCGGCCTCTGCCCGACTCGCATCCAGACGATCGCGGTCGGCTTCGACGGGGCGCCCCCGTCCGAATCGGAGCAATGCGCGTACGTCGAGCTCCTCGCCGCGGTCCTCGAGTCCGGGGCCGAGCTGCGGGACGTGCTGCTCTACGGGCTCGAGCGCGTCTCCTACCAGCCGGAAGCGCCGCGGCTGTCCAAGCTGCCGCTCGAGTGGCTCACGGCGTTCGCCGCGCGGATCGCGGCGGGCACGGGCCTGCCCGTCTCCGTGCATCCCTGAAGGGCGTCGCGCCAGGCTCAGTCGCTCTCGCCGATCAACAGGGCGACCATCCCGTCCAGGTCGAGTATCGACGGGACGCAGGGAGCGCCCACGCCGCCTACTTCACGAACTGCGGTACGTCGAGCGCGCCGACCTCGGCGGGCATCCGGCCGCGGTTCTTCTCCCACCAGTCGAGCCACCAAGCCCCGTCGTGGCGCTCGTCGTACGGAACTCCCGTGAGCTTGCCGAGGCCGAAGTAGCCTATGCCGTACACCGTGGCGTAGTCGCTCTCCGCGGCGATGAGCCCGATCATGCGCGGGATGTCGCGCGGGTTGCCGATCCTTGCGAGCGCATGCACGGCGCTCGAAGCGCCGCTCTCCAGTGGCGCACCGGGCGCACCGCCCAGCGCTCGGCCCTCGAGCACCGCGCCCAGGGGCTCCCGGGCCCAGTCGTTCCCCCGCTGACCGAGGCTCCGGCACGCGGCCGCCACGACCCCGGGCGACACGCTGTCCTGACGGTCGAGGAACGGCAGCACGTGCTCGCGCAACCACGGCTCCTCCGCCGCGAGATTCCCCGACCACGCGAGCGCCGTCCGCACGACGTCATCGTCCGCCGAGTTCAGCCAGCCGTCGATGAGGTCGAGAGCGCCCGCATCCTGGAACGCGTCCGCGAGGTCGATTCCCGCACCCGCGCCCGGACGCATGTCGAGTCGCTTGAACTGCTCGAGCTCGCGCGCTAGATCCTCGCCCTGCATGCCGCGCAAGCGGCCCACGAAGTCCTGCGCATTCGTCGTGAGCGCTTCGCCCAGCGGCAGGTCCGCGAACTTCTCCGACCACATCCGATAGGCCTCGTAGTCTTCA
>SMVQ01000266.1 GCA_004357655.1 Planctomycetota bacterium
ATCGGTGTGCGGATCTCGTGGCTCATGTTGGCGAGGAACTCGCTCTTCGCCATGTTCGCCGCGTTCGCGCGATCGCGGGCGATGATCAGGTCCTTCGTGCGTTCGGCGACCCGTTGCTCCAGCGAGTCGTTCGCGGCCTGGAGCCGCTCGCGCGAGACGAACGACGTGTCGACGGCCTCGCGCAGGGTCCGGTCCAGGATCTGCAGTTGGTCGCGCGGGCGCTTCGCCTCGGCCTCCGTCCGGGGCGGCCGTTCGCCCTGTTCGAATGAGTCGACGACGGCCATCATCCGCTCGACGGGGCCCAACACGATCTCGCGCAGTCCGCTCCAGAGGCTGCAGATCAGGACGAGGAAGATCAGCGCGGAGATGGTGGCCATCTGCTTCTGGCGCTCGATCACCCGGCTCATGATGGAGGAGCTGCCGAGGCGGAATTGGATCGTGCCGCCGCGGAAGGCCACCGTGGTGGTGGCGGCCACGACCGAGTCCGGGTCGGGGAGCTCACCCAATCGCAGCCGGACCTCGTCGAACGGGTCGCGGACGGAGACGTGGACGCCATCGATGCCGCGCAACGTGAGCTCGATCAAGGGCGACGCGAGGGCCTCGAAGTCGATGGTGAACGAGCCCAACAGGTCCGGCACGGACTCGCCGTCGCGGTGGACGTTCGTGATGCGGACGCGGTCGCTGTCCTCCCAGTGGAAGTAGATCCCGTGCTCGCGCGTGAGCTCGAACCACTTGGTCTTCGTGACGGCCTGCTGCTGCGCGACGTGTCCGCCGCCGGCGGAGAACAGGTGCTGGCCTGCTTCGCTGAACAGCTCGATCCGTTCGAGGTACTCGTCCTCCGCCAGGATCCGCTCCGCCAGCTCCTGGAGCTCGAGCCGCGCTTCGTCCATTCGCTCGGGGTCGCCTGCTCGCCACCGCGCGATGAGGTGGTCGACGAGCGGGTCGGCGAGGTAGTTCTGCAGTTGGACTTCCCGCCGGTGGATTTCGGTGCTGAGGAGCTGAGCGGAGAGCTCCTTCGCGCGATTCAGGCGTTCTTCGGCGTTCGCCAGCGCATCCTGGTGGTCGAAGTAGACGTAGACGCCGCTCATGCAACCGGTCAGGACGACGGTTGGCACGAGGAGATGGCGGATGAGACTTGCGGTCAGACCCATCGGAGGCAGGTGTGCACTACGCGGCGGTGGAGTGGGTTGCGCCGAGCCGAGCCGGGTCGGCTATCGCGCGGGAATCGGTTCGGGGCTCTGAAGGACCCGAGAAGACTTCGACCCCGGCCCGCTCTCTCCTTGAGGGTGTGTGCCACCTGGGCCCGAGTCTCGTCCAGCGAGCCAGCAACGGGCCCGATGCGGCCCGGAATCCTTTTCCGGGGCGTCCTCCGCGGCCCGGGCAGGCGCGCCGCCCGAGCCTCTCTTCCCGCAGCATCGACAGGTTGTCGATCACCCTCCCGGCGCCGTCGGCGTTCCTCTATTCCGTGATCGTGAGCGGGTTCTCGAACGGACCGAGCGCGGGCATCGCCTGGAACGAGAGCTTAGCGACGAACAGCCGGAAGTCCCCACCCGGGAGTGGTCGGTCGGCGGCCGTGCGCGCCTTGCTTCACTCAGGCCATGGTCTCCGCGGCGACCTTGTTCGTGTTCCCCCCGCGCGAGTGCTCGAGCGCCGCCTCCACGAAACCCTTGAAGATCGGGTGCGGCGAGAGCGGCGCGCTCTGGAACTCGGGGTGGAATTGGACGCCGATGAAGAATGGGTGCTCGGGGAGCTCGATCATCTCGACCAGATCGCGCTCGGGATTCCTTCCAGAGAGGACCATGTTCGAGCCCTGGAACGTCTCGCGGTAGTCGTTGTTGAACTCGAACCGATGGCGGTGGCGTTCCGACACGTGGTCCGTTCCGTAGAGGCGGCTCGCGAGCGTGCCCGGGGCGATCTCGCAGCGGTAGGCGCCGAGACGCATCGTCCCACCCTTGTCGTCGACCTGTTTCTGATCCTCCATCAGGTTGATCACGGGATGCTCCGTGTGCGGCGAGTGCTCGAGCGTGTGCGCGCCCGCCAGGCCCAGCACGTTCCGCGCGTACTCGATCACCGCGCACTGCAGCCCGAGGCAGATCCCGAAGAAGGGCACGTCGTGCTCTCGCGCCCAGCGGATGGCGCTGATCTTGCCCTCGATTCCACGCTCACCGAACCCGCCGGGGACGAGGAGGCCGTCCACGCCTTCGAGGAGCTCGGTGCCCTCGGACAGAATGTCCTCCGCGCTGATCTTGCGGACGAGGATCTTGCAGTCGTTCGCGATCCCGGCGTGCGAGAGCGCCTCGTAGATCGACTTGTAGGCGTCGTGCAGCTCGATGTACTTGCCCACGACCGCTACCTCGCACGAGCGCGTCGTGTGGCGGATGTGCGCCAGCATCTCGCGCCAGTCCGCGAGGTCCGTCTCGATCCCGGTGGTCAGGTGGAGGTGCTCGGCGATCAGCTCGTCGAGACCCGCGGCCACGAGGTTCACCGGCACTTCGTAGATCGAGAAATCCACGTCGCGCTCCTCGATGACCCGCTCGATCCGGACGTTGCAGAAGAGGCTGATCTTCTGCGCCATCTCCTGCGTCATCGGCTTCTCGGTGCGGCAGATCAGGATGTCCGGCTGGATCCCGATCTCGCGCAGCTTGCCGACCGATTGCTGCGTGGGCTTGGTCTTCATCTCGCCCGACGCCCGCAGGTACGGGAGGAGCGTGAGGTGCACGAACAGCACGTCCTCGGGCGGGTTCTCGAGCGCGAACTGCCGGACGGCCTCCAGGAACGGCAGGCCCTCGATGTCGCCGACCGTGCCGCCGATCTCCGTCAGCGCGACGTCCACGTCCGGACCCGTGACTCCCGCGCGGATCGCGCTCTTGATCTCGTCGGTGATGTGCGGGATGACCTGCACCGTGCGGCCCAGGTAGTCGCCGTGACGCTCCTTGTCGATCACCGCCTGGTAGATCTTCCCGGTGGTGAAGTTGCTGGTCTTGGTCAGGCGCGTGTGCGTGAAGCGCTCGTAGTGCCCGAGGTCGAGGTCGGTCTCCGCCCCGTCATTGGTGACGTACACCTCGCCGTGTTGGAACGGGCTCATCGTCCCGGGATCGACGTTGATATAGGGGTCGAGCTTCTGCATCGACACCTTGAGACCGCGGCGCTCCAGGATCATTCCAATCGCGGCCGAGGTCAGGCCCTTGCCGAGGCTCGAGACCACGCCGCCTGTGATGAAGATGTGCTTCGTCATCGGGTCTCGGAGCTCTCCATGCTCTCTCCTGCCGCGCAGTGCGCGACGAATTTCTCGTAATCCGCTCGGGTGTCGATGCCCCGCGGGACGCGGCGCGCGGTGAGCACACGCATGCTCATCCCAGCTTCGAGCCACCGGAGCTGCTCCAGGTTCTCGACTTCCTCGAGCCGAGAGGCGGGCAAGGCGCAGAACTGGGCGAGGGCGTCCGGGCGGAATGCGTACACGCCGATGTGACGGAGCACCACGTCGAGCCCCGCCTCACCTCCCCGGGCGTGGCTGCGCGCCGGGATCGGTGCGCGCGAGAAGTAGAGCGCATTCCCCCGCCCATCGCGGACGACCTTCACCACGCTCGGCGCGCGGGCTTCCTGCTCGCTCGCGACTGCGCCGCACAGGGTCGCTGCGCGGACCTCCGGATCGGCGAACGCCGCCACGAGGCGGTCCAGGTCTCCGGTGTCGAGCGTCGGCTCGTCGCCCTGGACGTTCACGATCACGTCCCAGGCCTGATCCGCGCGCCCGCCCAGGATTTCGTAGGCCTCGAGGCACCGGTCGGTGCCGCTCGCGTGGTCGACCCGAGTGAGCACCACCTCGAGCCCGGCCGTCTCGCCCGCCGCCACGATCTCGGGCGAGTCCGTCGCCACGACGACCCGCTCGATCGACGCCGCGCGCGCCACGTTCACGGCCGTGTGCACGAACAGCGGCGTGCCCGTCTCGGCCAGGAGCATCTTGCGCGGCAACCGCGTCGAACCGATGCGGGCGGGGAGGATGGCCAGGGCACGCAGATCGGGGTGGGGTGCCCGGGGCTGCGTTCCGGCCTCGCCCATCAGTTCCTCCCCGGGGCCCGGTGGGAATCGGGGGACTGGAAGATCTTCTCCGCGGATTGCCTGGTGTACGCCTGGTACTGCGGGATCGCGTTGTAGGTCTGATAGAACGCCATCACGAGCTCGTTGAACGACTTGGCGTCCTTCGCGCTCATGCCCCTGTGGCGCACGGCATGCCGGACGGCGGGGCCGGTCGTGATCTCGAGCGAGACCGAGCCCGACTCTCCTTCGGCGATCGGTCCCGCAACGGCGAGGCGCTCGAACCCCGCTTCGTCGAGGTAGTTGATCAGGCCCGCCAGCATCTCATCGGTGATCACCTTTGGACCCGCCTCGTTGCTGGTCTCGGAGTAGAAGGCGACTCGGCGGTCGTTCGGGTTCCCACCCTGGACCCCGAGCCGAGCGAGGTGGCTGTCGTTCACGATGGCCATGTGCAGCCCGGTCCGGGAGTCGTAGAAGCGGACCTCAGCCGGCTGGCCCACGACCGGGGCGGTGTGGCTGGCCGGGGAGGCGCAGCCCAGCATGGCGAGCGCGAGGGAGAGCACTGTTCGCATGGCTGTTGGACGCATGATGTCCGGTTAGCAGCCAGGGGGTGCCCCGTTGCAGGCTGCGCCCCGGTGGCGCCGCCGTAGGCTCCGGACCTGGAGAAGATATCCGCCCGGGCGGCGGGGCTCAACCCGTAGACGCGCGGATCCGCATTATTCAGGGATGGGGTGGCCGTCGTCGGGCACGCGCGCGCGCTCGTGGACGGGGAGGAAGAAGCGGCCCACCCGGACGAGGTCGTCGATGCTGAACTCGAACCCGTCGGCCCTTCGCTCGCCCACCCGCTGGCCCGTGCGGACGGGGTGGTCCGCGCCCGGGCGGGCCGGCTCCATCCGGCCGGTGACCTCGCCGTCCGCGTCGAAGGTCGCGATGTCGATCCACAGGTTCGCCGGCATCAGGTCGCCGCGGCGGTAAGGACCGCCCATGGGGCGGAATCGGGCGCGCCAGTCGTAGGGCTCGGCCGCGGCGACCACCGGCCGGCTCTCGCGGACGATCGTCCCCGGCTTCCACTGTGGCATCCGATACACGCCGTAGGCCGGGGCGTGGTCGTCCTGCCACGAGTTCCGCTCATCGAACGTCGTGAGCCGCGGGACGATCGTGTAGTCGTCCGTGACGGGGCTGCCGCAATACCAGTGGAACGTGATCCAACCGTGCCCGTCGCCCGGCAGCTCCTCGTACTGCCAGCCGAGCAGGGTCACGCGCTCCACGCGATCTTCCCCGTCGGGATCGGACGACCGGCGGACGAAGTCCACGGCGGGCGGGAGGTGGTTCGCGCGGCGATAGGCCTCCGGGTCCACGCCCTCGATGACTTCGAAGAACGTTCGCGCGCCGGGCTCGCCCGTCTTCTTCCGGAGCACGAAGATGGGTCCGGTCTCCTCGAACGTGTCGCTCTCCCACAGCATGGCTTCGACCTCGAAGGTCTCGTTCACGAAGCTCATCAGGTCGGGGTGGTCCGAGAGCACGGGGAGGTGGGTCAGGAACCCGTCGAGCTCCTCGAGGGTCTCGAGTACCTCCCCGCGCGCCACTTCCGAGAGGTCATCCCACTGGTCCAGGTGGTGCGGGAGCTTTCGCAGCTCGACGTCCGCGGTCTCGCGCAGGTACACAGCCCAGTGGTAGGCGCTGGACACGATGAGCTTGGCTCTGGCCGGGTTCTGCGCGCGCTCGCGCCCCGCTCGTTCCGTGACGATCTCCATGGCGCGCCAGTAGCCGGAGAACTTCCGTGTGTTCCGTGCGCGCAGCGTGTCGATGGACAGGACCATCGTGGTGGCGAGTAGACCCGCCGTCACCAGGCCGCGGACGAGCCCGGGCCTGCGATCCGAGCCACCGAGGACGAGGCCCGCGCCCCAGGCACAGATGGGCCCGAGCATGGGCAGGAGCGGGATCCAGAGGCGGAAGTCCTTGGAGCCCTTGTTGCTCATCACGACGACGTTCACCAGGAGGACGACGAGCAGGAGCGTCGACTTCCAGGTCGCCTGCTTGAGACTTCTCAGGAGCCCCAGGACACCGAACAGGATCACCGGCCACACGAGCATCTCGAACAGGTGCGTGAGGTACCAATCGGGCGGCAACAAGCGGCGTGCCTCCGAGACGTTCACGCCGGCGAAAGTCGAGGTGCTGTCCCGCAGCGTGAGCGTCGCCTCGTAGATCTTCGAGGCGAGCCCGTGCAGGCCCGGGATCCGAGCCATGAAGTACGCGGCTTGAAAGATGAAGTTGTCCGCGAGGTACCGGAAGAAGCTTGCTCCCCACTGGCCGTACGTCAGCCGGTCGAGGCCAATCTGGGCCAGAGTACCGGCGGCGAGGCCGAGCGCGGCTCCGGCAAAGAGTCCGCCGCGTCGCAACCGATCGCGCAGGAGGACGAGACCGAGCACGGGGACGATGATGAGGATGGTCTGGTACGCCATCATCATCGCCGCCCCGAGCCACAGGCCGCCGCGGATGCCGCGCCGCAAGTTCCCGCGTTCGATCAGGCACTCGAGCGCCTGGCCCACGAAGAGGGCGGCCGCGATCCCGCTCACCGGCGAGACGCCGTATTGCAGGAAGATCGGGTTGACGCCGACGAGGAAGCCCGTGATCAAACCCACGCGTCGGCCGGCGAGGCGTGCACCGAGGCGCACGCAGATGCGTACGAGCAGCAGCGCGAGCGCGATCTGGAGCGAGCGCGAGAGCGCGACGATCGGTTGCCAGTTCTCTACGCCGAGCCAATCGGCGAGCGCGAAGAACGGCAGGAGCAGCGTCGAGAAGCCGAGCGAGCGGTTGCTCGTGGAGTCGAGGATGCGCTCGCCGCGGACGAACGCCTGCGCGCCTTCCATGTACTCGACCGAGTCGGCGATCTGGTAGCCCTCGAGCAGCCACCACGAGTACGCCAGGAGCGCGAGCACGAGCAGCAGCAGGAGCCGCACGGCCCCGTCCCCGAGCCCGGGGAGGGGCCGGCCGTCGGCATCGGCCAGGGGCGGGCAGGCGTGACTGGCGCGGGGCGTGCTGCGCGAGACGAACCGTACGCGACCTTCCGCGGACACCGCCGGATTCTCCGCCGGCTGCTGGAGGTACGACGGGGGCTCGACAGGGTCGGTCATGGTGGGGGGGGGAGCGCTCGTCACTCTAATCGGCCGTCGCCGCCGATCGGCCTGCGCCGACCGCCCACGCCGTTCCCGGGCCGCCAGCCTGGATCCGAGTCTTCCGGTGCGCGGTCCGTGCGGCACCGGATGGAGTGGGATCGGACGGTCCTAATACTCCATGTCGTAGGGATTTGGCGCATTCTCGGGGGTTTGCCTTTGACTATCTCCCCGGGGCGGCGGATAACCGCGTGCGGCCGGGACCGGGTTCGGCCGACTTTCCGGTGGAACACCGTAACTCATTGAACTCCAACGACTTGGACGGATAGTCATGGGCAGGGTCGAGAAGATCGTCGTCTTGAGCGTCATGTTCGTGGTCGTCGTGATCTTCGCGGTCACGCTGAACACGGGCGATACCCGTACCGACCCCACGCGCCCGGCGCCCGTGGCCGTGGGCGACACCGATCCGGACCTCGGCCGGCTGGTCGGCGGACTGCCCATCGCGGGGAACGACGAGGTGCTCGCCGCCTTGCCGAGTGAATTGAGCGCCACCCCTGGACCCGCCGGGCCCGGGCTTCGCGAGCCGACGCCCGAGAGCGCGGCACTCCAGGAGGTGGAACGCGAGGCCGCGCCCCTCCTCACTTCGACCGTCGACACCTCCGAGCCGCGCCCGCCGGTACGCCCGATTCGCATCGAACCGAACTGGGACCTGAAGTCGGCATCCGAGCTGGAGCGGAGCGTCAACCCGATGCTCATGCTGTACACGTGTCGCCGCGGAGACACCTTCGAGGCCCTCGCGCAGCGCTACTACGGGGACCCGGCGAAGGCGAGCCTCCTGCGGCAGAACAACGAGGGCCTGATCCTGCTGAAGGACGGCATGCAGATCCTCGTGCCCGTCCGCGACGACAGCGGCCCGAGCACGACCGCGCACCGCGTCGAGGACGGCGAGAACCTCTGGAGCATCGCCAAGCGCTTCTATGGCCGCGGCTCGCGCTGGGGCGAAATCTATGCGGCGAACCGGTCGATCCTGAAGAGCCCGGATTCGCTGAAGGTCGGGATGACGCTGACGATTCCGTGACCCTACGGTGCCGCACACTCTCGCGCCGGTCACCGGCGCGAGAGTGTGCGGCACCGTAGGGTCACCGCAGCCCGTACCGGTCGATCTTCTTGTAGAGGTGGCTGCGTTGCATGCCCAACACCTCGGCCGTGCGCTTCACGTTGCCGCCGTTCTCGGCGAGCTTCAGCTTGAAGAACAGCATCTCCGAGAGCCCCTTGAACTCCTCGAACGTCGGCGCGCGGAACGGATCCGTGCCGCCCGCGCCGCCGGCCTGCGGGAGGGGCGTCATGCCGGGTCCGGAGGCGAGGATCTCCTCGAGGTCCGGTCTACCGATGCCCTCGCCCGAGGAGAACACCGTGGCGCCCTCCAGCAGGTTCCGGAGCTGACGCACGTTGCCCGGCCAATCGAGTGTCCCGAGGAACTCGAGCGCATCCGGGGTGATCGCCTGCGGGGCGCGGCCGGAGCGCTGGGCCATCTGCTCGAGGAAGAACTCGACGAGGAGGGGGATGTCCGCGGTCCGTTCGCGTAAGGGCGGCACGCGCAGCGGCACGACGTTCAGCCGATAGAAGAGGTCGAGCCGGAAGGACTTCTCTTCCACGGCCTTCGTGAGGTCCGCGTTGGTCGCCGCGATCACCCGGATGTCGACCGGGATGCTGCGGCTGTCTCCGACGCGCGTGATCTCGTGCGTCTCGAGCGCGCGCAGCACCTTGGCCTGCACGGGTAGCGGCATGTCGCCGATCTCGTCGAGGAAGAGGCTCCCCTCGTTGGCGGCCTCGAAGTGGCCCGTGCGCCGCTCCACGGCGCCGGTGAAGCTGCCTTTCTCGTGCCCGAACAGCTCCGACTCGATGAGCTCGCTCGGAATCGCCGCGCAATTGACCGTGATGTAGGGCTTGCTCGCACGCTTGCCCTGGTAGTGCAGGTTGCGAGCGACGACCTCTTTGCCGGAACCATTCTCGCCCGTGATCAGGACCGCCGCATCCGAACGGGCGACCTGCGCCACCTGGGCCGCCAGCTTCTTCATCGCCCGGCTCTCGCCGATGAGCTGCCAGCGGCCCGTGAGTTGCTTGCGGAGCCCGGTGTTCTCCGACGCGAGCTGCCGCTCGCGGAGCGCCGTGCGGATCGTGATGAGTACGCGGTTCTCGTCCAACGGCTTCTCGAGGAAGTTCACGGCGCCGCGCGTCATCGCCTCCACGGCCGTGGCGACGTCGCCGTGCCCGCTGATCAGGATCACGGGCGGGCCGCCCTCGAGCTCCTGAACCTTGTCGAGCAGG
>SMVQ01000267.1 GCA_004357655.1 Planctomycetota bacterium
CCGTCCAGGAGAGCGCCAGGGCGGAGAGCTCGGGGGTCAAGCCCGTCTCCGTGTTGGACAGGAAGCTGATCCGGATCTGGTAGAACTGCGAACCGTCGACCGCGAAGGTCGCGCCGGAGTCGTCGGGTGCGGGATAGGCGTGCCAGTCGGCATCGTCGAGCGAGAATGCGATCCCGACGTTGGCGAATTCCGAGTCGTGGATACCCCTCGGGAAAGTGACGAGGCCGGCCAGGGAGGAGTCGTAGTAGTCGCCGTAGCCGTCCAGGGTGCTCGCGTTCTGCTGCGGGTCGAGTGGGATGACGGACCCGGCACCGCGGAACGCGAGCGCGATCTCCGTGCCCTGCGGCTGATCTTCGGCGCGCGGTTCGAGCACCGGACGGCTGTAGGTCGGCGAGGCGATCACGGTCGGGATATCGTCAGCGAGCGGCCCGAGCGTCTCGAACCACAGCGAGTAGCTTCGGCTGACGCGGACGACGAGGTCCATGGCACCGATGTAGAACACGGGGTCCTGACCCGGCAGCCCCGCCCCAGGCGGGGCTGAGGTCGGGTTGAAGCCTCCGTTGGCGTGGGTTTCGATGTCGGGATCGACGCGCACGACGTTGCCGCCCTGATCCGTCCCGCCGGTCGACCAGGCGCGGAAGTACGGGCGCGCGGACGAGTTCGTAGCGATCGATATATCGAAGGAGTTGAGCCCGATCGAATCGTCGTCGGGATAGCACCGGAACTCCATGAGCAGCGGCAGGCCCGCCGTCGGGATCTGTCCCGAGCCGTACGTCTGGAGCGTCACCATCCCCGGGTTGACGAACGGAGGCAGTTGGCCACCCGTAGCGACGAGGTTCTGCCAGAACTCGGCCCCCCCGTTCTGGTTGCCCCCGCGCTTGAGGATGGCGGTGTCGCGCCATGTGTAATACCTGAACTCGCTCTGCGGGAGCGTCCGGTTGAGCGGGAACGGCATGAGGAGAGTGCCACCGGGGTCCGCGAACAGGTCGCCGGGCGACACGGTGTAGCCGAGGATCTTCGGGTGCGAGACCACCTGCAGGGGAGATTGCTCCTGGAGCGGGTTGCTCAAGAACTGCGGCTTCAGCCCCGAGTTGAACCACTTCGGGAACAGGGAGGCCGGGTCGATGTACTCGTCGGGCAGCACCTTCGCGTGGGACAGGCGGATCTCGAATTCCGCATAGTTGTCAGCGATGACCTGCCCCCCGATGGGCGACCAGTTGAGGCCCTCGACGTCGACGTTGTAGTTGGTCGTGTCCTCGAGCGAGAAGCCCACGTCGGCGTAGCGCCATACGGTCTGCATCTTGCTCCCGAGGTTGGAGAGCGGCGTCTGCACGCCCCCGGCGATCGGGCTCATGATGGCCGGGACGAGCTGGTTGCGGTCGGCCAGCACGGAGAAGTGGAGCACCGGACGTGGCCGGATGAGCTGGCGCAAGATGTCGTACAGATGCTGGCCAGTCCATTCCGGCTTCGGACCGAAGTCATCGCCGAACGGCGGCTCCTCGTCGGCCGAGGTGAACCGGGCCACGCGGCCGCCGTTGATCTGCGTCGGCTGCGTGACCTCGATGATCGCGATCACTTCGGGGAGGCTCAGGAGGATCTCGTTGCCGGCGAGGTCCGTCGGGCCCTGGTCGCCGTCCGCCAGGTTCAGGTAGTACCGCTCTTCGGTGGGTCCGTTCGGTCCGCCCACGCCCGAGTGGGCCAGGTCGAGGTCCGGATTGAAGGTGAACTCCTGCAGGTCGAGGGACTGGGAAACCCGACCCACGACGAAGTCGCTCGTGCTGAGCGGATCGTCGAGCAGGCTGGTCGGGACCGGCCGGCGCGTCAACGTGAGGGAGTCGAAGGCCGTGAGCGACGTCGGGTCCATCGGCTCGCTGAACCGCACCAGGAAGGCGGAGTTCGTCGCGATTCCACCGGTCGGGTTGTTCGGAGCGCCGGTCGGCGGAATGTTCGACACGATCCGGATGAAACAGGACTCCTTGCCGGAGTCCGCGCCGGGCTGGAACGCCGACAGGAACTGCGCGCCGCCCACGGCGGAGGTGAGCCACTGCTGGGGCGAGGTCCATTGGACGGGCCAGAGCAGGAGCCGGACCTCGAGGTTCTGGACGAGCCCGTCCTGCTGCGGGGCGGAGAGAGCTGTGACTTCCGCGAATACGCCCGACTGGCGGATGATGTCACCGAGTGAGGGCGTCTGCGCGCAGAACTGCGACTGGAACTGCATCCCGACGAGCACGAACTTCGTGGGCTCGTTCACCGGATCGACCGGCTCGATGCTCAGGATGGTCACCGCCTGGGTGCCGATGACCTCGGGGAATTCCTCGTCCTTCAGGAAACCGTTGAACGGGTCACCCGTGATCTCCTGGTTGCCGCCCGAGCGCATGAGCCGGACGACGTCCTCGGTGCTCGTGCTGAAGTCGACCGTCCCGTTCCCCGTGTTCGAGAGGGGGTGACCGGAGGGGTTCCGGACGAGGAACTCCTGCAGGGCGATGGGATCGATGCGGGTCGGAATCCGGATGGCGACGTTCGAGGTCGAGACGTTGAGACTGGCCGGGAATCCGACGCCGTTCAGCGGCAGCGGCGGGTCTGAGTTGAAGGCCTCGAGCTCGGTGACGGTGGTGTCGATGATGGCGCGGGTCGAGTAGAACTCGGGTTCATCGTCGCCCTCGAAATCCGCCAGGTCGCCATGGTTCGGGTCGATGAAGATGCGGCCCTCGAACGGAATGGTCGTCGGAAGACCCGTGAGCACGTGAATCGTCTCGGAAGAGACGAGGTCGGGATCGAGGAGATCGTCGAACTGGAGGATGACCGCCGAGTTGCGCGGCACCATCGAGAAGATCCCTGCGCCTCCCAGGCCGTTGTCGAAGATGGGGTTCAGGTTTGCGTCGAGCTGCGTGAACGCCATCCAGTACTCGGTGCCCGGCGTGAGATCGTACGGATGGAGGATCGTCAGGTTCTCCTCACCCGTAACCGCGTTGCGCACGAGCCGGTAGTCCTGGAGGTCCGACTCGATGTCGTCCCCGATCACGAAGTTCTGGCTGCGGAGTTGGATACTCCCGTCCGCCTCCGCCGAGAAGACGTTGACCAGCCGGCCCCAGGCGGTCCGAACGAGGCGGACGCGCTGTCCCACGCCGCTGTTGTTGGCATCGACGATGAAGATGCCCCCGGCGGGATTCTCCAGGATCTGACCCTGCGGGTTGCTGCCGCCGTGGGGGGAACTGCCGGAACCGCATCCGGCACCGCCGGCGAGCGCGAGCAGCGCGCCAGCCAGGCAGAGGCGTCCGAAGCTTGCCGAGGTCCCAACTGCGTTTGCGTTGCGAGTTGTATTGTTCATCGTGCTTCCCGGTGCTCGTGGCGAACGGCGGCTCAGGGGCCGGTGGACGACCCAGCGGAACGCCGTAGTCGTCTTCGAGGATGGACGGCTCGGCCACGCCGGGGAGGATCTACAGCGGACGCTAGCCCGTAGCGTCCACATGGTCCCGATGGTCCCGAGGCGTGGCAGAGCCACTATGTTTTCGTGCCCAGGGCTTCCGGTCAAGACCGTGGACCCCGGCGAGAGCCGATCCAGCGCCCCTCCTCGTTCGCAAAGGAACCCCGCGCACCGTCGCGAGGAACGCGGAGGGTGCTGCGGGGACCGCTCGCCACTCGTAGAGAGACCGGACCAGCGTGGGGAGTACAAACCGCGTGCCGCCCGCGAGAAGCGTCGCTGCTTGCATCTAAGTCACTTTGAGAAAATGGGTTAGGATCTGTCGAGGGCGGCGGCCCGCAGCCTGTGGAGGCCCCCGACGTGCGCCGTCGACCAGAATTCCGGGTGCCTGGTGCGAAATCGCACAGGAAGCTCACCCGCGGGTCGCCTGCGGGGAGGGGCGGCGGCCTGCGAACTTCAGAACCACGTCAGCCCCAGGCTCGAGAGCTCGGGCAACGCCCCCGTCACCGGGTCCGCCACGAAGGTGATCCGCACCTGGTAGAAGCGCGCCCCGTCGAGTTCCCCCACGTCGTCGAACCAGCCCGCGTCGCCGTTCAGGAACGAGATGCCCACGTTGGCCATGTCCGCATCGTGGTTGAGCGGCGGCAACAGGTCGGCGTAATGGTCGCCGTACGCGTCGAGGGACGTCGCGTCGGTGACCGCGTCGAAGTTGACCACGTCGGTCGCGCCGCGGAACGCGAGCTCGATGTGCGTGCCCGGGGGCTGATCATCCGCGCGCGGCCCGACGAGCGCGCGTGGGTACTCGGGCGCGGGGATCGCGACGCCGTCCGGCCCGACCGCTTCGAACCAGATCGAGTAGGAGCGACTCACGCGCACGACGAGGTCCATGGCACCGATGTAGAACACGGGGTCCTGACCCGGCAGGCCCGCCCCAGGCGGGACTGAAGTCGGGTTGTAGCCGCCGTTCCCCTGGATCTCCAGGTCCGGGTCGACGATGTGCGCAACACCGGCTTGGTCCACGCCACCCGTGCTGAACGTCCGGAAGAAGGGCCGTGCCGAGCTGTTCGCGGCGAGGGAAATGTCGAACGAATTGAGGCCGAGCGCGGAAGCTTCGGGGTAGGTGCGGAACTCCATGAGGAGTGGCAGCCCCACCGACGGCACCTGGCCCACACTGTAGAACGGGGGCGGCGGCGGCTGCCCGAAGCTCGCGGCGAGCTGCCACGGATCGGCCCCTCCGCCCTGGGGTCCGTGGCGCGCCAGGATCGCCGTGTCACGCCATGTGTAGTAGCGGAACTCGTCCGCTGGAACGGTGCGGTTGAGGGGGAACGGCATCATGACCGTGCCCGAGACGGCCGTGTAGAGATCGCCGGGGGTGACCGTGTACCCGAGGCCGCGGGGATGCACGACCGCCTGGGGGTGCACGTCCGGGTCCGCCACGTTGTTCAGGAATTGCGTCTTCAGCCCCGAGTTGAACCACTTCGGGAACAGCGAGGCCGGGTCGATGTACTCGTCGGGCAGGAGCCGCGAGTGCGCGAGCCGGATCTCGAATCGATCGAAGTGGTCGGCGATGACCTGGCCGCCGATCGGCGCCCAGCTGAGCCCCTCGACGTCGATGTTGAACTCCGTCGCGTCCGTCAGCGACATGCCGACGTCGACGTAGCGCCACACGGTCTGCACGATGCTGCCGAGCGGCGCGAGCGGCGATTGCACGCCCCGCTCGAAGGGCTCCATCAGCGCCGGGAGCGCACGCGATCGGTCGGCGACCGACGGGTAGTGGATCACGGGCCGCGGCCGGATCAGCTCCTCCCCGAGCGGATAGAAGTGCTGGCCCGAGAACTCGCGCATGGGATCGAAGGGGCCCCCGAACGGCGGCTCCTCGTCGTCGGAGAGGAAGCGCGCGAGCCGCCCACCGTTGAGCTCCTCGGGTGCGAACGCGGCGAGGGTGAGGAGGACGTGTTCGAGGCCGGCCGCGAGCTCGTTCCCGGCGATGTCCTTCGGTCCCATGGGCCCCGCGGCCAGGGTGAGGAAGTAGTCGTCCTCCGCGCCGAAGACGTGCGCCAACGGGAGCTCGGGGACGAAGGTGAGCGAGGCGAGGCCCACGCCGAGCGCGGTCTCCCCCACCACGAAGTCCGACAGGAGCTCGGCGTCCGCCTCGCGGGTCAGGAGCAACGTGTCGAAGGGCGCGATGCTCTCCCGCTGGATCGGCTCGGTGAAGCGCACCCCGATCTCCGACGCCGGGGACACGCCGAGCACCGGATTCGCCGGATAGCCGGCCGCCAGGGGCGTGATCTCGAGGAAGCAGCCCGCCTGCCCCGCGTTGTCGACGGGGTCGTAGGTCGTGAGGAGCTGAGCCGAACCCGCCCCGCCCGTGATCCAGTCCGTCGGATTGCCCGCGAGCAGCATCACCCTCAACCGGAACACGGACCCGTTCGAGACGGGGTTCGGCGCCTCCACGACTTCCGCCAGGAAGCTCGCCTGCTGGATCAGGTCCCCGCGCTCGGGCGTCGTGGCGCAGAGGTTCGACAGGAAGTCGACCTGGGGCAGGAAGAAGTCCTGCGGCCCGCCTCCGGGCGCGCGCCGCGGCGGTACCACGATGTCCACGATCTGCGTGCCCACGATCTCCGGCGGAGTCACGTCGCCCAGGAAGGCGAGCGCGTCCCCGCCGCGCGCGAGCGCGGGCAGGGCCGACTGCGTACGGAACACGATGTCGCGGGTCGGCGTCGCCAGGTCGACGCCGGGTCCGGCGAGCGGCCGGCCGGCGAGGTTGACGAGCGCACCCCCGGAGCCCTCGGCCACGGTCGGCAGGCGAAGCTCGACTCGCGTCCTGCCGTCCGCGTCCATGGGCAGCCCGACGAGGTTCAGGGGGAGCGGGCTCGAGCGCCGCTCGATCGGACCGACGGTCGGATCGACGATCACGCGCGTCGAGTGGAACGTCTCGCGCCCGCCCTCGCGCACGAGCCCGCCGTGGTTCGCGTCGGCGAAGACCCGCGCCGCGAACGGCACGACCGTGGGCGAGCCGGTCAGCAGGCGCACGGACTCGACCGAGACCGAGCGCGCGTCGAGGAGGTCGTCGAGCATGACGACGAGCACCGCGTTCGGGGGAATCTCCGGCCCTTCCCCGCGGGGCTGGGACTCGGGCAAGGCGAGCAGGCTCGCGTCGAGCGCGACGACCGCATCACGGAAGGCGGCCGTGTCCGCGCCGTGCGGGATCACGAGCTGCGTGCGCTGCGTGAGCGGGTTGGTCTCGACCAGGGTCCCCGCGGCCGCGTCGGGCCCGACGGCGAAGCGGGCGAACTGGAGCTCGCGCTCGCCGGACGGCTCGAGCGAGTGGAGCTCGACCAGGCGTCCCCAGCGCACACCGACGACGCGGGGCGCGGCGGCCTGTCCCGAGCTGTGCGGCTCCACGAAGAACCACCGGCTGCCCGAGCCCGCGTAGGCGGGGTGCGCGACCAGCTCGCCGGGCGGGCGCCCCGTCCCGGACTCCTCCGGCGGCGGATCCTCGTGCTCGAGCGGCACGTCGATGCGCTCGCAGGCGGAGAAACCGGCGACCGCGAACAGGGCGGCGGGGAGCGCGAGGGCGAGCACCCGGGCCGGGGACGGGGACGGGCGTGCGATAGCGTGGTTCATGATCGCTCCATATCGCTCCATCGAATCGTGCGTTCCGACTCAGTCGTCCCAGCCGCCGCCCGGGCCCGGAGCCCGGGGAGCGGGTCGGAGAACGACGTGACCCGGACCTGATGATACTGCGCACCGCTGAACCGGGAGGGTTCGCCTGTCCGATTGCGCGCCGCCGGGGCCGCGCGGGAGGAGCTCGGCTCCTCGCTCGCCGTCACGGGCTCCCGAGGCCCCTCGCGCTGCCCACGGGCTTGAAGCCGAGGGCCGCGGCCTGGGCCTCGTCCGCGAAGAAGACGAGGTGGTCGGGCCGAACCTTGCGGAGCATCGTCGAGTCCGGGGCGTGGTAGTTGCGCGTCGACGAGCAGCCGACCAGGCGGAAGGACAACTGACGCGAGCAGTACGCGCAGTGCGCCCTGAGCGGCGAACGCGAGGTGAGCTTGAACTTGGCCTGCACGTGCCGCTGCTCGGTGTGCGACACGCAGGAGGGGTTGGGGCAGGGATTCTCGCCGATCGCTACCTCGTAGTGACGCGGCAGCGGCGGCGCGGCTTGGGGGTGCTCGACGTGGCCCGTCAGCCGCGCGAGGATCGCCATGCGGATCGGGACGCCGCGCGCCGCTTGCTTGAAGTAGATGCTGCGCGGATCCGAGTCGATCTCGGAGCTGATCTCGTCGCGGCGTGGAAGGGGGTGCATCACGATGGCGTCGCGCAGTGACTCCGCCGCCATCGAACCCTTCTCGAGCCGCAGGTAGCCGCCCCCCACACCCTCTTCGGACTCGTAGCGTTCCGTCTGGGGCCGGGTCATGTACACCGCGTCGACGCTCTGGACCTCCCAACCCTTCGCGTCCGTGAACAGCGAGAGCTGGTGCGGCTTCTGGGGCGTGAGGTACACGGCGTCACTCTCGGCGGCGAGGCTGCCCAGCCGACGCACATCGGCGCGCACGGGCTCGACCCCGAACTCCTCGCGCAGGCGTTGGATGACGTAGGGCGGCATCTCGAACCCGTGCTGCGGCACGCAGACGATGTTGGCCCCGAACCGTGCGAGGGCATAGGCGAAGGAGTGGACCGTCCGGCTGTACTTCAGGTCCCCCGCGAGCACGACGTCGAGCCCCTCGATCCGGCCGCGCTCGACGTGGAGGTTGTAGAGGTCACAGAGGGTCTGGGTCGGGTGCTCGTGGCTCCCATCGCCCCCGTTGATCACGGGCACCTGCGAGTACTCGGCGGCCAGCCGCGCGGAGCCCTCGCTCGGGTGCCGCAGCACGATCACGTCCGCATAGGCGCCCCCGACCACGCGGATGGTGTCCGCCAGCGACTCGCCCTTGACGGCGCTGGAGGAGGTCATCTCGGCCGCGCTGATGACGCCCCCGCCGAGGCGCAACATCGCGGATTCGAACGAGAGCCGGGTCCGCGTCGAGGGTTCGTAGAACAGGCTCGCGACGATCATCCCGGCGCACAACTGGGAGGAACCGCGGGGATCGGACGCGAATCGATCCGCTTGCTCGAACAGCTCACGAATCTCTGCCAGGGAGAGGTCGTCGATCGAGACGAGGTGGCGGATCGCGGTCATTCGGGGCGGGCGCGGAGCCCGCGCGGCGCGTCGCGGGGCGGCTCGTGCTCCAGTCTACGCTCCGGATCTGCGGGCATCCAATCGGCCGGGGTCCGCCGCGCGGACGTCCGCTGGGTCGAGGAGACCGGCGAGCGCGCGCTCGAACTCCACCTCGCCCGCCGGCCGGTCCGTGCCCGCGCGCGCGAGGAGCCCGGCGAGGACCGCGCGCTGCGCCGCTTCGAACGGCACTCCGGCCCCTGGCTCGTGGCCGTGCTCGGGCAGGCCGAAGCGTGCCCGGAACGCGCGCTCCACGACGGCCCGCGCCCCCGCGGGGTCCGCGAGCGCGGAGAGGGCGTCGCGCGGCCGATCCGCGGACGTGCCGGAGAGCCGATCGGCGAAGGTCCGAAGGAGCGCGGCGTCGCGCGGCGCCTCCGCATCCGCTCCCACGGGCACGAGCCAGAGCACGAGGTCGGCGGCGGCCCGCACCTCCCGGGCCAGGTCCTGACCGGCGCGCTCGATGGCGTCCACCGGACGGACATCCGACGGGCCGCCGCCCTGCCCGTGGATGCCGTCGGGTGCGCGCTCCCCGGCCGTGTCGACGAGCTCGATCGGCCATGCCCCGAGCGTGGCCGGCGCACGGATCACGTCCCGCGTCGTGCCCGCTTCCGCGCTGACCACGACGCGCCGCTCCCCGACGAGCACGTTGAATAGGGTCGACTTCCCCGCGTTCACGGCGCCCGCCAACACGACGAGCGGGGGCTCGAACAGGAAGCGGGCGTTGCGACCGCGCTCGACGAGCCGCCCGAGCTCCCGGACCCGGGCCTCCCCCGCCAGTCCGGTCAAGGCGCGGAGTGACCGGCGCAGGGCTCCGCCCGCCTGGTCGAGCAGGACGCGGGCGCCAGCTTCCGACGGCGCATCTGCCGTTCGCTCGAGGGCGCGCTCCTCGAGCGATCGGGGCCCGCAGGGCGCCGGGTCGTCCCCGGCGAGGAGTCCCGCGAGCTCTTCGACGAGGGGTGGGCTGCCGTGGAGGTGCAGCTCGATCTCCACCTCCGACCGGACGCAGACGATGCCCTCGTCGAGGTCCTCCTCACCGCGCACGAGCCGGACGACGCGCAGTCCACCCGGCGCCGGGAGCTCGCCCACCACGAGCGCCGCGACTCGCGCGCGCGCATCCGGCCCGCGCACCGAAAGCACCGCGATCCCGCCCGGGCCCGGCGGGGTGAGCACGCGGACCTCCGCCATCACCTGGCGCCGGCCCGGGGTGTGGAGCGATCGCACGCGGCGCGGAGCCCGAGCCCGACGAGCTCGGGCTCGACCTGCACGGGGCGGCCGGAGTCGATGAGCGCGCCACGGGCGAACTCGAGCGCACCGCCCGTCAGAGCGATCCTCGGAGCGTCGAAGCCGCACTCCGCGGCGATGCGCTCCACGAGCCTGAGGACCGTCCCCTCGAACCCGACGCCGACGCCGGCCGCGAGTGCGTCCTCGGTCGCCTTGCCGAGGGCGGCCGCGCCCGGGCGGGGCGCCACCATGGGCAGCCGGGCGCCGCCGCGTGCGAGCGCTTCGGCGAGGAGCGCCGGTCCCGGCGCGATCGCTCCGCCCAGGAACGTGCCGACCGTCCCCGGTGGACCCTCCGGCGTCACGGCGTCCACGGTGAGGGCCGTGCCGGCGTCGACCACGATCGTCGGGCCCGCGAAGAGGGACAGCGCGCCGCGCGCGGCGAACAGACGGTCGCGCCCGACGGTCGCGGGGGAGCGCACGTCGAGGTGGAGACCGGGATCGGGGTCCACCGCGACCGTCGCGATGCGCGCCGTGAGGAGCGCGTGGAGCTCGCGCTCCAGCGCTGCGTCCCCCACCGCGCAGACGGCGGCGCTCCGCGGCACGGGACCCGCATCGAGCCACTCGGCGAGGGCGGAACCCAGCCCCTCACGGGCGGGGAGCGCGGCGGCGCGGGGCCGGTCCCCGCCGAAGATCCGCGCGTGGCACGTCGTGTTGCCGAGGTCGACGGTGAGCAAGGGGGCGTTCACGCGATTGGGAGGCTTCGTCTCCACCCGCGCCCCCGGGGCGGATCCTACTCCGGCGACTCGAAGATGAGGGTCTTCTCCTTGCCCATGCTCAGGACGACGACCGACCAGACCGAGTACTTGTCCTGGTTGGTCTTGAAGAACTTGATCGCCTCGTGCTCGCTCGTCACGGCATGGCCGTTGACGCTCTTGATGATGTCGCCGGACTGGATGCCGTGGTTGGCGGCCATGGAGCCGGCCTTGATGCTCTGGATCTCGATCCCGGCGCGGCGCCCGTCCTCGTAGTAGGTCTTGGTGCGCACGTCGTTGGTGAGGATCGCAGCGTAGTTGTCGTTGAAGTACTTCGCGTCATCCCTGCCGATGCGGTACTTGTTGGTTCCGATGAGCCTCGTGTGCTCGAAAGACGGCGGGCGCGTGTCGATCGCGGTCGGGAACTTCCGCCGGACTGGGTAGCGAACCCCGTCGGGCCCGACCTGGACGATCAGGTTCTCGTCCCCGGCGGACGAGGGCTGGAGCGTCTCAGTGTCACGGCCCTCCTGGTCGAACTCGAACTCCACGCCATCGATGCGAATCGAGCTCACCTTCACGCCCTGGTGCGGACTCGGGAGTGGGTCGCCCTCCGTGAGGGTGCCCTCCTGCGCCTTGATCCCGGCGCCGCGGTAATTGACGCGGATCGTGCTGGTCGACGGGTCGGAGGTGTCGACCGAGATCATGAGGATCGTCAAGAGGTCCGCGACCGGGGTGTGGATCGGAGGCGCATCTTTGAGCTCCACCTCATCGACCGGGGGCGGCGCTGGGGCGACGTCACCCGTCCAGTTCATGTGGATGAAGGTGCGCTTGATCTCGTCGTAACTGATGCCATGCTCGACCTTGCCCCCCGAGTGCTCCGCGCTCTCTTCCAAGATCAGCCCGACGTGGTCGTGGTCCAGGGGCATACGCTTCGCCTTGATGTTCGAGAAGAAGTCGTAGGCGTAGCCCACGAGCCCGGCGGTGAGGCCGGCGGACGCGAGCCAGCAGAAGAGCTTGACGGTGGCAACGTTCATGGAAGTCTCGGACACATCATAACCTCGGCCCCACGGCCCTGCCAGCGGGGCAGGGGGCCGATGTGTGCCCGCGCGGGACCCGCGGCACCTCCGAAGAGCG
>SMVQ01000268.1 GCA_004357655.1 Planctomycetota bacterium
AGTTCCTCCACGATTCGCGCAGCGCGAATCGTGGAGGAACTCTCCCGTCTCGGTATGTCACCGCGCAACGGGCTCCGTATAATCCGCCTTCCATGTTCGAGACTCTCACCCAGCGACTCACGAACTCCTTCGGCTTCCTGCGCGGCAAGAAGGAGCTGACCGAGGACAACGTCGAGGAAGGCCTGCGCGAGGTCCGTAGCGCCTTGCTCGAGGCCGACGTCCACTTCAAGGTCGCCCAGGATTTCACCGAGCGCGTCAAGCTGCGGGCCCTCGGCGCGGGTCGCATCTCGGGCGTCGACGCCTCGCAGCAGTTCATCCACGCCTTCCACCAGGAGCTCGTCGAGCTCATGGGGCCGGAGGACGCCCAGCTCTCCTACGCGAAGTCCGGCCCCACCGTGATCCTCTTGGCCGGCCTCCAGGGCGCCGGCAAGACGACGACCTGCGCGAAGCTGGCTCTCTACCTGCGCGAGAAGCACCAGCGCCGGCCGCTCCTCGTCGCGGCCGACGTCAAGCGGCCCGCGGCGGTCGAACAGCTCCGGGTGCTCGGCTCCCAGATCGGCGTGCCGGTGTTCCACCTGGAGGGCGCGAGCCCGCCGGAGGTCTGCCGGGCGGGGGTGGCCGAGGCGCGGGCCACGGGCGCCGACGTCGTGCTGCTCGACACCGCCGGGCGGCTGCACGTCGACGACGAGATGATGGCCGAGATCGCCGAGATCGCGCGGGTCACCCAGCCGCACGACCAGGTGCTCGTCGTCGACGCCATGACCGGCCAGGACGCCGTGAACTCGGCGCGCGTCTTCCACGAGCGGCTGACCCTCACCGGCGTCATCCTCACGAAGCTCGACGGCGACGCCCGCGGCGGCGCGGCGCTCGCCCTGAAGGAGGTGACGGGGGCCCCGATCCTCTTCGTCGGGGTCGGGGAGAAGACCACCGACCTCGACGCGTTCCACGCCGAGCGCATGGCCGGGCGCATCCTGGGCATGGGCGACGTCGTCGGTCTCGTCGAGAAGGCGCAGGAGGAGATCAGCGAGACCGAGGCTCAACAGAGCTTCGAGAAGCTGGTCATGGGCTCCTTCACGCTGGAGGACATGGTCGCTCAGCTGCGCATGATCCGCCGGCTCGGACCCATGAAGAAGGTGCTCGGGATGCTGCCCGGCATGGGCAAGATGGCCGAGGCCGTCAACGTCGACGACAAGCAGATGAACCGGCTCGACGCCCTCTTCACCTCCATGACCGCGCGCGAGCGCCTCCAGCCGGACCTGCTCGACATGAGCCGCCGCCGGCGCATCGCGCGGGGCGCGGGCCAGGAGGTCTCGGCCGTCAACGAGCTCCTCAAGCGCTTCAAGGACATGAAGAAGATGATGAAGCAGATGAACAAGCTCGGGCTGGGGGCGATGATGGGCGGCAAGGCGAAGCGCGAGGCGCTCGCGGGCCTCTCGCCCACCGGCGAGCTCGCGGACCCGCGGGCCGGGGGCGGCGGCGGGCTCCTGGGCGGCCTCGGCAGCCTGTTCGGGGGTGGCGGCGGTGGTCTCGCGGACGGCCCCGGCGGCTCGCTCGGCGCCGGCCTGGGCGGCGGAGTGGCCGGGGCGCGCCCCATGGGCTCCTCCGCCACGCGCAAGAGCGGCAAGCAGCGCAAGCAGAAGCAGAAGCAGAAACGCAAGCAGCGCAAGCGGAAGTAGAAGCAGAAACGCAAGCACCGCAAGTGGAAGGAGGCGCGGCCCCCTGACCCACGCGGCGAAAAACCGGTCCGAGCACTGGACACCACCCCCCCGGTCGGGTGTGATCTTCCGCCCGGAATTCCGCGAAACCCCATTCCAGCCCATGGCAGTTGTCATCCGTCTGAAGCGCACTGGCCGCAAGAATCGGCCCTGCTACCGCATCTCCGTCGCCGACTCCCGTTCTCCGCGCGACGGGCGCACGCTCGAGACCCTCGGGCTCTACGACCCGATCTCGAAGAATGCGGAGACCCAGTCGACCCTGAACGTCGAGCGGGCGCAGCACTGGCTCGCAGAGGGCGCGAAGCCGAGCGAGACCGTGCACTCGCTGTTCAAGCGCTACGGCGTGTACGGCGAGCAGGTGCCGCAGAAGAAGGTGCGCAAGCGGCCCGGCCGCAAGCGGAAGACCAAGACCGGGGCGTCTCGCGCGGAGGCCCAGAGCGGGCGCTCGACGCGCAAGCTGGCGCGGTCGTCCGCGCGGATCGCGGCGAAGCGCGCAGCCGCGAAGGCCGCAGCCGAAGAGGGCGGTGCCGAATAGATTCGGCCCGAGCCTCCGGCGATTCGACGTCGGGCCTCCTCGAAGATTCGTCGGAGTGTCGACTGGATCGTGCGGTGCGCGACCCGATCGGCCTTCCCTCGCCCGAATGCACTCGCCCCTATGCCATTCGGCCGTGAGCCCGTCACGGCCGGGTCCAAAGCGTCCACCGCACGCAGGAGTTCACCGTGAGCAAGAAGTCGGACTTCATCGCGAAACTGATGAAGGAGATCGAGCCGCGTTGGCCGGTCCCGGCCGAGCCTAGGGCGAGCACCACTCTGCTCGAGCAAGGCGTCATCCTCGTCCTGATGCGACACATGACGCAGTCGCAGGCCGAGTCCAGCCTGGCCGCGCTGAACGCGGCATACGAGGACTGGAACGAGGCGCGCGTCAGCCAGGTCCAGGAGCTGGCCGGCTACATGCGGACGGGTTCGCGCAAGAGAGGGTACGAGCTCCTGCTGCAGAACCGGCCGGCCGCGGTCGCCCTCAAGACGTACCTCCAGGACGTCTTCCAGCAGACTCACGGCCTGGACCTCGAGTTCATGCGCGAGGGGCCGCCCCCCCTGAACAAGGGCTTTCCCGAGCTCTTTTCGCTCGGTCTGCCGGGCATGGCCTACTTGATGTGGGTTGCCGGGGACGGCCAGTTGCCCGTGACCGGGCCGCTCGTGAAGCTCCTCGACCGCCTGGACCTCATCAAGCGAACGTCGTCCACGAAGCGAGCGCGGGAGTCCATCCTGCCCCTCGTTCCCAAGGAGCAGACGCTTCGATTCGTGATGGTTCTCTACGAGGTGACCGAACACTGGAACGACTCCGAGGCGCCGGCATACGAGACGCACGCTGTGCTCCGCGAATGTCCCGCTGGCAAGAAGGCGTACCTGGACCGAATTGCGAGGCTCGAGCGCCATGAGAGCCAGAGGAAGAAGTTCGAGCAGCGCCGAGTCGTCCAGGAGAAGAAGGACGAAGAGCGCCAGCGGCGCGAGTTGGAGCGGGATCGGAAGCGTTCTCTGGCCGAGGCCAGGCGACAGTCGAAGGAGCTCGAGAAACGGACCAAGGCGGCCGCGGAAAAGCGCGAGATCGAGCGCAAGAAGGTGGCCGAGGTGAAGCGTAAGGAGACCGAGAAGAAGCGGCTCGTCGCGAAGAAGAGAGAGGACGCGCGCCGGGCGACCGCGACGAAGGCCGCGGCCAAGAAGAAGGCCACGGCCAAGAAAAAAGTGAGCGCCAAGAAGAACGTGAGCGCCAATAAGAAGGTGACCAAGTCGAAGTCGAAGGCAGTGGTCCGCAACAAGCCCAAGCCCAAGCCGAAGAAGAAGGTGCAAGTGAAGGTGAAGGTGAAGAAGAAGGCCGCGAAGAAGACCTCGACCTCGCGTGGCACCAAGCCGAAGGGGCGCAGGCGCTGACCCGGGTTGCATGTTGCAGCGACCGGTCGTCCTCGCTTCCGCGTCCCCCCGCCGGCGTGATCTGCTCTCGCGGGCAGGGATCGAGTTCTCGATCCGCGCCTCGAACGTCGACGAGTCGCTCGCGGGCGGCGTAGGGCCGGAGGCGGCCTGCTCGATCCTCGCCGAGCGCAAGGCCCGAGCGGTGGCGGGGGAGCTGGGCGACGAGGACGTGTTCGTGATCGGCGCCGACACGGTGGTCGCCGTGGGGGCGGGCGACGGCGCCCGGATGTTCGGCAAGCCGGCGGACGCGGACGAGGCGGGGGCCATGCTCGCGGAGCTGTCGGACAGCCGCCACCGGGTCGTCACGGGCGTGTGCGTCGTGCATCCGCGCAGCGGGCGGTCCGTCGCGGCCTGGGAGCGCACCTGGGTCACCATGCGGACGATCGAACCGGGCGAGATCGAGGCCTACGTCCGGTCCGGAGAATGGCGTGACAAGGCGGGGGGCTACGCCATCCAGGAGCACGCCGACGCCTTCGTCACCGGGCTCGAGGAGGGGGGCTTCGACAACGTCGTGGGTCTCCCGGTCGGGTTGACGCTCGCCTTGCTGGAACGGCTCGGTACTTGATCGGAGCCCTTGCCCGGCCTACCGGGGGACGGTACCCTTTCCGCCCACTTTGCTCGGCAGCCGCAGCCGCGGACCCGGGTCGGAGCCAGGATTCATGAAGCCCGACATCCATCCCAAGTACTACGATTGCACCGTCCACTGCGGCTGCGGGAACGAATTCACGACCCGCGCCACGGTGAAGGAGCTCAAGATCGAGATCTGCAACGTCTGCCATCCGTTCTACACGGGCAAGCAGAAGTTCGTGGACGCCGCGGGCCGGGTGGACCGCTTCGTGAAGAAGTACGGCACGAAGGCCGCCGCCTCGGCCGCCGCCTCGATCGCGAAGAAGTAGGCGCGCGGGAGCCGGCGGGCGCACTGCCAGCCATGACGCCGGCCCGGACGAATAGGCGGTCGTAGCTCCGCTCCTTCCGCGCAGGGTCGCCATGGACTTCAACACCTCGCTGGTCAACAAGCTTCGTGAGCGCGCGGAGCGCCACCGCGACCTGACCGAGCGCCTGAACGACCCCGCGGTCGCTTCGGATCCGAAGCAGTTCCCGGAGATCTTGCGCGAGCGCGGCAGCCTCGAGCGGTCCGCGCGGATGTACGCGCGCTACACGGGTCTCGTCGGCGACGAGGAGGAGGCGCTCGCGATGCTCGCCGAGGGATCGGAAGGCGAGGAGCGGGCGTACCTGGAGGAGTGTCTCGCAGCGGTTGGCGAACAGGCGCAGCAACTCGAAGAGGAGATCAAGGAGGCCTTGATCTCGCAGCCGGAGGACGAGCGCGACCGGGTGATCGTCGAGATCCGGGCCGGCACGGGTGGGGACGAGGCCGCGCTCTTCGCCGGGGACCTGTTCCGGATGTACACGCGCTACATCGAGCCGAAGCGCTGGAAGCTGGAGGTCTTCGACGCGCGCGCCTCCGAGGTCGGGGGCTTCAAGGAGATCACCTTCGCGGTGAAAGGCGCGGGGAGCTGGCGCGCCTTGCGCTTCGAATCGGGGGGGCACCGTGTGCAGCGTGTGCCCGCGACGGAAGCACAGGGCCGGATCCACACTTCGGCCGCGACGGTCGCGGTGCTGCCCGAGCCCGAGGAGGCCGAGATCGAGATCAGGGAGAGCGACCTCAAGATCGATACGTTCCGGTCCTCCGGGCCCGGCGGGCAGTCGGTCAACAAGACGAGCTCGGCCGTGCGGGTCACACACCTGCCGACGGACACCGTGGTCTCGTGCCAGGACGAGAAATCGCAGCACAAGAACAAGGCCAAAGCCCTGCGGATCCTGCGCTCGCGCCTGCTCCAGGCCGAACAGGACCGCATGCACGCCGAGCGCGCGGCGACTCGCAAGAGCCTGGTCGGGACCGGCGACCGGAGCCAGCGCGTGCGGACCTACAACTTCCCTCAGAACCGGGTGACCGATCACCGCCTGGGGCAGAACTTCAGTTTGGAGCAGATTGTCGACGGCCGCCTGGACGCCCTCATCGAGGCCCTTCAGACCGCTGAGCGCGAGGCGCGGCTGGCCGATCTGTAGTGCCCTGCGGACAGACGTGGTAGAACCACCCGAACCCCCCGGCTCGTCCCAGTGGCTGCGCATCCGGTGCCTGCCTGGGGCGTGATTCCTCATCGAGAGAACGTTGGCATGACCGAAGAGCCCCTTGAAGAGCTCCCCGAGCTGGCCGAGCTGGAGCCCCTGGATGAACCCTCGAAGCTGCCCGAGTTCAATCCGGACGGGGGCGCCACGGCGCAGTCAGCCCTCGCCGCTGAGTCGTCGCCGCCTGCCCCGAAGGCCGCCGACAGCGGGCTCCAGAAGCGGCAACTCGAGCAGGCGCCCATCATCCTGCGCAAGGCCGCGAAGATCGTCCTCATCGGATCGCTCCTGCCGTGGCTCGTCGGCCCCAAGGCCGGCACCGTCCCGGTGGACTGGCTGACGCTCTACGGCGCGAAGGCGCTCGCGCTGCTCGCGGGCTGGGTCTTCCACCAGGCGTTCATGGCGACGCACGGGGGCAAGGCGTGGGGCTTCCTCGATCACCTCTCGAAGGCGCACAAGCTGGCCGTCCCGATCCTCGCGGGGCTCATCGCGGTCGGATCCTTCGTGCCGATCTTCATGACCGATGGGCTGGATCTTTTCGCGGCGATCGGAGAGGTCACGACGCTCCTGCTGGCAGCGGCGACCTTCAGCCACATCTTCGGCTACGAGCACGGCGGCAGGTTCAACCCGATCTTCCCGCTCATGTTCCTCGGTCCCGGCATCGCCGGTCTCCTGGGCATCTTCGGCGCTGTCGGGCGGTTCGGCGGGGATGGGAACAAGCCCGCGCTCCTCGCCGGGCTCGTCGGGCTCATCATCGTCGGCGTCGGTGGCATGATGGCGATCTACACCATGGTCGTCGCCATGAAGCAGGCGAAGCTCGAGGGCGACCTGAAGCGCACGGTGGCGCTCGAGCAGCGGAAGGCCGCGCGCGCCGCCCGCAAGGCCCGATGAAGATCGGCCGCGCATGACGGGGGACGCGGGCGGCCCGCGGCCGACCGGGGCGGAGGAGTCCGCGGACGCCGCGTCCACGACCGGGCGTCCGTCCGCGATGACCGGGCGTCCGCCCGCGCCGCGCACGGCGGGCGAGATGCTGGCCATGGCGCGCGCCTTCCTCGAACGGAAGGGCGCTCCGGAGGGGCGGCTCGAAGCCGAGCTCCTCGTCGCACACTCGCTGGGGCTCGACCGACTCGGCCTCTTCATGCAGCTCGACCGGCCGGTCGGCGGCGCGGAGATCGACGCGGCCCGCGACCTCCTCGTGCGTCGGGGGCGTCGCGAGCCGGTGGCCTACATCACGGGCAAGCGCGAGTTCTACGGGCGCGACTTCCGCGTGGGCCGTGGCGTCCTGATTCCGCGGCCCGAGACCGAGCAGCTCGTCGACATCGCCCGCGAGAGGGCTGGAGCGCTCGCGGAGGGTCGCAGCTACCACGTCCTCGACGTCGGCACGGGGACCGGCTGCATCGCCGTCACGATCGCGCTCGAGCTCCCGGATGCCTGCGTCACGGCCGTCGACATCTCGGAGAAGGCGATCGCTTACACGGAGGCGAACGCCGAGCTGCACGAAGTCGACGTCTCCGTGCTCCGCGGGGACGGCATCGGCGTGGCGAGCGGCGCGGCGCCCTTCGACCTCGTCGTCAGCAATCCGCCCTACGTCGACCCCGCCGATGCGCCGGGGCTCGCCCCGGAAGTGCGCGAGTACGAGCCCGAACAGGCGCTGTTCGCCCCGGAAGGGGACGTCGACTACTGGGTGCGCCGCCTCCTCGCCGATGCCGCGGGCGTGCTCGTCCCCGGCGGGCTCCTGCTCGTCGAGCTCGGCGCCGGACAGGGCGCGCGCGCGCTCGCGCTGGCACGCGAGGCGGGGTTCGAGGCCCGGCTGCACGAGGACCTCGCGGGGATCGAGCGCGTGCTCGAGGCGCGCCGGGCGGATTGAACGCTCTGTCAGGACGCGCTCAAGAAGCGCGCTGCTTCCAGAGCGCCACGTACTCCTCGATCGTCGCGCGGTCGGGGTCGGGCAGCTCCTGCAGGAAGACGGCGACCTCGTAGTGGTCGACCGCGACGCTGATCCGATCGCACCGCACCACCGCCCCCGTGCCGGCGATCCGCCGCATGCCGCCATCGACCGGTAGCTCGAACTCGAGCTTCAGGGCCGTCATCTCGGCGATGGGCCGGTCGATGAAGAAGCAGATCCCGGCGCGGCTGATGTCGCGCACGCGGGCCTCGTGCCGGCCGTCGTCGAGGACGACCGTCAAGGGCCACTCGGCCTTGGCGCGGGTCCATCGCCGACGCTCGTCGGGCTTGGGGGATGGTTCGGATGCAGGCTTCGAGACGGACATGGTGGGGTCCAGGGGGCTTGCGGCGGGCGCAGGCATCCTAGCGGCGCGGAGGCCCGGCGGAGCCCGGTTTTTCGCACGAATCTGGCGGGCTCCGGGATCGGCGGGGATGGGTGAAAGATGCCGATCGGGGCACTAGACTCTCAGGTGTCGAGGGGCGCCGCCGGACGCCCCCCGGCGCTCTCGTGGCATCCGGCGCCGAACGGGCTCGTAGAGAGCGCGCCCCCGATCCGGGCTGAGAAAGGTACGCGATGGCCTCCTTCAACAAAGTGATCCTCATGGGCGACCTGACCCGGGATCCCGAGCTGCGGTTTACCCAGAGCAACATGGCCATCTGCAAGATCGGCCTCGCCGTCAACCGGCGATTCAAGGACTCGCAGACGAACGAATGGCGCGAGGAGGCGACCTTCGTCGACGTGACGATCTTCGGCAAGCGCGGGGAGAACTTCGAGAAGTACCACAAGAAGGGGCAGTCGGCGTTCATCGAGGGCTCCCTGCGCTTCGACTCCTGGGAGGACAAGAACACGGGCCAGAAGCGCTCGAAGCTGTACGTCGTCGCCGATAATTGGGAGTTCGTGAACGGCGGTCGCGGCGAGAGCTCCGGGGGGGGCGGCTACTCTTCACGGGAAGAGTCTCCGGTGTCGACGCAGGCGGAGGGCGGTGGCCAGGGGGCTCCGGAGCCCGACGTCCTCGCCGCGGACGACACGCCCTTCTAGCGGGCACTGCCGGCAGCGCGGACGCGATGAACCTCACGGTGCGCCTATATGCGGTGCTCAAGGAGCGCGCGGGCGCCTCGGAGCTCGCCATCGACGACCTGCCCGACGGGCTCTCCATCGGTGAGCTCAAGCGCGCGCTCACCGAGCGCTATCCGGAGCTCGGCGATCTCGCGAGCGTGGCGGGCGTGATCGGTACCACGTACGCGCGGGACGACGCGAAGATCGCGGCGGGGGACGAGATCGCGCTCCTGCCGCCCGTGTCGGGCGGGGCGGGCCCGCTGGCGGCCGTCGACTACGGGCGCGGCGTCTTCGAGCTGTCCGCCGCGCCCCTCGACCCCGGCGCCCTGCAGGCCCGCGTCACGGCACCCTCGTGCGGCGCGGTCGTGACCTTCACGGGGACGACGCGCGACACGAACCGCGGGCTGGACGTCGTGCGGCTCGATTACGAGGCGTTCGAGCGGATGACCGGCCCCGAGATGGCCCGGATCTTCGCGGAGTGCCGCGCGGCGCTCGGCGACCCGGGCGACCCCGCCCGCGAGCTGCGCATGCTCTGCGTGCACCGCGTCGGGACGGTGGCGGTGGGCGAGCCCTCGATCGTGATCACCGTGGCCAGCCCGCACCGGAACACCGCCTTCCAGGCCGCGCGCTTCCTGATCGACACCTTGAAGGAGCGCCTGCCGGTCTGGAAGAAGGAAGTGTACGCGGACGGCCACCACTGGATCGGGGAACGGTCCTAGGGTCTTGGCGCACGCGCGCCCTTGCGAACTGGCGTCCTAGCGCCCAGCGTGCCCGTGCCCGGGTACGGAGGACGCATCGGGCACGATGGACGCATACCGGTTCGAC
>SMVQ01000269.1 GCA_004357655.1 Planctomycetota bacterium
CGGACCCTGTCGTTCTCGATCCACGTGTACGGCGGCCAGTTGGGGACGTCGTCCCCGAAGTAGGTGTCGAAGCCGTGCTCCACGGGTCCGCCGGTCACGGGGCGCGAGTAGTCGACCGCGTCCTTGGCGGTGGCGCCTGCGAGGCGCGGCCAATCCCAACCGAGGTGCCACTTCCCGATGCAGGCCGTCGTGTAGCCGGCCGCCTTCATGACTTCGGCGAGGGTGAGCTCATCGTCGTCGATGAGCGGTGGGCCCCACTGGGAGACGATGCCCTGCTTGAGCCGCGTGCGCCACGCGTACCGCCCGGTCAGGAGTCCGTACCGCGTCGGCGAGCAGACCCCCGAGCCCGAGTGCGCGTCCGTGAAGCACATGCCCTGCGCCGCGAGCTTGTCGAGGCTCGGGGTCGCCAGCCCCGAGGTGGGGTGCAGGGCGCTCACGGAGTCGCTGCCCATGTCGTCGGCGAGGATGAGCACGACGCCCCTGGGCCGGGGCGCGGGCTCCTCGCGCGCCACGGCGAGAGTGGTGCCGAGGAGGAGCGTCGGGACGAGTGCCAGGCGGGCGATCATCGGAGCGGGAGCTCGGCGGCTTCCGCCTCGCGTCCGGTCGTATCGTACACCGCGACGATCCGGTCGCGGGCGTAGCGGGTCTCGATGTGTGTCGCACCCGCTGGGCCGGCGAGCTCGATCGAGCCTCCGACGCCCATCAGCCGGCGCATCTGCGCGAGCTTCACCGCCGCGGCGGCCACCCCCAGGGTCCCGTCGCCGTCGAACTCGCGGCGCATCACGAGTGCGCGCTCGAGGAGGGCGCGGCTTCGCGATTACAGCCCGAGGTTCGCGTAGGACTGCCCCATGCGCTTCAGGATGCGCGCGCGGGCGATCGTGAAGATCCACGAGCGCAGCCGGCCCCGACTCCGCTCGTACCGCCCGGCCCGGTACTCCTCGACGAAGCGTAGGAGGGCCCCCTGCGTCGCGTCCTCGGCCTGGTCGTGCGTGAGCCCAAATCGGCGCGCGAACGCGACGAGGACCGGCTGGTAGCGACCGGGAAACTCGCGCCAGATCGCGTCCTTCTCGGGGTCCGCCGGCCCTCGAGCCACAAGGTGTTGGCGGTCGTGAGCCTCCCGTGCCTCTCCGTCGCTCGCATCGTAGCAGCTCAAAAGGGAACGGCACGGAGAGGCAGGAGGGACCACGAACAGGTGCGGGACCGACTAGCCCTCCCGCAGCGCTTCGATCGGGTCGAGGCGCGCCGCCCGGTTCGCCGCCGGCAGGCCGGCGACCGTCGCCGTGATGACGAGGACGGCGAACGCGAGCCCGAGGAGGGAGGCGTCGGTGTGGGGCACGAGGCTCGCCTGGTCGGTGAACTCCAGCGGGCCGAGGCCGGCGACGGCGGCGGCGCCGAGGAGCACGCCGAGCGCGCCGCCGGCGACGCACAGCAGCAGCGTCTCCGTGAGGACCTCCGCGCGGATACGGTTCGCCGTGGCGCCGAGCGCCTTGCGCAATCCAAGCTCCGAGGTGCGTTCCGCGACGGCGATGCCGACGACGTTCGCGGCGCCCAGGCAACCCAGGACCAGGGCGAGCGCCGCGATCGTGAGCACGAGGCCCTCGAGCGCCAGGCTCGTCGCCTCGACCTTCGCCACGAAGTCGGTGTTCTCCTTCACGTCGAGGGCACTCGTGTCCCCGGGGTCGAACGAGTAGAGTGCGCCCAGGGTCTCGCGGATCTCGGCGATGGACGCCTTGGCGAGGTCCGGGCGGCGCGGGGCGAAGGCCAGGTGGCTCACGTACCGGCCGTTGGAGTCGCCCATGTCCATCGCCGTCGGGTAGGGGACGAGCAGCGAGTAAGCGAAGGACGCGTTGCTCTCGAACACGCCGATCACCTCGAAGCGGCGCCCGCCGGCGTCGATGCTCTCGCCGATGGGCGAACGGCCCTCGAAGAGCCCGTCGACCAGGGGCGCGCTCAGGAGCGCGACCTCCTCCGCGCCGAGCTCCTCCTCCTTCGTGAACCAACGACCCCGGGGGATCGCCATGCCTGTGACTTCGCGGTACTCCGAACCGACGCCGGTGATCCGCGCCCACGGCCAGCTCTTGCGCGCGGCGAATACGGGCCCACCACGCCCTGGACTGAATGCGGGCGCGAGGCCGGCGATCGATGGACATGCCGCCCGGATCGTCGCCAGGTCCGCGTACCGGATGCGCATCTTGCGGCCGCTCCGTGTACCGCCCGGCCCGCGCGAGCGCCGCGGTTCGGCGATGAACTCCTTGCTGCCCATGCTGCGCAAGATCGCCGCCGTCGTGGAAGGGACGCCGCTCGAGTAGCCGATGAGGATGAACAGCACGGCGGAGCCGAACGTGACGCTGAGCGCGGTCAGCACCGAGCGCAGGGGATGTGCCAGCAGGCTGCCGACGGCTTCGCGCAGGATCGAACCGATGTCCGGCGGGCGCCGCGTCACAGGGAGCCCCCGTGGAGCGCCTGCGCGACGGGCATCCGGGCGGCGCGGAGCGCGGGCCAGACCGCGGCGCCGATGCTGACGAGGAAGAGGAGCGCGCCGGGCAGCCACGCCGTCGCAAGCTCGGCCTGCGGCGCCGCGAAGCCTTCGGGCAGCGGCATGTGGCCCGAGAGCTCGACGCCGATGAGGCCCAGGAGGAAGCCGATGCCGCCGCTCGCGAGGCACACGAGGCCGGCCTCGAGGAACACCTGGCCGAAGATCCAGCGGCGCTTGCAACCGAGCGCGCGCCGGAGTCCGAACTCGAAGGTGCGCGCGGCGACGGACATCAGGACCACGTTGGCCACGCCGACCGCGCCCAGCAGGAGGATCAGGGCGCCGACCGCGCCGAGGAAGATCTCCAGGCCGCCGAACACGGCATCTATCTTCGCCTTGCGCTCGAAGGCGTCGAAATAGGGCACGAGCGTATTGGTGTTGTCGGCATCGAAGCCGTGCCTGCGACCGAGCACGGCACGCACCTCGGCGAGCGCCGTGGCCTTCAGCTCGATCGACCGCGGCCGCATGACGAAGAACTGGAAGTCCCGTGGCGACATGCGCTCCCATGTCGGGAAGGGGAGGAACACGACGCGGCGGTGGCTCGTGTAGATCTCGTCCCCCGCGAGCTCCTCGTCGCGCAGCGCTCCGATCACGGTGAGCTTCCGGATGACGGTGTCGTCGCCCGCGTTGCGGCTGAAGACGATCTGGATCTGTTCGCCGATGTAGGGCTCGTCGGCGAACAGGTCTTCCCGCGCGCCCCACCCGAGCACGCAGACCGGGAGCTCCTGATCGACGTCGTTGCGATCGAGCCAGCGCCCTTCCGCGAGGGCCACGTGTACGATATCGGCGTACTCGGGCTCGACACCCACGGCCGTGATGCGGGTGATGTTCCCGCCGCGGAACGCCTGCACGAACCAGTTGTTCGCCTTCGGTGAGAGCGCCTCGACCGCCGGGGCTCCGGCGCGGATGGCCGCCATGTCCTCGCCGTTCAGGCGCACGAACGCGTTGGCGCGCACGTCGCCTCGAGTTGTCGTCGCGCGGTTGACGCGGAGGAGCACGAACGAGTCGCCGAGCGCCTCGAGACTCTGGCGCTGGGTCGTCTCGAAGCCCCGGCCGACGGCCACGAGGATGAACACGGAGGCGACGCCCCACACGATGCCGGCGGCCATGGGCGCGATGCGCCGGATCTCGCGCACGATGGACGTCAGGGCCTCGTAGAGGAGCGCGAAGGGGCTCACCGACGACCGCCGCGAAGCCCGGACTCGGGCACGAGCACGCGATCGCCCTCGTCCAGACCCGTGAGCACCTCCGTCTGCAGCCCGTCGCTCAAGCCGATCGTCACCGTCGTCTGCTCGACGCGGGCATCCGGCCCCTGGCCCACGACCTTCGCCACCGTCCAGGTGCCGTCGTCGTTGCGGCGAAATGCGCGGTGCGGCAGGGTGAGGCTGCCCATGCGGCGGTCGATGACGAGCTTGGCATCGGCCGTCATGTCGGGGCGCAGCAGATGGTCGGGGTCCGCGACCGCCACCCGCACTTCGAACGTGACGATGCCGTTGTTGTCGACCGAGCCGGCCGGCGCGATGCGCTCGACCCGCCCCTCCAGGATGTGCCCGCGGAAGGCGTCGACCGTCACCACGGCGAGCATGCCCTCGTGGATGCGGCCGAGGTCCACCTCGTCGACCCGGGCCTCGACGTGCATCTCGGACAGGTCGCCCAGCGACATGATCTGCGTCGCGTTCCCGCCCGCCGTGAGGATCGACGAGACGCCGTCCCCGACCTCCTTGTCACGCACGAGCACGACGCCGTCGATGGGGCTCCGGATCGTCGCCTCGCGCAGGGTGGTCTCGGCACGTTCAAGCGCCGCGCGGGCGGAGGCCAGGTCGGCCTGCGCCCCAAGGACCGCGGCTGCGAGGATGGGCAGACGAGCTCGGACGAGCTCGATGCGGAAGCGCGCTGCGGCGAGCGCGCGCGCCGAGTCCTCGCGCTCCTTCACGGAGACGCTGCCCTGCCCGAAGAGCTGAAGTTGTCGCGCGGCTTCGCGCTCGAGGAACTCGAGCTCGGGATTCTCGAGCTGGAGCTCGGCTTCGACGACGGCCGCTTCGGTTGCGGCCAGACGTGCCGCGACGGACTGCTCGTCGGCCGCGTTCTGAGCGACCTGAGCTTCGAGCAGCTCGCGGTCGAGCTCGGCCAGGATCTGTCCGGTCTCGACGACATCGCCCTCATCGACGTGAAGCACCTTGATGATGCCGCTGGCCCGGCTCATGACGGCGACGCGCGCGAGCGGCTCGACGCGCCCGCTCGCGGTCACGGCGTCGAGCAGGTCCCGCCGCTCCACTTGCACGATCCGGTCGGGGTCGAGGAGCAGGTCATCGCCGGTCGCGCCCGCGGTCACCCACCAGCCGAGCGCGAGCGCGGCGAGGATGCCGCCGGACGCGACGACGCCCAGGGAGCTGACGCCGCTCCGCGCGATCGCGCTCCGGCGCTCTCGCCCATGTCGGGTTCGTGTCTTCATCGGGACAAGAGATCCTCGGGTGAGTCTTCGGGCGCGCCATCGTGGACGATCTTGCCGTCGCGGAGGATCACGAGCCGGCGAGCGCGGCGCGCCAGGGCCTGATCGTGGGTCACCATGATGAGCGCGCGCTCCGGGCTGAGCAACGAGTCGAACACGTCGAGGATTTCCGCTCCGGTCCGCGAGTCGAGGTTGCCGGTGGGCTCGTCGGCGAGCAGGATCGCCGGCTCGGTCACGAGCGCGCGGGCGATCGCGACGCGCTGGCGCTGTCCACCGGAGAGCTGGTCGGGGCGATGGCCCGCCCGGTCCGCGAGGCCGACGGTCGCGAGTGCCTGCTCGGCGCGCCGCCGCCGCTCGGGCGCGCGCACGCCGGCGTACACGAGCGGCAGCTCGACGTTGCGCCGCGCGGTGGCGCGCGGGAGGAGGTGGAAGCCCTGGAACACGAAGCCGATCTTCGTGTTGCGCACCTCCGCCAGGGCGGACTCGGAGAGATCGCCGACCGCCCGGCCGTCCAGCCGATAGGTGCCCGCGGTCGGCGTGTCGAGGCAACCGAGGATCTGGAGCAGGGTCGTCTTCCCGCTGCCGGACGAGCCCGCGATCGCGACGTGCTCGCCGTACGCGATCGTGAGCTCGATCCCGTCCAGGGCATGGACGGTCTCCGCCCCGAGGTGGTAGTGACGAGTCAGGCCCCGGAGCTCGACGCAAGGGCTTCCGGCGCGTGTGGAGGCGGGCCGCTCGGCGCGTGTCTGGAGCTCGGAGGACATACGCGGGCCATTCTACCTGGCCCGCGAGCCGATGGTGCGACTCCTATCACTCGGACGCGCCGAACGCGTAGAGGCTCGACTCGGTGCGCACGTGGACCCGCCCGTTCGCGAGGGCGGGCGTGGCCATGATCCGCTCCCCGAGGTCGTTGCGCGAGAGCACCTTCAGGCTGTCCCCCGCCTCGAAGATCGTGACGACGCCGCGTGCGGATGCCGTAAGAACTTTGCCGTCGCCCGCGACCGGCGAGGCGTAGCAGGGGCCGCGCGAGTCCAGGCGCTCCTGATACAGGAGCGCGCCCGTCCGCGCGTCGAGGCAGGTCGCCAGACCGCCGTTCTCGACGAGGTACACGCGGCCGCGATGGACGAGCGACGAAGGGCGCTCGGGCACGCCGCGCGGGTACTGCCAGGCGATCTCTGTCTCCGCCCCTTCCGCGCCGGGGCGGAGCGCGAGGATCGCGTTCGCGTGCTCGAAGTCGTTCAGCCAGTTCCCGCCATGCGCGACGATCGAAGACATGGCAGGAAGCAGTCCTCATGCCCTTCCTGCTTGCCCGCCATGTCTTCGATCGTCAGGCATGGGAGGATCGGTGCCAGGCGAATCGCCGTTATTCGACGGACGGCCAGGCCCGGCGCTCTCACAGGGCGAGCGATGCGCCCGCGGCGAGCACCGCGCCGAGCAGCGGTCCCGCGATGGGGATCCAGGCGTAGCTCCAGTCGCTGTTGCGCTTGCGCGGGACCGGCAGGAGCGCGTGCGCGAGGCGCGGCGCAAAGTCGCGCGCCGGGTTGATCGCGTAGCCGGTCGTCCCGCCGAGGGAGACGCCGATGCTGAAGACGATGAGGCCCACGGGTAGCGCGCCCAGGGAGCCGAGGCCGATCGTGCCGGACGCCGCCGTCATCCCCGCGGCCGTCGCCTCGCGGTAGTGCCACACCGCGCCGTGCGAGTAGAGCACGGCGAACACGAGCACGAACGTCCCGATCACCTCCGCGGCGAAGTTCGGTCCCGCCGCGCGGATCGCGGGGGCCGTGGCGAAGCACGCGAACTTGCTGTCGGCGTCGTCGGTGCGCGCGAAGTGCTGGTGGTAGAACATGAACACCAGCGTCGCCCCCGCGAATGCGCCGAGGAGCTGCGCGGCGATGTAGCCGGGTACGAGCGACCACGCGAAAGTCCCCGCGACGGCCGTGCCCAGGGTGACCGCCGGGTTGATGTGCGCGCCGCTGAACTCAGCGGTGCAGAGCACGGCCACGAACACGGCGAGTCCCCAACCCGCCGTGATCGCGATCCAGCCGGCGCCGTGGCCCTTCGTGTCCGTGAGGACCACGTTGGCCACCACTCCGTTGCCCAGGAGGATGAGCAGGGCGGTTCCGACGAATTCGGCGACGTAAGGGTGCATCGGTATTCCGTGGACGAAAGGGTGGCGGACGGTCAGAGATGATAGTGGCTCGCGATCTCCGTGAAGGACAGAACCTCCCGCTCCTGCCAGGCTCGATCCCGGCCCAGCTCATCGGCCATGAGGCTGGCAACGCGCGGCGCCATCTCGATCGCGGCCCGTGCGTCGAGGAGGAGCGCGCGCGTGCGTCGCGCGAGGACGTCGTCCACGGAGATCGCCAGCTCGAACCGGACGGCCCAGGTGACCTGGCCGGCACGGATCGGCAGCCGCTCGTGGAGCCGCTCTCC